>DATANT010000126.1:0-14431 GCA_036266115.1 Gemmatimonadaceae bacterium | reverse complement strand
CCGACTCGGCCAGGCGCCTGCGGGTAGGGGCGGAGCGCTTCGCGGCGAGCCGCCGTGGCCGCGTGGCGCAGGCGGCGGCGCAGTTGCAGGCGCTCAGCCCGCTGGCCACGCTGGCGCGCGGGTATGCCGTGGCGCGCGACGAAGCCGGGCGCACCCTGGGAACGGTGACGGAGTTCGCGCCGGGCGCTAGCTTCTCTCTGTTGCTGCGCGACGGCACCGTGCACGCCGAGACGCGGCGGGTGCAGCCGACGACGGAGGACGCGACCACGCACGGCGGCGCGCACGGCGCCGGATCCGACGCCGAGTCCGCGGCCGTGCCCGATCCCCATTTCCCGATTCCCCCGCCGACCGCATGAAGTTCGAGGAGACGCTCGCCCGCCTGGAAGAGATCGTGGCCGACCTGGACGGGACGGAACTGCCGCTCGACGACGCGCTCGCGCTGTTTCGCGAGGGCGTGGAGCACCTGCGGGCCGCGGCGGGGGAGCTGGACCGCGCGGACGCGAGCATCAAGACGCTGGTGGAGGAGGCGGACGGCACGTTCGTGCTGCGGGAGCGTGACGCCTAGCCCCGCCGCCGTGCTGGCGGACGACCGCACGCTGGCCAGCGATCACGCCGCGGTGGACGCGGCGCTGGCCGAGCTGTGCCGAACCGAGCTGCATGGCATCGCCCCGCGCGTGGCCGAGGCGATCCGCTACTCGCTGAGCGGCGGCGGCAAGCGCCTGCGCGCGTCGCTGGTGTGCAGCGCCTACCGGGCCGCCGACGGCACCGGCGACGCCAGTGGGCTGGCGGCGGCCGTGGAGGTGGTGCACGCCTACTCGCTGGTGCACGACGACCTGCCGTGCATGGATGACGACGACATGCGTCGCGGCCGGCCGGCGGTGCACCGCGTGTACGGTGTGGCGGCGGCCACGGCGGCGGGCCTCGCGATGGTGCCGCTGGCGGCGTACACCGCCCAACGTTCGGCGGCCGCGCTCGGGCTGCCGGCGGTGGAATGCGGCAGCGTGGTGCGCGAGCTGATGCATGCCGCCGGGGCGAGCGGCATGATCGGCGGGCAGCAGCTGGATCTGGACGCCGAAGGCCGCACGCTCCCGCTGCCGGAGCTGGAGCGCGTGCATCGGCTCAAGACCGGCGCGCTCATCGCCGCATCGGCGCGGCTGGGCGGCATGGCGGCGCGGGCGCCGGAGCGGGCGCTGGACGCGCTCACGCGCTATGGCGCGGCCATCGGCCACGCGTTCCAGATCGCGGACGACGTGCTCGACGTCACGGCCACGAGCGACGAGCTGGGCAAGACGGCTGGCCGCGACAAGCTCCTGCAGAAGAGCACCTATCCGTCGCTGCTCGGGGTAGACGGCGCGGTGGACCGCGCGCGAAGATTGGTGGAGGAGGCGTGCGGTGCGCTGGACTCCGCGGGGTTGCTCACACCGCATCTCGAACGGCTCGCACGCTTCAGCATCACCCGCCGCTCGTAGCGGGCGGGTCGCCGCTCGCTGGCGGTAGCACGCGGGCGGCAGGAGCGTTCCGGCAGGTTTTCGGTTACTGTTCAGCTGTCGCCGGCGTGAGCCGGCGACGTTTGCCGCCGACGCTGTCCCTCGTCGGCGCCCAGCTCACCGCAGACGCAGACTCGTACGCCATGTCACTTCTCTCGCGCATCACATCGCCAGCCGACCTCAAGACGCTCTCGAAGGACGAGCTGCCGGCGCTCGCCGCCGAGATGCGCGCGTTCCTGGTGGACAGTTGCTCGCGCACCGGCGGCCACATCGGCGCCGGTCTGGGCGTGGTGGAGCTGACGATCGCGATGCACTACGTGTTCGACACCCCGCGCGACCAGCTGGTATGGGACGTGGGGCATCAGGGTTACCCGCACAAGCTGCTCACCGGCCGCGCCGATCGTTTCGACACGCTGCGTCAGGAGCATGGCATCTCCGGGTTCCTCAAGCGCAACGAGAGCCCGTACGACGCCTTCGGCGCAGGCCACGCCGCCACCGCGATCTCCGCGGCGTTGGGCATGGCCGTGGGCCGCGACCTGCGGGGCGAGGACTTCAAGGTGGCCGCGGTGCTGGGCGACGGCGCGCTCTCCAGCGGGCTGGCCTACGAGGGGCTGAACAACGCCGGGCACTCGGACCGCGACTTCATCGTGGTGCTCAACGACAACGAGATGTCCATCGCGCCCAACGTGGGCGCCATGCACAAGTATCTCGTGTCCGTGCAGCGCAATCCGCTCTACAACCGCGTGCGCAGCAAGATCGGCGAGCTGGTGGACAACGCGCCGGGCCCGCTGGCCGGCGTGAGCACCCTGGTGCGCAAGTGGGAGGAGAGCGTCAAGTCGTTCCTCACGCCGGGCGTGCTGTTCGAGGAGCTGGGCCTTCGCTACTTCGGACCCATCGACGGACACGACCTGGATGCGCTGGTGGAGACGTTCAAGGCGGTGCGCGATCTCAAGACGCCGCGCATCGTGCACGTGATCACCAAGAAGGGCCACGGGTTTCCCGCCGGCGAGCACGTGGAGAAGTGGCATGCCCTGCCACCGGGCCATGACCCGTCCACCGGCAAGGTGCCTGCGTCTTCGGGCGGCACGCCCTACACCGCGGTGTTCGGCAAGGGCCTCGCGGAGCTGGGTGCCGAGCGCCAGGACGTGCTGTGCATCACCGCGGCCATGCCGAGCGGCACCGGCACCGGCGCGTTCGCCAAGGCGCATCCCGCCCGCTTCTTCGACGTGGGCATCGCCGAGGGCCATGCGGTGACGTTCGCCGCGGGCCTGGCCACGCAGGGGCAGCGGCCGGTGGTGGCCATCTACTCCACGTTCCTGCAGCGCGCGTACGACAACGTCATCCACGACGTCTGCATCCAGCACCTGCCCGTCACGTTCGCCATGGACCGCGCCGGGCTGGTGGGCGAGGACGGGCCCACGCACATGGGGCTCTACGACATCGCCTACATGCTCGCCGTGCCCGGGATGACCGTCACGGCACCGAAGGACGGGACCGAGCTGCTCGCCCTGCTGCGCACCGGCGTGGAGAGCGGCGCGCCGTTCTGCGTGCGCTACCCGCGCGATGCCACGCCGGACGCCGTGGTGCCGCCCATGGGCGAGATCGCCCCGGTGCCGCACGGCAGCTGGGAAGTGCTGCGCAAGGGGAGCGACGTGGCCATCCTGGCCGTGGGGACGCTGGTGGGCCAGGCGCTCGCCGCCGCGGACACGCTGGCGGCCGAGGGGCTGAACGTGTCCGTGGTGAACTGCCGGTACCTCAAGCCGCACGACGAGCTGACCCTGGCCGCGCTGCTCCACGACCACCGGCAGCTGGTGGTGGTGGAGGAGGGCACGGTGGTGAACGGGTTCGGCGCGTACATGACCGCCGTGGTGGCGCGGCTGGACGCCGGCGTGCGCGTGCTCGCGTACGGCGTGCCCGACGTGTACATCGAGCAGGCCCCGCGGCCGCGGCAGCTGCATCTCGTGGGTCTCGACGCGGAAGGCATTGCGGACAAGGTGCGAGCGCTGCACGGCTCCGAGGCGATGGCCGGGTGATCCAGGTCGGCGTCGTCGGCCATTCCGGCTACCCGGGCCTTCGCGACGTCCTCGCCCGCCTCCTCGAGCTGGCCGCGGAGCTCAACCTGCGGCTCTACTTCGAGGACGAGCTCTATCCGCTCGCCATGGGTGGCGAGCGATTGCTGGCGCCCGAGATGGTGGACGTGCTCGTCACCCTCGGGGGTGACGGCACGCTGCTCCGCGGCGCCCGCTACCTGGCGGGCACGCCGGTGCCGATCCTCGGGATCAACCTGGGGCGGCTGGGCTTTCTGACGGCGTGCGCCGGCGACGAGCTGGAGACGGCGCTCAAGCGCCTCGCGATCGGCGACTACGAGGTGCAGCAGCGCATGGCGCTGCAGGCCCAGGTGATGGATCGGGCCGGCGAGGAGCGCCACCGGCTGTTCGCGCTCAACGACGTGGTGCTGCACAAGGGCGGGTTCGCCCGCGTGCTCGGCATGCGCGTGCACGCCGGCGACGAGCTGGTGGGGCGCATCTCGGCCGATGGGCTCATCCTCAGCACCCCGACGGGGTCCACGGGGTACAGCCTGTCGGCCGGTGGACCGGTGGTGTTTCCGGCGTTGGACTCCATCATCGTCACCCCCATCTCGGCGCACACGCTCTCCATTCGGCCGCTCGTGCTGCCGCCGGCCAGCGTGCTCACGGTGCGGACGGAGGATGGCCCGGACGAGCTGATGGTGACGGTGGACGGGCAGGTGGGAACCACCTTCGCGGCGGGCGAGGTGCTCCAGGTGCGACGAGCCCCGAGCCCGGTGCTCATCGTGCGCTTCTGGGACACCACCTTCTTCTCCCGCCTCACCCGCAAGCTGGGCTGGGGCGGGTTGCGTGACCGCGACCAGGACGGCAATTGCTGACCGAGCTCCGCGTCAAGAACTTCGCGATCATCGAGTCACTCACGCTGCCGCTCGCTCGTGGCTTCAACGTGCTCACCGGCGAGACGGGTGCCGGCAAGTCCATCATCGTGGGCGCGCTCGGGTTGCTGCTGGGGGAGCGCGCGAGCGCGGACCTCGTGCGCACCGGCGCGGACAAGGCCACGGTGGAGGGCACGTTCGACGTGGGCGAGGGCGGCGAGCTGGCCGCGCTGCTGGACGAGCGCGGCATCGACGCCGACGACGGGCTGCTGGTGCTCAAGCGCGAGCTCTCGGCGGCTGGCCGCGCGCGGGCGTGGGCCAACGGCACCACGGTGACCGCGGGCGTGCTCGCCGAGATCGGGCGGCTGCTGGTGAGCCTCCATGGGCAGCACGAGGCGCAGACGCTGCTCGACGGCGACTCGCAGCGCCTCATCCTCGATGCCTTCAGCGGCGCCAGCGAGCGGGCGCGCTCGCTGGCGCAGGCGCATCGGCGTCTGGCCGAGGTGCAGGCGGAGATCCGCGATCTCTCGCGCCGGCGGCGCGATGCCGAGCAGCGCGCGGACTACCTGCGGCACGTGGCGCAGGAGATCGAGGCGGCCAAGCTGGTGGAGGGCGAGGACGTGCGGCTGGAGGACGAGGCCCGCCGGCTGGAGCACGCCGAGGAGCTTCGCGCCCTGGTGGAGGGCATGCGGTCCACGCTGGACGGCGGCGACGATGACGCGGTACTCGCGCGGCTGGGCCACCTGCAGCGCGCGCTGGCGGGGCTGCAGCGCATCGACCCGGGCACGGGCCGCCTGCAGGAGCTCTACGACGCGGCCTACTACGCGCTGGAGGAGCTGTCGCGCGAGGTGGAGGAGTACGAGCTGGGCATCGATCTCGATCCCGCGCGGCTGGGCGAGGTGCAGCAGCGGCGCGATCTGCTCTTCCACCTCACCAAGAAGTACGGCGCCAGCGTGGCCGACGTGCTGGAGACCGGCCGCGCGGCGCGCGAGGAGCTGGACCTGGTGGACTCCGCCGGGTTGGACCTGCGGCAGCTGGAGCAGCGCGAGCAGGCCGCGCGCGACGCGCTGCGCGACGAGGCGGCCGCGCTCAGCGCGCTCCGTGCGGACGGTGCGGCTCGGCTGGCGGGCGCGGTGGATCAGGTGCTGCCCGAGCTCGGAATGCCCGATGGCCATTTCGCGGTGGCGCTGGTGCCCCTGGACGAGACAGGCGTGAACGGCGCGGAGGACGTGGAGTTCCGCGTCACGCTGAACGTGGGGCACGAGGCGCGGCCGCTGCATCGCGTGGCGTCCGGTGGCGAGCTCTCACGCGTGATGCTCGCGCTCAAGACCATCCTTGCCCGGCTGGATCACACCCCCACGCTCGTCTTCGACGAGGTGGACGCGGGCATCGGTGGGCGGGTGGGGCTGCAGGTGGGCGAGACCATGCGGCGCGTCGCGGCGCACCACCAGGTATTCGCCATCTCGCACCTGCCGCAGCTCGCGGCGCGCGCGCACCATCACATCCTGGTGAGCAAGGGCGCCCGCGGCGGGGTGACCACGGCCGACGTGGTGATCCTGGAGGGCGACGCGCGGGTGGCGGAGGTGGCGCGCATGCTGGGCGGCGATCCGGAGAGCGACGTGAGTCGCGCCCACGCACGAGAGCTGCTGGAGTCCGCGGCCGACGTGGAGTTGCCGGCGGTCAGGGGTCGGCGGGCGAACCGGCGATAGCGGGTCCCGGCCCGAGCCTGGCCGAAGGCGGGACACGGGCCGGAACCAGATGTCGGGAACGTCGGTGACCCGGCGCACGGATGGGGAGGTCCGTCACGAGGAATGATGACGTGCGCGCTGCTCCGTCCCCCGACCCAGGTGCTGCCATGGTTCTCTCCCCAGTCTGTCGCGGCCTCGCGATCGTCGCACTCACGCTCGGCGTTGGCGCCTGCTCGAGCACCACGACCGCTCCCGGGGCCGAGGATCGCGGCCTGCTGCGCGCGGAGCCGCTGACCGTGGGCGGCGTGGTGGTGGGCGAGCAGTACAGTGGGCTGCGTACGCGGGAGCGTCTGGTCGTGCGCGACGCCACCGAGTGGGCGGCGCTCTGGAGCCGGATCACCGCGAACGTGGAGCCCGCGCCGCCCCTGCCCGCCGTGCCGTTCGAGCGCGAGCAGCTCATCGTGGTGGCGTCTGGCGCGAAGCCCACCGGCGGCCATGCGATCGCGGTGGCCGAAGTGCGCGAGGAGCACGATGCGCTGCGCGTGCTCGTGCGCGAGACGGAGCCCGGCGCGCGGTGCGTCACCACGCAGGCGCTCACCGCGCCGGTGGCGGTGGTCCGCACGCCGCGCTCCGACCTGCCGGTGGTGTTCGAGGAAGTGCGGGAGAGGGTGGACTGCCCCTAATGTGCCTCACCGAGGTGGGGTGACAGCCCGACGCATCGAGCGGCCCGGCCTCGTCGACTGATGGCGCGGCCCATGCTGTCAGCCGTCAGGGGCGCTGCCAGACGGCGGGGCCAGTCCATCGTGTCATCCCGCCGGAGCGCGGCCGAGCGCAATGCCAGTCAAGGTTGTCATCCCGCAGGAGCGCAGCCGAAGGCTGCGCGAGTGTCGGGATCGCTCTCCCTCGCGGCCGTTTGACCGCTGTGCCCTCATCACGCCTCCGGCATCACGAGACGTGAAGACGATCCCGACACTCGCGTCTTCGACGCTCCGGCGGGATGACAAGGAAGATCCTGTGAGATGACAGGGACGAAGGGTTGATCCCTCTGCCGAGCGAGGACTGCTGGCACCTGCCCGCGACCAGCGAGGCGAGGATCCATGGGGCGATGGGTCGCCTCATGCTCCGGCGACGCACGCGGGCGGCGGCGAAACACGTGGTCGCGAAACGGGTGCGAAGCGCTTCACATGCTGGCACGCCGGTGCGCTGCGGAGGGGTGGTGCAGCACCAGCGCAGGCCTTGCCGCCCCAGCGAGCCGCCCCTACTCTGGGGCGGCGGCGTGCGCGCGGGCGCGATCCCACGCTGCGTGAGGGCCCCGCCGCTGAGGACCCCGCCGCTGAGGACCCCCTGCGCCGCCCGACGAACGCGCGGGAGGCGCGTGTCGTCGCCCTCGACGACAAGGGTCGGCGGCGGGCGCCGACTCTCGTAGCCGGCGTACGGAACGCCCGCGCCGTGGCGTGACTCGGTCAGTCAGCATCCCGATACCGCGGAGATCCCATGGACCTGGGCCTGCGAGGGAAGTCAGCCATTGTAACCGGGGCGAGCCGGGGCATCGGCCGCGCGATCGCGCTCCGTCTGGCCGAGGAAGGCGCGGGGGTCGCCATCTGCGCCCGCGGTGAGCCGGCGTTGCGCGAGGCCGAGGCCGAGTTGCGCACGCGGTCCGTCCCCGTCTTCGCGGCGGTGTGCGACGTGGGAAACGCCGAGGCGCTCGACGGCTTTCTCGACGCGGCGCTCGCCAATCTCGGACGCGTCGACATCCTGGTGAACAACCCCAGCGGCTTGGCGTTTGCCGACGATCAGGGCGCCTGGGAGTCGACCCTGAGCGTGGATCTCATGGCCGCCGTGCGGGCCAGCGGGAAGGTGGCGCCGTGGATGGGCGGAGTCGGCGGCGGGGTGATCGTCCACATCTCGTCGATCGCTGGCCTCGCGGCGCTCGGCTTCCCCGCGTCCTACGGGGCCGCCAAGGCGGCCCTGGTCAGCCACGCAAAGTCGCTCGCCGTCGCGCTGGCGCCGCAGAAGATCCGGGTCAACGCGGTGGCACCGGGCTCCATCGAGTTTGCCGGCGGACTCTGGGAGCAGGTGAAGCACGACAACCCGGACCTCTACGGTGCCGTGCTGAACACGATCCCCTGGGGCCGGATGGGTACCCCGGAGGAGGTTGCCGACGTGGTAGCCTTTCTCGTGTGCGAGCGGGCGAGTTGGGTCACCGGCGCGTGCATCGTGGTCGACGGAGCACAGCACAAGGCCAATCTCTGAGGAGCGGGCTGGACGCTCCGCTCGTGCACTGCGCCCACGCCCGCTTCCCGCCACCCGGGCCCCGGCTAGCTTGAGAGCATGCGCCTCGTCTCCCTCTGCCCCAGCCTCACGGAGCTCGTCTTCGACCTCGGCCGCGGCGCCGACCTCGTGGGGCGCACCAAGTTCTGCGTCCACCCGGCCGACGGGGTGGCGCGCGTGGAGACGCTGGGCGGCACGAAGAACCCGAAGATCGCTCGCATCGTGGCGCTCGCGCCGGACCTCGTGCTCATGAACGAGGAGGAGAACCGCCGCGAGGACGCCGAGGCGCTGCGCGCGGCGGGCATCCGGGTCCACAGCAGCTTTCCCCGCAACGCGGCCGACACCGCGGCGATGGTGCGCGACATCGGCGCCGTGCTCGAGCGGCCGGCCGAGGCGGAGCGCATCGCGGCGGACATCGAGGCGCGCAGCCTCCGCGTGCGGCAGGACGCCGCCGGACGCCCGCCGGTGCGCTGGGCCTACCTGATCTGGCGCCAACCGTACATGGCGGTGAACGGCGACACCTTCGTGGACGCGCTCCTCACCCAGGCCGGCGGGCAGAACGTCTTCGGCACGAAAGCCGACCGTTACCCGGTGGTGGAGCCCGCGGAGCTGGTGGCGGCCGGCCCCGACGTCGTGCTGCTCTCCACCGAGCCCTTTCCCTTCGGCGAGCGGCACGTGGACGAGCTCGTGGCGGCCACCGGGCTCCCGCGGCACCGCTTCCGCATCGCCGACGGCGAGCTGCTCTCGTGGCACGGCTCGCGGACGCCGCGCGGGGTGGAGTACGCCGCCGAGGTGCTGCGTGATGGCGGCCATGGCGCCTGAACCGGCCGTGAACGGCTGAAATCGCCGACCGGTCATCGTTCGGCGAGCACGCTTCTGGCCTATATTGAGGGCATGCCTGACCAATTGCCCGCCGATCAACAGCCGGATACCGGCTCCGACACCGGTCCCGATACCGGATTCTCCTCGCTCGGCCTCGGCCCCGAGCTCGTCGCCGCGCTGACGGGACTCGGTTACGAGGAGCCCACCCCCATTCAACGCGAAGCCATCCCGCACCTGCTCGCCGGCAGGGACCTGCTGGGCCAGGCGGCCACGGGCACCGGCAAGACCGCTGCCTTCGCGCTCCCGCTGCTGCAGCGCATCGCGCTGGGAGACGGCAACCGCCGCGCGCCGCGCGCCCTCGTGCTCGTGCCCACGCGCGAGCTGGCGATGCAGGTGTCCGAGGCGGTGCACAAGTACGGCAAGGGGCTGGGCGTGCGGGTGCTGAGCGTCTACGGCGGCGCGGCGATGGTGACGCAGCTCCGGGCGCTGGACCGCGGCGTGGACGTGGTGATTGCCACGCCGGGGCGCGCGCTCGATCACGTGCGTCGCAAGTCGCTGGTGCTGAGCGACGTGCAGGTGCTGGTGCTGGACGAGGCGGACGAGATGCTGGACATGGGGTTCGCCGACGATCTGGAGGCGATCCTGAGCGCGGTGCCCAGGGAGCGGCAGACGGCGCTCTTCTCGGCCACCATGGCACCGCGCGTGGCGGCGATCGGCGAACGGCACCTGAAGAACCCGGTGCGCGTGACGATCGGGCGCGAGACGCTCACGGCGGGCGAGATGCCGCGCGTGCGGCAGATGGCGTACATCGTCCCGCGGGCGCACAAGGGCTCCACGCTGGCGCGCGTGCTCGACATGGAGGCGCCGACGTCGGCCATCGTGTTCTGCCGCACGCGCGGCGACGTGGACGAGCTGGCGGAGACGCTCACGGGCCGCGGGTATCGCGCCGAGGCGTTGCACGGCGGCATGACGCAGGAGCAGCGCGACCGCGTGATGAAGAAGTTCCGGGCGGGCACGGTGGAGCTGCTGGTGGCCACCGACGTGGCGGCCCGCGGCCTGGACATCGAGCACCTGTCGCACGTGGTGAACTACGACGTGCCCAGCGCGCCGGAGTCGTACGTGCACCGCATCGGCCGCACGGGGCGCGCGGGACGCGAGGGCGTGGCGATCACCATCGCCGAGCCGCGCGAGCACCGGCAGCTGCGCAACATCGAGCGGGTCACCAAGCAGCGGATCACGGTGGGCACGGTGCCCACGGTGGCGGACCTGCGCGCGCGGCGGCTGGACCTCACGCGCGCTTCGCTGCGCGAGCTGCTGCTGGCCGGCGACCTGGATCAGTACCGCGTGGTGGGCGAGACGCTGGCGGGGGAGTTCGACCTGATGGACGTGGTGGCCGCCGCGGTGAAGATGGCGCACGAGGCGGAGGGCGGCGGCGCGGAGAGCGAGGCGGAGATCCCGGTGGCGGCGATCCCCGAGGATCGGCCGACGTCGCGCGGCGCGGGACGCTTCGGACGCGAAGGACGGGGCGAACGGGGCGATCGCGGCGACGCTCGGCGGACGGGGGCCCCCCCCCGTTATGACGATAGCCCCGACAGCGCCCGCGACCGTCAGCCTTCCCGCGCCGGCCGGAGCGAATCACCGCGTCCCCGCCGGCGGAAGGAAGTGCCCTGGACCGTCGCCCGCATCTATCTGGGCGCCGGGCGCAAGGCCGGCATCCGGCCCGGCGACGTCGTGGGTGCCATCGCCAACGAGGTCGGGGTGGACTCGAGCGCCGTGGGCGCCATCGAGATCGCCGACAGCTTCACCCTGGTGGAGGTGCCCGAGGAGATCGCGGAGGACGTGATCCAGGCGCTGCGCGGTACCACTCTCAAGGGCAAGCGCGTGCCCGTACGCCGCGACCGAGAGCAGGGCTGACGCATGGCGCGGCGCGCCGGTGACGACCCGCTCCACCGTTGGGGATGGCCGGACGAGGACGAGTTCGAGTACGAGGAGGACATCCCCGAAAGCGGACGCGACTGGCGCCGCGCCAAGGGGATCTTCGTGCTCGCCCCGGTCGGCGGCCCGGCCGGGGAGCGGATCGCCGAGATCCAGCGGCAGTACGATCCCAAGCTGGCCGCCACCAACCGACCGCACGTGACCATGGTGGGATCGTCCGGCACCGGCCCCATCACGCCGGGCACCGACGTCCAGACGCTGCGCGCCTCGCTCCAGCCGGTGGTCGCCGCGCTGGAGCCGATGGTGCTGCACTTCGGCGCGCCCACGCGATTCATGCAGACGAACATCGTGAGCCTGCCGCTCGACCCCAACGGGCCGCTGCGGCTGGTGCACGAGCGCATCAAGGCGACGAAGCTCGACTTCATGCACGCGCGCTTCGCCTTCACCCCGCACGCCACGCTGCACTTCTATCCCGTGCTCACGCGTGCGCGCGCCCGGGAGCTGCTCGCCCTGCGCGTGGACGAGCCGGCGATCATCGACCGCCTGGAGCTCTCGCTCACCAACGATCCGCAGCCGCCCAGGCACCTGCTGACGCTGATGCTGGGGAACGACGCAGCGGCATGACGCCGCGCAGCGGCCGGCGAGCTCACCACCACGGCTCGCCCGTCCGATGACGGAACGGAGAGCGGGGGCCATCGCGTCGCGATGGCCCCCGCTCTCCGTTCAGCTCATGGCGGGCGTCAGGGCTCCGTGCCCTCCGTCCGCGCCGGCACCGGCGGCTGCGCCGGCCCGATGCCATCCGGGTCGAAGTGCTGCTTGAGGCTCAGGATGCGCCAGAAGCTCCAGAACGTGAGTCCCAGCACGAATGCCCAACTGCCGAGCATGAAGAACCAGGCGGCCGTCGTCACTATACCCCTCCGGAATGTTCGAGCGGGTGCGACCGATGCCGGGCCGGCGCGCCGCACGGGCGGCGTGGAGCGGCGGCTCCCTACGATCGGGCTCACGACGCGCTTCGGCAAGTAGGGCCCCGCCTGGCACCGGGTGCGCTGCCGGGCGCGCCGCCCGGCCGCCCGCCCGGCCGCCCGCCGCGCACCCGCCGGCTGTCGCATCGGCGCTCATCGGCGCAGATTCGCCGGGTCGTCCACCGCGTCTCAACCCTTCCGTCGGTGCCCGCATGTCACGCCGTCATCGTCGCCTCGCCGCCCTCGCCATCGTCCTGGTGGCTTCCGCCGCACCGTCCACGGCCGTCCGGGCGCAGACCCCGGTCGACTCGGCCGGCCCCGTGCTGCTGCGCCCCGATCGCGTCTTCGACGGCGAGCGGATGCACGACGGCTGGGTGGTGCTGGTGCGAGGCAGGAGGATCGTGGCGGCGGGCCCCACGGTGGGCATCACGGCACCGCCAGACGCCCGCGTCGTCGCGCTCCCCGGCGCCACGCTGCTCCCCGGGCTCATCGAGGCGCACGCGCATCTCCTGCTGCATCCGTACGACGAGACCCCGTGGGAGGATCAGGTGCTGCGCGAGCCGCTGGGCGAGCGCGTGGCGCGCGCCACCGTGCACGCGCGCAACACGCTGCTCGCCGGCTTCACCACCGTGCGCGACCTCGGCACCGAGGGCGCGGGCGATGCCGACGTGGGGCTCAAGCGCGCGATCGAGCTGGGCATCATTCCGGGCCCGCGCCTGCTCGTGGCCACCCGCGCGCTCGTCGCCACGGGCAGCTACGCGCCCAGCGGCTTCGCGCCGGAGGTGCGCGTGCCGCAGGGCGCCGAGGAGGCCGACGGCGTGGACGGGCTCACGCAGGCGGTGCGGCGGCAGATCCGCGCCGGCGCGGACTGGGTGAAGGTGTACGCGGACTACCCCTGGGGCCCGGGCGGCGAGGTGCGGCCCACGTATTCGCTGGAGGAGCTCGAGCTCATCGTGCGGACCGCGGCCAGCGCCGGGCGCCCGGTGGTGGCGCACGCGAGCTCCCCCGAGGGCATGCGTCGGGCGGTGATGGCCGGCGTGGAGACCATCGAGCACGGCGACGCCGGCACGCCGGAGGTGTTCCGCCTGATGCGCGAGCGCGGCGTGGCGCTCTGTCCCACCGTCGCCGCGAGCGACGCGGTGGAGCGCTACCGCGGCTGGCGCGAGGGCAGCACGCCGGAGCCGGCGCGCATCACGGCCAAGCGCCGCAGCGTGCGCGCCGCGCTGGACGCGGGCGTCACCATCTGCAACGGGAGCGACGTGGGCGTGTTCACCCACGGCACCGAGGCGCGCGAGCTGGAGCTGCTCGTGTCCTACGGCATGACCCCGCTCGCCGCGCTGCGCGCCGCCACCCGGGTGAACGCGCGCATCCTGCATCTGGACGATCAGCTGGGCCAGGTGCGGCCCGGTCTCCTCGCCGACCTGGTGGCCGTCACCGGCGACCCGACGGCGAACATCGCCGCGCTGCGGGACGTGGTGTTCGTGATGAAGGATGGGGTGGTGTACAGGGAGCCGAGATAGAAGCGGCCGCCCGATGGCAGGTGCTCGCCCCGTGAGCGTGGCGTCCGCCTTCTGTCGTTCCTCCTCTCCCGTCGCACGCCAGGAGCGGTTCCCGGCGCTGGGCTCGACGGGTGCAGGGCTCTGCGCTAACCGATCAGCAGATCCGCCGGAATCCCCAGCTCCCTGTGGAGCGCACGGACCTGCACGATCGACAATGAGCGTTTCCCGGCAAAGAACTCCGATACCCGCGCCTTGCCGCCCATGAGGGAGTGGAGGTCGGCGCGCGTCATGCCCTTCTGCTCGAGCATGAAGGCGACCGCACTCTGCGGGGTGCCGTCGCGCTCATCGATCGGGTCGCGCTCGTCCTCGTACGCTTGCACGAGCACCGAGAGGAACTCGAGGCGCTCGTAGGCTTCGGTCCCCCGCTTCGGATCGGCGTCCAGCAGTCGGTCGATCTCGGCCACCGCGGCCTTGTACTCCCTGGCGTTCCGGAGCACGTGCGGCGTCGAGAAGTCGAGCACCATTGCCGTTGCCATCGTCGTCTCCCTGTCCTCAATCTTGGGCCCGTGAGGGGCGGTGCTGCGGCCGACATATCCCGCGTTCAACCATTCCGGTCAGCGCAGTCCCTTCCTGATCAACCGGCTGTACTCGGCGTGGGTTACCACGTGGCGGACGTAGATCCGGCCCAGATCATACCGCAGATCCACCACGAGGCGGTACTTGTTCCTGCCGATGTTGAACACTGCCTTCCGGGGCCCGATGAAATCCACCGATGGGAAGTCGTTCTGCACCTCCAGATGCCCCCGATACTGCTTCCGACGCATCACCCTCACCCACTCCCTCAGGGAGCCGTCCGCGTCCGCGT
>DATANT010000125.1:0-2398 GCA_036266115.1 Gemmatimonadaceae bacterium | reverse complement strand
CATCGGCCTGCTCGTCACCAACATCCTGGTGGTGAACAACCTGCGCGACCTGCCGACGGACCGCGCGGCCGGGAAGCGCACGCTCGCGGTGCACATCGGGGAGCGGGCGACGCGCGCGCAGTACGCGGTGCAGCTCGCCATCGCCTACCTGGTGCTGATCCCGCTGGCGCTGGTGGACGCGGACCGCCGCTGGCTGCTGCTCCCGTGGCTCACCGCTCCACTCGCCGTCGCGCACGCGCGCCGGGTGCTGGACGGGCTGGCCGGGCGCGAGCTGAACCCGATGCTCGCGCGCACCGGCCAGCTGCTCATGCTCTTCGGCCTGCTGCTCGCCACGGGGTTGCTGCTCGCGCGCGCGCCCTAGGCGCCAGCCCCCTTCACGCACCGCCGACCGCGCGATGGCTCTCACCGCCGACGTGCTGCCCGACTGGCTCGCGCACCGCGCCGCCACCACGCCCGAGCGCACCGCGCTCGTCGCCGGCGGCCGCGCGTGGAGCTTTGCCGAGCTCGATGCCGACGCGACGCGCACCACGCGCCGCCTCGCGGCCCTCGGCGCGCGCGCGGGCGACCGGGTCGCGATGCTCCTGCACAACGGGCCCGATGCCGCGATGCTCGTGCACGCGGCGCTCCGCATGGGCCTCACGCTCGTGCCCCTGAACGTTCGCCTGAGCGCCGACGAGCTGGCGTGGCAGCTCGGGGACGCGGCGCCGCGGGTGCTCGTCGTGGAGGGGCGCACCGCCGCGCTGGCCGACCGCGCGCGCCGCGAGCGGCCCGAGCTCGTCACCGTGAGTGTCGACGCCGCGGGGGCGGCGATGCTCGGCGGCCACGCGCTGGACGCGGTGGGCGAAGCCGATGCGCCGGCACTCCTCGCGCACGACCCCGAGACCGTCGTCGCGATCGTCTACACGTCGGGGACGACGGGGCAGCCCAAGGGGGCGATGCTCACCGTCGGCAACTTCTGGTGGAGCGCGGTGGGCTCCGCCCTGAACCTGGGAACGCACGCGGACGACCGGTGGCTCGTCTGCCTGCCGCTGTTCCACGTGGGTGGGCTGTCGATCCTGCTGCGCGCCACGATCTATGGCATCGCCGCGATCGTCCACGACGGCTTCGACGCCGCGACGGTGAACCGCGCGCTCGACACGGAGCGCGTGAGCATCGTCTCCCTGGTCGCCGTGATGCTGCAGCGTCTGCTGGATGAGCGCGGCGACCGGCCCTACCCGCCATCACTCCGGTGCGCGCTCCTGGGGGGCGGCCCCGCCCCGCGCGCGCTGCTGGAGCGGTGCGCGCGCGCGGGCATCCCGGTGGTCCAGACCTACGGCCTCACCGAGACGGCGTCGCAGGTGGCGACCCTCGCACCCGAGGACGCACTGCGCAAGCTGGGAGCGGCCGGGCGGCCGCTGTACCCCAACGCGCTCCGGGTGGTGACGGATGACGGTCGCGACGCTCGCGTGGGCGAGGCCGGCGAGATCCTCGTGCGCGGCCCCGTCGTCATGGCGGGCTACGCCGGTCGGCCAGATGCCACCGCGCGCGCGATCGTGGACGGGTGGCTGCACACGGGCGACGTGGGCCACCTGGATGCGGACGGATATCTCCACGTGCTCGACCGGCGCGACGACCTGATCGTCACGGGCGGCGAGAACGTCTACCCGGCGGAGGTGGAGGCGGCGCTGCTGGCGCATCCGTGGGTGGCCGAGGCAGCGGTGTTCGGCGTGCCCGACGACACGTGGGGGCAGCGCGTCGTGGCCGTGATCCGACTTGCCGCGGGCGTGCTCGCGTCGGCCGATGCGGCGGGCGAGACGCTCCGGGCGCACTGCCGCTCGCAGCTGGCCGGCTACAAGACGCCGCGCGAGATCCGCCTCGCGACCGAGCCGCTGCTGCGCACCGCGTCGGGAAAGCTGCGCCGCGGCGCACTGCGGGACGTGGTGAGCGGCCCAGCGGCCTCCCCACCCTCCAGCTGAGCGCTCTGCTCGGCGCCGTCCGATCCTCACGGCGGCCGGTGTGCTCCGCGCCATCGTCCGGCCGAGGGCGATGAGCCCAAGGCCCCCGAGGCCCAGGAACAGCCAGTGGTCCCGAGCTCACCGCCCTCGCGGGTACGCGGTGTGCGCTGGACGTACCACCGTCCACCGCCGCACGCCGAACCCGAGAGTCCCATGTCAGGAGACACACCGTCCGACATGCCCTACCGCGTCCTGGGTCGGACGCGCGAGCGCGTCTCGGCCATCGGCCTGGGCGGCTGGCACCTGTCGCTGGAACGGGTGGCCGAGCCGCTCGCCGTGCGCATCGTGCGCAGCGCCATCGACCGCGGCATCACCTTCATGGACAACTGCTGGGACTACAACGGCGGGGCGAGCGAGATCCGGATGGGACGGGCGCTGCGCGACGGCTACCGGGATCGCGTCTT
>DATANT010000124.1:0-12474 GCA_036266115.1 Gemmatimonadaceae bacterium | reverse complement strand
GGCGTTGGTCTGAAGTGGACTACCGGCGAGTTCGACACGGTGAAGTTCGACGACGTGAGCGTCGATGGCCTGGGCATTGATGCGACGTCGGCGCGTATCAACCTTGGTCTCACCTGGTACCCGATGGGCGGGCGCTGACGCGCCCTGCGGGCCGCGGCCTCCGCCGCGGCCCGTGCCATACCCCGCGGTCGGCGGTCGTAGGTCCTCTGTCCACCGGGTCCAGCGCGATGCCTCCGCGCTCCCCGCTACGCACTCCGCCTGGACCAGTGGCTTCATGCGCGCCTGGAGTCGCCGCGCGCCTACTTTCCGTCACGATGCCTGCGCACGCGACCGCGGGGCGGCCCACGCCATCGGCGTCGATCGCAGCGCAGGAAGGTCCGACGTCTTCATGTTGGGCATCGTGGGAGGTGGGTGGCTCGTATCGCCGGTTGGGCGCCCCGAGCCGCCCGCGCTCCCGCGCAGCTACGCTCCGTCGACCGCCGCACGGAGTGCGGCTGCTGGCCGAGCTGGCGACGCACTCCAGAGGCGAGGCGCGCTCGCCGTGACCGGCCACGCTCGCCCTACATCACCGGCATCCGTAGCAGGCGCGCCGGTGAGCAGGCCCGCCGCTGATTCGCCGACGCCACGATGATCCCACGCCGCACCAGACGGATGAACGTGCGCCCGTCCTCCGGCTGCCGACGCCCCGCTGCGCGTGAGCTACCCGCCTGACTCTGCGGCTGGGCCGAGGAGCAGCGTTCCTGATGCGAGCCGCGCTCGATCCGTCGAGCCTGTCGCAGCCGCGGACGACGGGACACCACTCTGCGGATCAGGTTGACACCCGCGGTGCGAGCACCGGATACTGGCCCGCCGATTCCAGGCTCCACCGTCGGTCGTGGGCGTGAGATCCACGGGAGCCCTGCGGTCGGACGGCTGGCTCGTCGCGCTCGGTGCCAGTCGCTCCAATGAGCGCACTCTTCCCGCGGAGGTGCACGATGCGATCTCGCACCAGGTACACGCTCACCCTCATCGCCGCCCTGGGCTTCGCCGCCTGCGCGGATCCCACCGCCCCGACGCCGCCCCAGTCGGACGCGGCGAGCGCGGCCGTGTCCGCGGCGGCGAGCAATGGCGTGAACGTCCTGCTCAAGTCCGCTCCCACCGGTGCGATCATCGCCGACCTGAACACCATCGGTCAGGTGCTCGACGTCATCCCACAGCTCAACGCCGTCACGATGCGCGCCAAGGCCGCCCAGCTCCCAGCGATCCGGGCGAAGGCGTACGTGGAGGCCGCCGAGGTCGACGGTGCGGTCACTGCGATCCCGGTGAACGAGCTCGTGGCGCCGAGCGACTTCTCCGCGGGGATGAGCACGTGGAATCTGGACGCCGTCAACGTCACCGTCTCCCCCGGCTTCACCGGGCGCAATCCCGCGCTCGGCGGGCTCACGGGCGATGGGGTCTACATCGGCGTGCTCGACACGGGGCTCCTCCGGACGTGGCGCGAGTACTTCCCCACGGATCGGATCGCGACGCAGTATGCGCGCTCCTTCGGCGGCGGCGGCGGTGACCGGGGCAACGTCTCGGACCAGCCCAACAAGTGGGAGCACGACACCGACTCCCACGGCACGCACGTCACGAGCACGATCATCGGCTTCGTGCATCCGAGCGGCATCGTGAACGGCGTCGCGCCGCGCGCGACGATCATCCCGGTGAAGGTGCTCAACCAGAACGGCAGCGGCTGGAATTCGGTGGTCGCGCACGGCATCATCTACATGGCCGATCTCAAGGCCGGTGAGCTGAGCGGGAGCCCCGTCGTCATCAACATGAGCCTGGGCGGCGGGCCGAGCGTCCTGGTGGAGCGCGCGATCGACTACGCGATCGCCCGGGGCGTCATCCTCGTCGCCGCCGCCGGCAACGCGGGAGACGCCGGCATGCATTATCCCGGCGCCTACCCGCAGATGATCTCCGTCGCCGCGTACGGCTGGATTCACGAGTGGGAGACCTGCGGTGGCTCGCCGGTGTCCACCATCTGGTGGCGCGCGTGCGACGTCGCGGAGCCGACCAACCCCGCCGACTTCTACATCACCACCTTCTCGAGTCGTGAGCTGCCCGGGCAGGAGCTCGACGTCGCCGCTCCGGGCTCGTGGGTCGTCGGCCCCTATCAGCTGAACAGCGGTCAGCTGAGCTGGTTCTTCGTCGGGGGTACGTCCCAGGCCACGCCGCACGTCACGGGCATCGCGGCGCTGCTGGCCGAGCAGAACCCCGCGCTCAACCAGTCACAGGCCGAGCAGATCATCAAGGATACGGCGATCCCGCTCGGGCCGGGCTCGCGCACCGTCTTCAACATCAACACCGGTCAGTACACGACGGTGAGCTGGGGCGCCAACGCGACGGGCGAGGGCCTCGTCGACGCCGTCGCGGCGGTGCAGGAGACGCCGTAGCTCCAGGACCGACCTGCTGCGCGATCGCTGAGCGCGATGCCCCGGTGCTGCGAGGTCCGCAGCACCGGGGCATCGTACTTTCTGAGGCAGCCGCCCACCCACTACCCCTCGGCGGCGGCTGCGAGCTCGCGCGACTCGGCCGTGGTCGGGCCGATGATCGTCGCCACCTCGAGCACCCGATCGGCCGGGAATCCGCCGAGCCTGGCGTGCTCCCGGATCAACTCGGCGCTGGGGGCGACGTACACGCAGGTGATCCTGTCCTGCGTCACGAAGCTCTGCACCCACTCGATGTCGGGGCCGAGCTGGCGCAGCACGGCGCACGAGCGCTGCGAGATGCCCTGCAGGTCCGCAGCCGAGAGGGCCGCCGCGTTCGGGATCTCACGTTCGATGAGGTATCTCGGCATCGGCGTGTCCTGTTCAGAGGTAGAGGGTGATCACGGCTGGACGACGCCGGACACGGCGCTGGCGTACCTGCAGCTCACCTTCGGGTTCCACGCGGCGAACATCCCGCTCGGGTTCGGCCGCCACGCCCAGATGTGCAGCGCCCAGACGCCGAGCGGCTCGTTGCGCATGAAGGGGACGCCGAGCAGCGTCGGCGGCTCGTTGGACTTCCACACGTCGAATGGCACCACGTAATCCACGCCGATGAGCTGGAGCGATCCGTCGCGCTGGGGCTCGTACATGACGAGCTCGGGACGCAGCAGCTCCACCTTGGCGTCTACAAGCCCGGGGTTCAGGTAGTGGAACGCCTGCGCCCCCTCGCCCGTGGGCGACGCCGCGCATCCGGGTGGATACTGGTTGGTGTATCCGGCGGCCTTCGCGGCCTCGATGTCGTGGAGCTGCGCCGTGGCTTGCCGCACCCGCGCGATGGCCTGCCGCTGCGAGGAGGTGAGCTTGCCGTCGTTGCCGCTGCCGTGCGTGCCGTGCGCGGAGAGCGAGGCGGACGGCTCCACGGTCGTGGTGGGCGCCTCGGGGTCGGTGGTGCAGGCAGCGATCAGGCCGATCGCGGCGCCGAGTGCCGCGACCGCCGACCAGCGGTGAATGGGGAGCATGTGCATCGCGATCTCCGGGTGAGTATCAGGGAAGAGGACCGGCTCGGCCGACCCGCCATCACCGGAGAAAGCCGAGAATCGGGCCGAACGGGCTCACTCCTCCGCCGCCCGGCCTTGCCGGGCTCCCGCCGCGGCCCGTATGATCTGCCTCGACGGCGCTCGCCGGTGGCGCGCTCCCCGCACCCCGGCGCGCCGGGGTGGCCCGAGGTCCGATGCCTTCGACTCACGACCATGGCTCGATCCTACCGAGCGACGATCCGCCGGCTGCCCTCGACCCCGTGACGGGCGCCCGCCGCGAGCTGGATGACGTCTTCCCCGTGATCTACGAGGAGCTGCGGCGGGTGGCACACCGCCACCTCCGCGGCGAGGGCACGGGGCATACCCTGGGCACCACCGCGCTGGTGCACGAGGCTTACCTCGAGCTGGCCAAACTCGACCACATCCGCTGGCCGGGGCAGGCGTACGTGCTCGCCTCCGCCTCGCGGGCGATGCGCCGCATCCTCATCGACTTCGCGGTGGAGCGGCGCGCCCAGAAGCGCGGCGGCGGCGTGATCGGCGAGCCGCTCGATGACGCCGTGGTCATGGCGGTCGCGCGCGGCGACGAGCTGCTGGCGCTCGACGAGGCGCTCGAACGGTTGACGGCCGTCAACGAGCGCTACGCACGGGTGGTGGAATGCCGCTTCTTCGGCGGGATGAGCGTCGAGGAGACGGCGGAGGCGCTGGGCACGTCGCCCGCCACGGTGAAGCGCGACTGGATGGTGGCCCGCGCGTGGCTCAACCGCGAGCTCGGGGAGTGACATCCGATCCGACGTCGGACCGCTGGCGCCGCGTCGAGGAGCTGCTCGCCGCGGCGCTGGAGCGCGATCCGTCGGACGTGGACGCGTTCCTCGACATCGCCTGCGCCGCCGACCCCGAGCTCCGCCGCGAGGTGGCCTCGCTCCTGGCGGCGCACGAGCGTCCCGGCGCGATCGACCGGATGGCCGCCGAGCTCGCGCCGCTCGCCGCGCGACTGCGCGCGTCGCCCGCTGCGGCTCCGCTCGTGGGGCGCACGGTAGGTCGTTACCAGATCGTCGAGCCGGTGGGCGGCGGGGGCATGGGCGTGGTCTACAAGGCGCTCGACGCGCGGCTCGGCCGCACGGTGGCCCTCAAGTTCCTCCAGCCGAAGCTGGATGCCGACGACTCGGCCGCCGAGCGGTTCCAGCTCGAGGCGCGGACGGTGGCTGCGCTCGAGCACCCGAACATCTGCACCGTGCACGAGATCGGCGAGACGGACGATGGGCGGCTCTTTCTCGCCATGCCGCTCTACGACGGGGAGACACTCAGGCGGCGCGTCGAGCGTGGGCCCCTCCCGATCGACGAGGCGGTCGCCGTCGCCGTGCAGATCGCGCGCGGACTCGCGAAGGCGCACGCGCGCGGGATCGTGCATCGCGACATCAAGCCGTCCAACGTGCTCGTGACCGACGATGGGGTGGTGAAGCTCCTCGACTTCGGCATCGCCAAGCTCGCCGACGTCACACTCACCGGCGGCGGAGGGCCGCTGGGCACCGTGGCGTACATGAGCCCCGAGCAGACGCAGGGCGAGCCGGTGGACCATCGCACGGATCTCTGGTCGCTCGGCGTGGTGCTGTACGAGATGCTCGCCGGGCAGCGCCCCTTCCCGGGCGGGGAGGGCGCCGCCGTATCGGACGCCATCCGCCACGCGGAGCCGCCGCCCATCTCCACGTTCCGTCCCGGCGTGCCGCCCGCGCTCGAGCGGGTCGTGGCGACCGCGCTCGCGAAGTCGCCGGACGCGCGGTACCAGTCGGCGCAGTCGTTGGAGCGAGACCTGCTGGCGCTCGGCCTCGCCCCGGAGATCTCGGGCGGCGTCACGCCGTCGCCGAGCGCGGGGCGGCGGGCGCCGCGCCCGGGCCGCACCCGTCGAGTCGTGCGCGCGGCGATCGCCGCCGTGTCGCTCGGCCTGGTCGCCGTGGCGCTCTGGCTCGGCCTCGCCCCGGAACGCCGTGCGCCCTCGGCCACCATCGGCGTGCCGGCCACCATCGCCGTGCTCCCCTTCGCCGACCGCAGCCCGGGGCGGGACCAGGAGTACTTCAGCGACGGAATCACCGAGGAGCTGATCGGTACGCTGGCGCGGGTGGAAGGGCTGCGGGTGGCGTCGCGTACCTCCGCGTTCGCGTTCAAGGGCCGCGACATGGACATCCGCACGGTGGGGGCGCAGCTCGGCGTGGCCTCGGTGCTGGAGGGGAGCGTGCGGCGCGCGGGCGACCAGCTCCGCATCACGGCGCAGCTCGTGAACGTCGTCGACGGCTATCAGCTCTGGGCGGGCACGTACGACCGCACCGCGGGCGACGCCTTCGCCATCCAGGAGGAGATCGCCCGCGCCATCGCGCAGACGCTGCGCGTGCGGCTGGTGGGCGCCGACGACGCGGAGGCTCGCGCCGGGCCTGACGCCAGGGCGTACGACCTGTACCTCAAGGGACGTCACGCGCTGTACCTGAAGGGACGCTACGCGTGGTACAGCCGCACCGAGGAGGGGCTGCGCACCGCCGTGGCGTTCTTCGAGCAGGCGGTGGCGCAGGAGCCGGCGTACGCGCGCGCGCACGCCGGCCTCGCCGACGCCTACGCGGTGCTCGGCTTCTACGACTACCTGCCGCCGGCCGAGGCGTTTCCCAGGGCCGAGGCGGCAGCCACGCGGGCCGTGGAGCTCGACGCCACGCTGGCCGCGCCGCGCGCGACGCTCGGCTACGTGGCGCTGTACTATCACTGGAGCATCGCCCGCGGTGAGGAGCAGTTCCGGCGCGCGATCGCCCTGGAGCCCACCTACTCCACGGCGCACCAGTGGTACGCCAACCTCCTCACCGCGGCGGGCCGCTACCCGGAAGCCGAGCGCGAGATGCGCCGCGCGCAGGAGATCGATCCTCTGTCGCTCATCGCCAGCGCGGCGCTGGGCTGGGTGCTGTATCACGCGGGTGAGCACGCGGCCGCGGTGGCGCAGTGCCGGCAGACGTTGGAGCTGAACCCCGACTACGCCGTGGCGCACCTCTGGAGCGCGTGGGCGCTGCAGGAGCTGGACTCGCTTCCCGCGGCGGTGGCCGCGAGCCGCCGCGCGTTGGCCGCCTCGGACAGCGGCGGATTGTTCGTCGCCTCGTTGGCGCGCGCGCTCGCCCTGGCCGGAGAGCGTGCCGAGGCGGAGGCGCGCCGCCGCCGGCGCGAGGCGCGCGGCGAGAGCGGCGGCTACGTGCCGTCGTACGAGATCGCGAAGGTCCACGAGGCGCTCGGCCGCCCGGACGAGGCGTTCGCGTGGCTGGAGCGCGCGCGCCGGCAGCGCTCGCATTCGATGGTGTTCCTGCGCGTGGATCCCCAGCTCGCCCGGCTGCGGGCGGACCCGCGCTTCACCCGCCTCGTTGGGCAGGTGTTCGCGGAGTGAGGGCGCAACCTGTTCGCACGCGGGCTGCGCTTCAGGACCGCGGCGGCCGAGGTGGCGGCGGCGCGAGACGCACCGCTGCGCTGGCAGCCGCGCATCGTCCACGGCGTGGATCACGATCCGCCGTGGATGGTGCGGCCGGCGTTGCAGGAGCTCCGCCGGTGAGCTGCCCGAAGGGGCACCGGCAGCGCTAGCCGGCCACGGCACGCAATCCCGCGACCCCCCGGCGGCTGGATCGGCACGAGCCCCTCTCCGGCGTATGGCCGGGGGCTCGCGCCGCGTCTGCATCTGGCTCACCTCCCGACGCCGCCTCGCCGGCCCGACGCCCCTCGTTCGGGTGCCCCGAACGCTTTCGCACCGGCCACCGTATGCGTTGATGGGCACCTCGCGGTGGGTCCTCCTCGGACTGGCCGCCGCGCGCCCTTACCTGCCACCCACGGCCCGGCAATCGCATGCTCCGACGCTCCGATGCACCCGCAGCGCACTCGTACACCGGCGCCGCGTACGATTCGACGACGTCGGACGCGGACTCATGGGGCGAGCTGCTCCCGCGCTACTGGCGGCCGCTGGTGGCCTACGCCACACGCTTACTGGGCGATGCCGCGGCCGCCGAGGACGTGGTGCAGCGCGCGTTCGTGCGCATGTGGGAGCGGGGACACATGGTACCGTCGGGCGACGGGGTACGCCCGTTTCTCTACCGCGTGGTGCGCAACCTGGCCTCCAACGAGTGGCGTCGGGAGCAGACGCACCGGAGCTGGGTGGATAGTGAGGCCGCCGCGCTGGCGCCCGCCGTCATGCCCGCGCTGGAGCTGGAGGAGGACGAGCTCGCGACCGCGCTCGCCGCGGCGGTGGAGCGACTCCCCGCGCGCCGGCGCGAGATCTTCGTGCTCTCGCGCTACCATGCCCTCACCAACGCGCAGATCGCCGAGGTCCTCGGCATCTCGCCGCAGACGGTGGCCAACACGTTGGTGAGCGCGCTCCGGGACCTGCGCGCGGTGCTCGCGCCGCACCTGGACGAGCGGCCCTTCCTACCGTTGCAGATCGTCCGGGACGGAGATCCCGCCCCGCGCGCCGGAAGCGCGCGCGCGGGATGACGTGAGCGACCGCAGGACCCTGGCGCGGTGATCAGGTCATCCCGCACGAGCCCACGGCACTTCGTGCCGTGGGCTCGTGTCGGGACTGGGAATAGTATCCCGCCCCCGCTCGCGGGTTCTGACTGTAGACGACGCGCCGATGCCGGCTCGCGTCGCCCCAGCGTCGAACCCAGCCCCTCCGTGGACGAGCTCATACTCGCAGCGCTCCAGAACGAGATCACGTCCGTCGACGCCGCGCGCCTGGACGCGTGGCGCCGGGCGTCCCCGGTCAACGAGGCGCACTACCAGGCCATGGCGCGCATCTGGACGACGGCGGCCCGCGAGGACCCGTTCGCGTCGCGTGCCTCTCCGGTGCCCTCGCGCGCCGAACTCCGCTCCAACCCCGCGCGAGCCTCGCCCGCGGTCCCAGGCCGGGCCGGGCACGTCTGGTCGCGGCGGCTCGCGTTGACGGCCGCCGCGGCCGCGCTGCTGTTCTTCGTGGGCCGCTGGTCCGGCCGGCCGCTCCCGGCGAGCGGCGGCGGCCTGAGCGCCTCCGAGTTCGTGACCGACAATCGGGAGATGGTCACCGCACGGTTGGACGATGGCAGCGTCGTGCGGCTCGCGCCGGAGAGCCGGCTGCGCGTGGATCCCGGCTCGCGCAGGCGGGAGGTGTGGCTGGACGGCGAGGCGTTCTTCGCCGTCGCGCGCGACACCACGCGCCCGTTCGCGGTGCGCACCCGGGCGGGCACGGTGGAGGTGCTGGGCACGCGCTTCGACCTGCGCGTGGTGGGGTCGGAGCTGCGTCTCGTGGTCACCGAGGGTGAGGTGGCGCTCGTGAGCGGCCCGCACCGCGTGCTGGTGAAGGCGGGACAGGTGGCCCGGGCGCAGGAGGGCGGCGTGCCGCAGGTGGAGCGGGTGCGCACCGTGGCCCAGGTGGACTCGCTGCTCGCCTGGAACCGTGGGTTCCTGGCGTTCGAAGACACGCCGCTGCACCGGGTGGCGGACGAGCTCCACCGGCTCTACGGCGTGCGCGTGCTGCTCCCCGACAGCGCGCTCGCGACGCGGACCGTCACCGCGTGGTTCACGAACCAGGATTTCGATCAGGTGTTGTCGGCGGTATGCCGGGCGGTGGACGCACACTGCACGAGTGGTGACGGCGTGGCCAGCATCGAGCCGTAGCTCGCCGTGCGTTCCCCGGCGTACGCGCCAGGGCTCATTCCCTGCAAGAGAGGAGAAGGCCGATGTCACGAGGTCTGTTGTTGTTCGCCGCGCTGAGTAGCGCACTGCCAGTGACGGAGACGGTCGCGCAACGCGTGATCACCTTCGCCGGCACTCGCTCCTCCATCGAGCGCCCCGCCGCCGCTCCGCGCTCCAGCCCCCTGGAGCTTCCGGCTCGGCTGACCACCCGCGACGTGTCGCTGGCCGAGGGGCTCGAGCAGCTCCACGCGCGGTCCGGCGTGTCGCTCGCGTTCAGCCCGAGCTTCGTGCCGGTGGACCATCGCGTCACCTGCTACTGCGCGGACGTGACCGTGGGGCGCGCCCTCGCGGTGATGCTCGCCGGCCTGCCGCTCGAGAGCACGGCCATCGACGGCGACCTGGTGCTCATCGCGCCCAGGGCGCCCACGGCCTCCGGCGCGCCCGTGGAGCCGGGCGCCGTGACCGCGGCGCAGATCAGCGGCGTGGTGACCAACGCGGCCACCCAGCAGCCGATTCCGGGCGTGCAGGTGGTGATCCAGGGCACCACCCTGGGCGCCATGACGCGCGACGACGGCCGCTACGTGATCCCCAACGTGCCCGATGGCACGCACCGGATCCGTACGCAGCGCATCGGGTTCTCCTCCGATTCGAGGACGGTCACCGTGGCCGCCCAGGCGCTCACGGTGGACTTCGCGCTCACCCAGGTGCTGGTGTCGCTGGACGAGGTGGTGGTGACGGGCACGCCCGGCGGCACGCAGCGCCGCGCCATCGGCAACGTGGTCACCTCGGTGGCCGCCGACTCCGTGCTGGCCAAGGCGCCGGTGGGCAACGTGAACCAGCTCATCGGGTCGCGCACCACGGGCGTGATGATGCTGCCGGGCACCGGCCAGGTGGGTACCGGCTCGTCGGTCCGCATCCGCGGCGCCAGCAGCCTCTCGCTCTCGGCCGAGCCGATCATCTACATCGATGGCGTGCGCATGGACAGCGACGCGAGCCGCGGCCCCGGCCAGCGTGGCGGCGCCAACGTCAGCCGGCTGAACGACATCAACCCGGCCGACATCGAGAGCATGGAGATCATCAAGGGCCCCGCCGCCGCCACGCTCTACGGCACGGAGGCGTCCAACGGCGTCATCCAGATCATCACCAAGAAGGGCTCGTCCGGCACGCCGGTGTTCGACTTCACGTCGCGCACGGGACTCAACTGGCTCTGGAATCCGGAGGGCCGGGCGGGCATGCGCTACATGCCAGATCCCGCCAAGCCGAATCCTCAGAGCGTGGCGGATCTCATCGGCTTCAACGCCTACGAGAACGAGCGGGTCAACGGTGACGGCCCGATCTTCGGCTACGGCCTGATGCAGGGCTACAGCCTCAGCGTGCGCGGCGGCACGGACGCCGTTCGCTACTTCGCGTCGGCGTCGGGCAACGACGACGTCGGGGTGGTGGACTGGAACTGGGACAAGAAGATCGGCCTGCGGGGCAACATGGACGTGCGCCTGTCGGATCAGCTCAACCTGACGCTGGGCACGGCGTACATCGAAGGCCAGACGCGTCTGGCCCAGGGATCCATCAATACCGATCCATTCAGCAACCTGGTCTGGTCCAATCCCCGGTTCCTGGCCGACGGGCGCCGCGGCTTCACCGCCGCGCCGCCGGGAGAGTGGGGCGAGGTGGAGAGCCGGTCCGACAACGACCGCACCACGGCGAGCATCGAGTTGAAGTACCAGCCGGTGGAGTGGACCACGCACCGCCTGGTGGCCGGGCTGGACATGAACTCCGAAGTGGGCTCCACGCTGTACCCGCAGCAGCCGGAGTTGGCGAACCACTTCTACGGCGCGCTCGGGCTGGGCAGCAAGGAGGTGAGCCGCGGCGCGCGTCGCTTCGTGACGCTCGACTACTCGGGGAGCGCGAAGTTCGACTGGCGGAACTACGTCTTCACGCCGTCCGTGGGCTTCCAGTACTACCGCAGCCGGTCGTCGTTCATCAACTCGTCGGGTGCCAACTTCCCCGCCGTCCCCGTCACCACGGTGTCGGGTGGCGCGGTGCGCGACGGCGGCGAGACGTTCGTGGAGAACTCCACCGCCGGTGTCTACTTCCAGCAGCAGGTGGGCTGGAACAACCGCGTGTTCCTCACCGGCGCGGTGCGGGCGGACGCCAACAGCGCGTTCGGCGAGGAGTTCAAGGCGGCATACTATCCCAAGCTGAGCGGCGCCTGGGTGGTGCACGAGGAGCCGTTCTTCACCATCGGCTGGGTGGATCAGCTCCGCCTGCGCGGGGCGTGGGGCGCGGCCGGGCAGCAGCCCGCGACGTTCGCCGCCGCTCGGCTCTACGATCCGGTAGTGGGCTACGGGGACCAGCCGGCGCTCTCGCCGACCGCCTACGGCAACCCCCAGCTCAAGCCGGAGCGCGGCGAGGAGCTGGAGCTGGGCTTCGACGCCGGCTTCCTGAACGGCCGCCTGAACGTGGAGTACACGCGCTACCAGCGCTCCGTGAAGGACGCCATCGTCAATCGCCCGCTGTCGCCGTCGTCCGGCTTCACCGGATCACAGATCGTCAACATCGGCCTGCTCAAGGCCTGGGGTAACGAGCTCGGGGTGACGGCGCGGCTCGTGGAGCGCCGTCGCGTCTCGTGGGAGCTGTCGACGCAGCTCTCCACCATGGGGAACCGCATCGAGGAGCTGGGCGGCCTGGACTTCATCGGCGCGGGCACCCAGGCGCAGCACCGCGAAGGGTACTCGCCGGCCGACCTCTTCATGCGGAGAATCCTCTCCGCGGAGTTCAACGCCGCCGGCGCGGTGGTGAACGCGATGTGCGACGGGGGCACGGGTCCACTGGGGCTCGATCCCGGCGGCGCCGCGGTGCCGTGCAGCGAGGCGCACCAGGTGTGGCTGGGACGCACCCAGCCGACGTGGAACTTCGGGGTGGGGAACACCGTCACCCTGTTCGGCAACGTGACGCTCTACGCCCGCATCGACGGCAACGGTGGGCACAAGCAGGTGAACACGGAGATCCGCGCCACGCACAACCAGTCGACCACGGAAGGGGTGCTCCTCAAGAACAACCCGATCCTGGCGGCCACGCGCATCATCGAGAACGACCGCACCGGCGTCTACGACGCGGGCTTCCTGCGGCTCCGCGAGGTCTCGGCCAGCTACGACCTGCCGAATCAGTTCGTGGGACGCTTCGGCGCCAGCCGCGGATCGGTGAGCCTGGGCATGCGGAACGTCGCCATGCTCTGGACGGCGCAGCACGGATGGAGCACGCCGCGCGATGGTCACGTCCGCGAGTCGCTCGCCAACATGATCGTCTGGGATCCC
>DATANT010000123.1:0-3627 GCA_036266115.1 Gemmatimonadaceae bacterium | reverse complement strand
CGAAGGGGCTGGCGTGGCCGCGGTGACGCGCGCCGGCGTCGGGGCGGCCGCGCCCTGCTGGGCCCCGGCCGGAACGGCGGCGAATGTGGTGGCTACGGCGAGTGCGAGGATGCGGATGGGGCGCATGATGTATGGAGTAAGGGTTTCGAGGTGGTCGATTGGCGAGCGAGGGTGTGGCGCCGGGTCGATGCGACCTCGCGAGACGAGGCCGCGCGGCCCGGATGGTACGGGTGGAGCGGGAACGCTCAGGCTCGCGCCGGCGTCGGACGACGGCCGGCGACGATGGCGTCCAGCGAGAACGCGCCACCGCCGGTGACGGCGAGCGTCGCGGCGGCCCCGAAGAGCACGAACGCGAACTCGTAACCATTCGGCAGGAAGAAGCCGGCGCTGAAGTGCACGAGGAGCGCGGCGCCGAGCATGACGATGGCGAGCCCGAACCCGGCGAGCCGGGTGAGAAGGCCCATGATCAGTGCCAGGCCGCCGAAGAACTCCACGAGTGCCACGGACGGGCCCACGACACCAGGCAATGGAATCCCACTCTGCGCGAAGCCGGCTGAAACGCCGTCGAGGCCGAAGACGAACAGCTTCTGCGCGCCATGGACGGCGAACGTGATGCCGAGGACGATCCGCAGGATCGCGAGGCCCAGGTTGAGCTGGGTGGCGGAGGTGGGGTGAAAGAGCGTCATGGGTGTGTGAGGTTCGTATCGGATATCGGGTGTCACTCGCCCGAGCGTTGCGGCACCGGTGGGGCGTGCCGCGTCACGCCGCCTGGCGCGTCACGCCGCCTGGCGCGCGAGCGTGAGGAGCTCGCTGAGGGTGCGGAGCTGACCCGGCGCGAGGTGCCCCAGACAGCGCTCGTGCTCGGCGGCCACCGGGCTGTCGAGCTCGTCCACCAGTGCGCGGCCGCGCGTGGTGAGCCGCGTGGTCACCAGCCGGCGGTCCGCGGTGCTGCGCACCCGGGTGACGAGCCCCGCCGCCTCCAGTCGGTCGAGCAGACGTGTGGCGTCGGGCATGCGCGTCAGCAGGCGGTCGCGCACCTCGTTACGGCAGAGCCCATCCGGGCCCGCCCCGCGGAGGATGCGCAGCACGTTGTACTGGGTGGCGCTGACCCCGTAGGGCTTGAGCATCTGCTCGAGGGCGTCACTCAGCACGGCCGCCGTTCGGGCGACGTTCAGATAGGTCTCCTGCTGCTGGCTGGCGAACGCTTTCCGCTGCTGCAGCTCGGCACGAAGGTCATTCGGCATGGTCGGAATATACGTGTTGTGACACCTATTCGCAACCCGCGCGGCCACGCCGCCAGGCCGACGAGCACGAGCCCGATCGAGCGGCTACGAGCCGACGGCCGGCGAGGAGCAGGCCGAGGGCGTCCGCGCCAGCGCGAGTTCCAGTGCGAGATCCAACGCGTCCACCAGGCCGCCCTCGTCCACGTGGCCCACCGTCCGCATCGCCGCCTCGCGCGCCTCGCCCTCGGCGTTCCCCATGGCCACCGCGCAGCCCACGATCCGCAGCGCCGGCGCATCGTTCGCCCCGTCGCCCACGAACATCACCTCTCCCAGCGACAGGCCGTACTCGCCCGCCAGCACGCGCACGGCGGTCGCCTTGTCCACGCCCTGGGCGGTGAGGCTCACGAACTGGGTCTCCGGCATCACGGGCGACGTGGAGGGCGACATCTCCAGCCCGGGGTGCGGCTCGGCCAGCACATCCTTCGCCTCCGACCAGGGCACCAGCCACTGCGCGCGCACCACCGGACCATCCAGCGCCCCGAACGGCCGCGGGTTGAAGCGCACCCCGAGCAGCTCCGCGTGCGCCCGCGCCCGATCCGAGCCCTGCTCGAAGGCGTAGTCGTCGTCGCTGTAGAGCTCGAGCAGCCGGCCCGTGTCGCGCGCCCGCTCCACGAGCATCGTGACCGACTCCGGCGCGAGCCGCGTGGAGCGAGTCCGTCCGCTCGCGAGATGCACGACGCTCGCGCCATTCTGGAAGCTGTGCCAACCGTCCGCATCCAGGCGCTCGGCGTACTCGCGCGCCACGCCGAACGCGGGGCGGCCGGAGCACACGGCCAGGCGGATGCCGGCGGCACGCACGCGCTCGGCGGCCCGCCACACGGCGGGATCCACCGTACCGGACGCGCCCACGAGGGTGCCGTCCACATCGATGCACACCAGTCGAATCATCGCCTGACCGGGATGGGGTTACCGAGGAGGGATGTGCCCGAGGCGAATGATGGAGCGGCCCAGGGCCGCTCCATCCTCGTGCGGGACGGTGAGATGGCGGCGCTCAGGCGAACGGCTGCGACGCCTCGTCCAGCGCGGCGACCTCGTCGGCGGTGAGCCGGAGCGCCGGCGCGGCCAGCAGCTCGGCCAGTTGCGTCTCCGAGGTGGCGCTGGCCAGCGGCGCGGTCACCGTGGGCCTGGCGAGCAGCCATGCCAGCGCCACGGTCGCCATGGCGGCGCCGCGAGCCGACGCGACGCTCTCGAGAGCCCGGACGACACCGAGCCCGGCCTCGTTCAGGTACGGCGCCACCATTCCACCGCGAGCGGCGCCCTCCAGATCCGCTGCCGTCCGGTACTTCCCGGAGAGGAAACCGGCCGCGAGTGAGAAGTAGGGGAACACGCCCAGCCGGTGCTCCTGCGCGGCCGGCGCGATGCACTGCTCGTAGTCCCGGCGCTTCACCAGGCTGTACTCGGGCTGCAGCGCCACGGGCACCGCGAAGCCGTTCTCCCGCGCGATGCGCACCCATTCGGCCGTGCGCTCGGCACCGAAGTTGGAGATGCCGATGGCGCGCACTTTCCCCGCCTTCACCAGCGCATCGAAGGAGGCCGCGACCTCCACCAGCGAGCGTCCCGGCTCGTCGCGGTGCGCGTAGTAGAGGTCGATGTAGTCCGTCCGAAGGCGGCCCAGCGAGGCGTCCGCGGCGGCAGCGATGTTGGAGGGCGCCAGACCCTGGAACCCGGGCAGATCGCCCACCTTGGTGGCGAGCACCACCGAGCTCCGGTTGCCGCGGCGGCGCATCCACTCGCCCAGGATCGTCTCCGACTCGCCGCCCTTGTTGCCAGGAACCCAGAAGGCGTAGGAGTCCGCGGTGTCGATGAAGTTGCCGCCTCCGGCGACGAAGGCGTCCAGCACCCGCTCCGAGGCCGGTGCGTCGGTGGTCATGCCGAAGGTGTTCCCGCCCAGCCCGAGCGGAAAGATGTCGATGTCGGAAGTGCCGATTCGGGTCATGATGATCGATTCAGGTGGGATCGCGAGCGCCGCCACGCGTGGCGGCAGCAAGTCGCGGCCATGGAGCGCGATGGCGCGTGAGGAAGGCCACCATCCCTCCCTGTCGACGTACGCGGGAAGGTGCGCCCGACGTCGACCGCGGCAGCCACTGCCGCATATTAGGTGTTTACACACCAAACTACAAGCCGCGAGGAGGGACGTGCCGTCGACGGCATCGCGTGGCGCGGCGCGCCGCGTCGCGAGGCGCGGCATCACATGCGGCGCCACGCGTGGCGTGGCGCGCGACGTCGCTCGTGAGCGGCGTGACCTCGGTCGTGCGAGGAAGTACGCGTGAGCATATTGAGGTCGGGACCGCACCGCGCGCGCCGCTACACCGCGCCACCGCATGTCCACGATCCGAGAGGTACC
>DATANT010000122.1:0-10341 GCA_036266115.1 Gemmatimonadaceae bacterium | reverse complement strand
GCTCCGTTAGACGGCGCGCCGCGTGCGATGAGCGCGCCGCCACGTGGAGGCGAGCGTGATGGCTCCCGCCCAGAGGGCGCTATTGAGCAGCAGGTGGAACCAGCCGAATCCGGGAGCCCAGGCTTCGGGGAGTAGTGTGCGGCCGAGGACGATGGGTCCCGTCAGCACATCAGCCAAGCGACCCACGACAGAATCGAAGGTGTTGTCCGGCCAGCCCCGGTGGGCGCCATAGGCGGCACCGACCGCGACGATCAGGGCGAGGACCGTGACGACGAAGTGGACGGCACCCGTGAGAAGAAAGACGCGAAGTGGTCGCATAGGCCGGGAGGATGTACGCCGTCTAACGCTCAGCGTTCAGCCGCGCGGTTGTCCAAGTGCGCTTCGGCGGAAGAGACTACAAACCAGAAGGGCGCGCCAGAGGGAGCCCGGGGACCGCGTCTGCTGCAACGCTCCGTTAGACGACGGCCTTTCATGGAGGGCGGCTACTTGGGCTCGGGCACCACTGACCCGCGGCGCGTTGCTGGCGCCTAGATGTCGAGGAGCGCCGCTCGGCGCACAACCCAACGACTCCGTCGTGATCTCGATAGGCCGGCGCGCGGGCTCGCGCCACACGTGGACCGGTGCGAAGGACGGACCAACGCGCCGACGGATGGCTCGTCGGGCGGGTGTGGCTCTCCACGGCGCGAGCCACATCCAAGTGGTTCTTCGGCCGCCGCTCGGCTAACGCCAGTTAGGCAGTTCCGCCTAATCCGCCCACAGTTCTCCGAACGCAGCATACGCCCCCCGGCCCCGCCCCGCAATCCGACCACCCAACCGCCCCTCCACCCCACACTTATCCCCGCCCCCAACACCGCGCCGGCATCCGTTGACGACCGCGCGGCACGCTGCGTAAGCCGCGCTGTACTCGCCACGCCATCACCACAGATCACAACCGATCGCCCGGGCTCCGCACGCCATGGCTCCCCCGATCGAGCACATGGGTGTAGACCATCGTCGTCCGCACGTCGCGGTGGCCCAGCAGCTCCTGGATGGTCCGGATGTCGTAGCCGTCCTCCAACAGGTGGGTCGCGAAGGAGTGCCGGAAGGTGTGACAGCTCGCCCGCTTCACGATGCCGGAGCGCAACACGGCGAGCTGGACGGCCCGCTGGATGACGGTCTCGTGCAGATGGTGACGGCGACGCTCGCCGGTCGCGGGGTCCACGTAGTGCCGCCTCGCGGGAAACACCCACTGCCACGCCCACTCCAGACTGGCCCCGGGCAGCTTCCGCTCCAACGCACCCGGAAGGGCCACGCGCCCTTCGCCCGCGTCGAGATCCCGGCGATGGATCCGACGAACGTCGTCCAGATGCTGCTGCAGCGGGATGGCGGCGGCATCGGCCAGGACGGTCACCCGATCCTTGTCCCCCTTCCCGCCGCGCACCATGACCTGCCGCCGCGCGAGATCCACGTCCTTCGCCCGCAGCTGCGCCGCCTCCAGGAGACGTAACCCGCTGCCGTACATCAGCTGCACGACGAGCCGCGGCGTCCCGTCCAGCCGCTCGAACACGGCCCGCACCTCGCCACGCGTGAGCACCACCGGCAGGCGCGTCGGCCGCTTCGCCCGCACCACCCCGTCCATCACGCCGAGCGGGGCGCCGAGCACGTCACGATAGAGAAACGCGATGGCGGCTCGCGCCTGGTTCTGCGTCGACGCACTCACCTTCCCATCCACGGCGAGCGACGTCAGGAAGCGGCGGACGTCGTCGGTGCCGAGGTCCCGCGGATGGCGCCGTCCGTGATGGAGCACGAACCGCCGGACCCACGCGGCGTAGGCCTCCTCGGTACGCCGACTGTAATGGCAGGCGCGCAGTGCGTGCCGCAACTGGACGAGAAGTCGTGGGGATGGGGCGCCGCCGGGCACAGGCACTTCCGGCCCACCCGGCCCATCCGATGCACGCGACAGATCCGAACTGCCCGGCACGCCGTGCCCGAGCTGCACGCCCTGTCCACCCTGGATGCCCGGCACGCCCGGCACGCCCGGCACCAACGCGCCTATCGGCGCGCCCGGCCCGATCGGTCCGCTCGCCCCCGGCGCGCCCCCCACGCCCCCAGCGCCACGCTCTCCCCTTGCTCCCACCGAGTCCACCGGTAGAATTGCCGCGTTGGCCATTGGATGATGTCGCATCGCTCGCGTCGCACGCCGCCCGCTGCTGGGAGCTCACGTGAAGGTCGTGACGATCGGAGGAGGACCCGCCGGGCTCTACTTCGCCCTGCTGATGAAGAAGGCCAACCCGGCCCACGACGTCACGGTCCTGGAGCGCAACCCGCCAAACGCGGCCTACGGCTGGGGCGTGGTCTTCTCGGCACAGACGCTGGCCAACTTCGAGACGGCCGACGCCCCCACGTACGAGGAGATCACCCGCCACTTCGCCCGCTGGGACGACATCGACATCCACGTCCACGGACGCACGATCACCTCGGGCGGCCACGGCTTCAGCGGGCTCGCGCGCCGTACGCTGCTCGACATCCTGCAGCGACGCGCCATCGGGCTGGGCGTGGACGTCCGCTTCGGCTGCGAGGTGCGCAATCTGGCCGCGCTCGCCCCCATCGGGCTCGGCGACGCGGACGTGATCGTGGCGGCGGACGGCGTCAACAGCATCATCCGAACGACGCACGCCGATGCGTTCGGCCCCAACCTGGACGTCCGCCCGGCGCGCTACATCTGGCTCGGCACCACCCGCCGGTTCGACGCCTTCACCTTCGCGTTCGTCCAGACGGAGCACGGCGTCTACCAGGCGCACGCCTATCGCTTCGACGAGGACCAGTCGGCATTCATCGTGGAGTGCGACGAGCGCTCCTGGCGGGCGGCGGGGTTTCACGAGATGGACGCGAGCGCGACGATCGCGGCGTGCGAGCGGCTGTTCGCGCCATGGCTCGACGGGCACCCGCTGCTCGCCAACCTGCCGCCGCAGCAGCACGACGCGCCCTGGCTGCGCTTCGTGCGGGTCACCAACGAACGCTGGCACACGGGCAACCTCGTGCTGATCGGCGATGCGGCCCACACGGCACACTTCTCCATCGGCTCGGGCACCAAGCTGGCGATGGAGGACGCGATCGCGCTGGCGCGCACGCTCGACGCGAGCACCGGCACCGGCACCGGAGGCGTGGGCGCGGAGGACGACGATGGGGAGCGCGAGGGCGAGAGTGCCGGGAACGCCGGCCTGGAGGCGGCGCTCCAGGCGTACGAGGCCGAGCGGCGCACGGAGGCGCTCCGACTGCAGAACGCGGCGCGCAACTCCATGGAGTGGTTCGAGAACGTGCGGCGATACATGACGCTGGAGCCGGAGCAGTTCGCGTACAGCCTGCTCACACGGAGCCAGCGGGTGAGCCACGAGAACCTGCGGCTGCGCGACGGGGAGTACCTGGCGGGCGTGGAGCGGTGGTTCGCGGGACGGGCGTGGCAGGCGGCGGCGCGCGCACGGGGGGCCCCCCCCGAACAGCACGATGGCGCCACCCTCCCCCCCGACCACCACCAGATCCCCGCCCCCCGTACCCCGACCCCGCCCGACCCCACCGCCCTCGGCGCCAGGCACGCCGCGGCCACGACCGCCGCCACCACCGCCGCCGACACCCGGAACGCCTCTCCTCCTCCCCCACCCCCGATCTTCACCCCCTTCACCCTCCGCGCCCTCACCCTCCCCAACCGCATCGTCGTCTCGCCGATGGACATGTACAGTGCCACCGACGGCACCCCCAACGACTTCCACCTCGTCCACCTCGGCGCCCGCGCCCTCGGCGGCGCGGCGCTCGTGATGACCGAGATGACCTGCGTCTCCCCCGAGGCCCGCATCTCCCTCGGCTGCACCGGCATGTACCGGGACGAGCACGTCGCCGCCTGGCGGCGGATCGCCGACATGGTGCACCAGTGGTCCAGCGCCCACCTCTGCCTGCAGCTCGGGCACTCGGGCGGCCGCGGCGCCACGCGGAAGATGTGGGAAGGGAACGACGTGCCGCTCGAGGAGGGCGGCTGGGAGGTGATCGCGCCGTCGGCCACGGCATTCCGCGAGGGGATGCAGGTGCCGCGCGCGATGACGCGGACCGACATGGACCAGGTGCGCGACGACTTCGTGCGCGCTACCCGCATGGCGGTCGACGCCGGCTTCGACATGCTGGAGCTGCACTGCGCGCACGGCTACCTGCTCTCCAGCTTCATCACCCCGCTCAGCAACCAGCGCACCGATCACTACGGCGGATCGCTCGAGAACCGGCTGCGCTTCCCGCTGGAGGTGTTCGCCGCGATGCGGCAGGCGTGGCCCGCGGAGCGCCCCATGTCGGTGCGCATCTCGGCCACCGACTGGGTGGAGGGCGGCGTCGACGACCAGGAGGCGGTCCACATCGCGCAGGCCTTCCACTCGGCGGGCGCGGACATCATCCACGTCTCCGCTGGCCAGACGTCGGCGCGCGCCCGGCCGGTGTACGGCCGGATGTTCCAGACGCCGCTCAGCGATCGCATCCGGAACGAAGGCGGCGTGCCGACGATCGCCGTGGGCAACATCACCGAGGCCGACCAGGTGAACGGCATCATCGCCGCCGGGCGCGCGGACCTGTGCGCACTGGCCCGGCCACACCTGAGTGACCCCAACTGGACGCTGCACGCCGCCGCGCAGCTGGGCTACTCGCTGCAACCGTGGCCGGTGCAGTACCTCACGGGCAAGGAGCAGCTGGAGCGCACCCTGCGCCGCCAGCGGGAGCTGGAGCTGATGGGCACGAGCACCGTATGACGACGCCATCGACGCGTGACGCGCAAGCCGGCGAGCGCGCGAACGAGCACCCGGCGCTGACGCCCGACGGCGCCTACCTCACCGGCCACCACGCGGTGATCACCGGCGGCGGCCACGGCATCGGCGCGGCCATCGCCACCGAGCTCGCCCGTCTGGGCGCCCGCCTCACGCTCCTGGGGCGCGACATGGGCGCGCTGGAGCGGCACGCCAGGCTCCTCGCCACCGAGTTCGGGAGCGACGTGGCCACCGCCGCGTGCGACGTCGCCGACGCGGCGGCTATCGCCGGGACGTTCGCGGCGGCGCGGGCGCGCGCGGGCGATCCGTACGTGCTGGTGAACAACGCGGGCCAGGCGGAGAGCGCGCGCTTCGCCGAGACGACGCCCGAGCTCTGGCATCGCATGCTCGCCGTCAATCTCACGGCCACCTTCCTGTGCACGCAGCAGGTGCTGCCGGCCATGCTCGCCGCCGGCGCGGGACGGGTGGTGAACGTGGCCTCCACGGCGGGCCTCAAGGGATACTCGCGCATGGCCGCCTACTGCGCCGCGAAGCACGGCGTGGTGGGGCTCACGCGCGCCCTCGCGCTGGAGACGGCGAAGCACGGCGTCACGGTGAACGCCGTGTGCCCGGGCTACACGGACACCCACATGGCCCAGCGCGCCGTGCGCGACCTGGCTCGGGCACGCAACGTGTCTCCGGAGGAGGCCCTGACGATGATCACCCGCGTGAACCCCCGCGGCACCCTCATGCAGCCGGACGAGATCGCGAGCGCGGTGGCGTGGCTCTGCTCCCCCAGCGCGGCGGCGGTCACGGGCCAGGCCATCGCGGTGGCCGGCGGGGAGGTCACGTGAGCGACGCGGACATCACCGCGGCCACGCCGACCATCGCGCCGCGCACCTTCGGTTGGACGGTGGACGACCGGGTGGCGACCATCACGCTCGACCGCCCGGAGCGCCGCAACCCGCTCACGTTCGAGATGTACCGCGAGCTGTGCGACACCTTCCACCAGCTGCGCCACGTGCCCACGGTGCGCGCGGTGGTGCTCACGGGCGCGGGCGAGCACTTCTGCTCGGGCGGCGACGTCCACGAGATCATCGGCCCGCTGGTGCGCGCCCGGGAGGGCGGCCGCGCGGACGAGCTGCTCGCCTTCACGCGCATGACGGGCGAGCTGGTGAAGGCCATGCGCGCCTGCCCGCAGCCCATCGTGGCCGCGGTGGACGGCACCTGCGCCGGCGCCGGCGCCATCCTCGCCATGGCCTCGGACCTGCGTCTGGGCACGGCGCGCAGCCGGGTGGCGTTCCTCTTCGTCCGCGTGGGGCTCTCCGGCGCGGACATGGGCGCCTGCGCCATCCTCCCACGCATCATCGGCCACGGCCGCGCGAGCGAGCTGCTGTTCACGGGCCGCTTCATGCCGGGCGAGGAGGCGGAGCGGTGGGGCTTCTACAACCGGCTCGTGGACCCCGCCGCGCTCCTCACCGAGGCGCACGCGCTGGCCCACGCGCTCGCCCACGGCCCCACCTTCGCGCACGCCATGACCAAGACGGCACTGCACCAGGAGTGGAGCATGGGCATCGACGAGGCCATCGAGGCCGAGGCGCAGACCCAGGCGCTGTGCATGCAGACGGCGGACTTCGCGCGCGCCTACGAGGCGTTCGTCCAGAAGCGCACGCCGGTCTTCGAGGGCAACTGATCCGGTGACCGACCACACCTTCCTCGACTGGCCGTTCTTCGACGCGGAGCACCGCGCGCTGGCCCCCGCCCTCGCGCTCTGGGCGGAACGCGAGGCGGCGCCGCTCGCGCACGACGAGCGCGACGTGGACGCCACCTGCCGGGCGCTGGTCCGCCGCCTGGGCGACGGCGGCTGGCTGCGCTACGCGGTGCCGGCGGCGTACGGCGGCGCGCGCGAGCAGCTGGACGTGCGCGCGCTCTGCCTGGCGCGCGAGACGCTGGCGAGCGTCTCGGGGCTCGCCGACTTCGCCTTCGCCATGCAGGGGCTGGGCGTGGGGCCCATCACGCTCTTCGGCTCCGAGGCGCTCAAGCGCCGCTACCTGCCCCCGGTGTGCGCGGGCGAGAAGGTCGCCGCGTTCGCGCTCTCGGAGCCGGACGCGGGCTCCGACGTCACGGCCATGCGCACCACCGCCCGCCGCGACGGCGACGGATGGGTGCTGGACGGCACGAAGACGTGGATCTCCAACGCGGGCATCGCCGACCACTACGTGATCTTCTGCCGCATGCCCGAGGCGGGGGAGCGCGGCTTCGGCGCGTTCGTGGTGGACGCGGACGCGCCGGGACTCACGGTGCGCGAGCGCATCGCGGTGAGCGCGCCGCACCCGCTGGGCACGGTGGCGCTCGAGGGGTGCCGCGTGGGCGCCCACGCCCTCATCGGTGCGCCGGGCAAGGGGCTCCGCGTCGCGCTCGGCACCCTGGACGTCTTCCGCTCCACGGTGGGCGCGGCGGCGCTCGGCCTGGCCCGTCGCGCGCTGGCCGAGGCGGTGGCGCACGTGCGGCAGCGGCAGGCGTTCGGCCAGCCGCTCGCGGACTTCCAGCTCACCCGGGCGCGCATCGCCGACATGGCGCTGGCCATCGACGCGAGCGCGCTCCTGGTCTACCGCGCCGCCTGGACGCGCGACCAGGGCGCCGAGCGGGTGACGCGCGAGGCGGCGATGGCCAAGCTGTACGCCACCGAGGCCGCGCAGCGGGTGATCGACGACGCCGTGCAGCTCTTCGGCGCGTGGGGCGTGGTGTCGGGCCATCCGGTGGAGCGCCTCTACCGCGAGATCCGCGCGCTCCGCATCTATGAAGGCACGAGTGAGATCCAGCGGCTGGTGATCGCAGACATGGTGCTCACAGCGAGGGACACCGCATGACCGCCACTCCCCCACGCTCCATCGACGAGCCGTCCGGCCACGTCGACCACTTCTGCCGGGACGCCCTGCCGCCGCGGGAGCTCTGGCCCGAGATGCGCTACGACACCATCCCGGAGCTCGCGTATCCGCCCCGCCTCAACTGCGCGGCCGAGCTGCTGGACCGGATGGTGGAGACGGGACGCGGGGAGCGCACCGTCTTTCACTTTCCCGGTGGTCGCTGGACGTACCGCCACCTGCTGGAGACGGCCAACCGCATCGCGCACGTGCTGGTGGAGGAGCTGGGCGTCGTGCCCGGCAACCGGGTGCTGCTGCGCGGCTTCAACGGCCCCATGATGGCGGCGTGCTGGTTCGCGATCCTCAAGGCCGGCGGCGTGGTGGTGTGCACCATGCCGCTGCTGCGCGTGCGCGAGCTGCGGTACATTGCGGACGTCGCCCACATCTCGCTCGCCCTCACCGACGCGCGCATCGCCGAGGAGTGCGACCAGGCCATGCAGACCGACGGCGCCGGCGCGCCACGCGCGGGCGCGCGCTCGGTGCACTTCGGCGGCGAGGCCGCGGGATCGCTGGACGCGCTGATGCGCGACCGGCCCACGACGTTCGCCAACTGCGACACCGCCGCCACCGACGTGGCGCTCATCGCCTTCACCTCCGGCACCACCGGGCAGGGCAAGGGCACCATGCACTTCCACCGCGACGTGATGGCGGTGACGGACTGCTTCCCGCGCTACGTGCTGATGCCCGATCCGGGCGACATCTTCTGCGGCTCGCCGCCGTTCGCGTTCACCTTCGGGCTGGGCGCGCTGATACTGTTCCCCATGCGCGTGGGCGCGTCGGCGCTGCTGCTGGAGCAGGCGTCGCCGCCGCAGCTGCTGCAGGGGATCGCGGAGTTCGGGGCCACCATCAGCTTCACGGCGCCCACCGCGTACCGCACGATGTGCGGCCTGCTCGGCAGCCACGACATCTCGAGCCTGCGTCTCTGCGTCTCGGCGGGCGAGACGCTGCCGCTGGCGACGTTCGAGGCGTGGCATCGCGCCACCGGCCTCCGTATCATCGACGGCATCGGCGCCACCGAGCTGCTGCACATCTTCATCAGCGCGTCCGGCGACGCGATCCGGCCCGGCGCCACCGGGCTCCCGGTGCCCGGCTACGAGGCCCGCGTGATCGACGAGCAGGGGCGCGAGGTGCCGCCGGGCACCATCGGGCGGCTCGCGGTGCGCGGGCCCACCGGATGCCGCTACATGCGCGACGTGGCGCGGCAGCGCGCCTACGTGCAGGACGGCTGGAACCTCACCGGCGACTCGTACCTCATGGACGCAGACGGCTACTTCTGGTACCAGGCACGCACCGACGACATGATCGTCTCCGCCGGCTACAACATCTGCGGCCCCGAGGTGGAGGGCACGCTCCTGCTGCATCCCCACGTGCAGGAGTGCGCGGTGGTGGGCCTGCCGGACGAGGACCGTGGCCAGGTGGTGTCGGCCTTCGTGGTGCTGAAGAGCGGCGTGGCGCCCAGCGCCATGCTCGCGCACGAGCTGCAGGACTTCGTGAAGCACGAGATCGCGCCGTACAAGTATCCCCGACGCCTGACGTTCGTGGAGAGTCTGCCGCGCACCGCCACCGGCAAGCTGCAGCGGTTCCGGCTGCGGGAGGGCGCGGCGTGAGCGAGCGCACGCCAGCCCACGACGGCATGCCGCAGTCGCTCCACCCCGAGGGCTGGGCGCGCCCGGTGGGCCATGCCCACGGCGTGATCGCCACCGGCCGCCTCGTGGTCACCGCCGGTCAGGTGGGGTGGGACCCCACCACCGCCACGTTCACCAGCGACGACGTGACCACGCAGACCGCGCAGGCCCTGCGCAACGTGATGGCCGTGCTGCGCACCGGCGGCGCGGGGCCGGAGCACCTGGTGCGCCTCACCTGGTACTTCGTGGACCGCGACGAGTACATGGGCGCGCGCCGGGCGATCGGCGTGGCGTACCGCGAGATCATCGGCCGCCACTACCCGGCCATGGCGGTGGTGATGGTGAGCGCGCTGGTGGAGGAGCGCGCGCGGGTGGAGATCGAGGCGACGGCGGTGGTGCCGGGGTGAGCACCACGCGAGAATCCCACGGTGAACGCTCCGTCGCGCTCCTGGACGCCGGCGTGTGGCTGCACTACGTGGAGCGCGGTCACGACGGCTCGCCGGTCGTCTTCGTGCACGGCGGCGGCAAGGACCATCACTACTGGCGGCAGCAGCTCGCGCCGTTCGCCGAGCACCACCGGGTGGTGGCGTACAGCCGCCGCTACGCCGCGCCCAACCACAACGCGCCCATCGTCCCCGACTACTCGGCCACCACCGACGCCGAGGATCTGCACGAGCTGCTGCGCGTGCTCGGGCTCGGACCGGCGCACATCGTGGCCGCGTCCATCGGCGCGTCGGCGGCGCTGTTCCTGGCCGTGCGCCACCCCGAGGTCGTGCGCTCGCTGGTGCTGGCCGAGCCGCCGCTACTCGGCCTGGCGCGCGAGGAGCCCGGTGGCGCGGAGTTGCTGAACGCCTTCCTCACCGGTGCGTTCTTTCCAGCCGGCGCGGCGTTCCGCGCGGGCGACGACGAGCGTGGGATGGCGATCCTCATGGACGCGTTCGTGGCGCCGGGCGCGTTTCAGGGGTTCTCGCCGGAGCGCCAGCACCGCGTGATGCGCGGCGCGCGCGACTGGGCGGCGCAGACGATGTCCGAGGCGCC
>DATANT010000121.1:0-1622 GCA_036266115.1 Gemmatimonadaceae bacterium | reverse complement strand
GCCGCTTCTTCGGTGGCGCCAGCCTGCAGGTAGTAGGTGGCCGCGCCCGTGCGGGTGTCGACGAGCATGTAGCCGGTGGTGCCGCGGTCCGCGCTCGCCGAGCGGATGCCGGTGTAGTGGAACTGGTGCCCGGCGCGGTCGAGGATGCGCGCCGTGCCGGCGGTCGCGGCCAGCTGGTTCTTCTTGGACGGGTTGAACCACCCGTGCACGTACTCGCCCCAGTCGTTGATGCGCGCGGTGACGAGCTCCGTCGGCTGAATGAGGTCCACCCACGCCGGGCAGTCCGCGATGGCGCAGCGCGTGTGCGCGCCCGTCTGCACGTCGAGAATGACCGCCCCGACCGGCGTCGCTCCGCTGAAGCCCACGCGGTGTTCGATCTCCGTGGCCACCAGGAACGGGCGGCCGTCGTCGTCGATCTCGAAGGAGAAGTCGATCAGGCCACGCGTGGCGTAGCCGTTCGCGTACAGGTGGCGCGCCGGCACGTCCCCGAGCCAGGCGCCCGCGTTGTGGCGGAGCGCGAGCGGCGCCCCATCGAGCGTCGTCACGAGCCGCACGTCGCGGCTGTCGGTGGCGGACACCATCACGTAGCCCGGCGTGCCAGCCCGGTTCTCGAGCCAGCGGAAGAAGCCGGCGTGGTTGAGCGGCGCGACCCACCACCACTCGCCGCGCACGACCTGCAGGTCCATGGTGCCGACCGTCACCTGGCTGCCGAGCGCGCCGCGTTCGCCGAGCACGCGTTCCGCCAGGCGTTCCGCGAGCCGTCCGTCAACCATCCGCACGTGGGCCGGGTCCACTGGTGCGAGATCCGGCGCGTTCCGCAGCGTGTCGACCGGCCCAATGAGCGCGCGGTAGGCGCCGGCATGCAGCATCGGGGTGCTCGTCGCCATCGGCAGCACGATGAGCCAGCCCAGGGCCAACGCCACGGCGAGGGCACTGCCCATCGTCGCGCGGGGCGTCCGCCGCTGATGGCCGGCACGTGCGGCGGCGAGGCCGAGCATCGCGCCGGCGAATGCGAGCATCGGGAGATTGGCGAAGTCGAGGGCGATCACGGGCAGCATGGCATAGCCGGCCACGACGCCGACGAGAGCACAGAGCCCCGCCACGACGAGCGAGGAGCTCGCCACCAGCGCGAAGAGGCCCATCACGAGTCCAGCGAGCAGGTAGCCGTACGCGGCCATGGAGGAGGTCCAGGTCAGAGAGAACGATACGAGGTCGCGGGTAGGGCGACACGTGTAAGCTACCCGGCCGCTCCCGCGGCGGGGGGGCGCCTCGCGCTGGAGGCTATCAGGTCCGGCTTGCCCGTCGAGTCGATGGTGCGCGTCGTCGCGGCGAAGTACGCCAATCCCAGCGCCAACCCAGTCCGCTCGCCCTGGACCTCCAGACCGGTCCGACCCAGGGGCTCGGCGAGAGACGGCACTGGCCTGGACCAAGCGCGACGACCGCGCGACACGAACGCGTCGTGCATGGTGGTCCGCATGCATCTCCACGGACCAGAACACCCATGACACGACGACTCGTCGGCATGACAGCCCTCGTCATCGGACTCGCTCTGCCCACGCCGGCTGCGGCGCAGTTCGACCTGAGGGGGTTTGTGGGACCGGTGACGATCTCGTACTACGACA
>DATANT010000120.1:0-20341 GCA_036266115.1 Gemmatimonadaceae bacterium | reverse complement strand
ACCAGCATCACGGAGCTCAGGCCGGCGATCGCACCGATCTTGATCAGGTCGCGGAGCCCGACGTAGCCGGTGGCCTCGATGCCCACCGCGATCGGCTCGGCCACGTTGAGCAGGCTGTACGGCACCAGGCCGGTGAGGATCCCGGAGACCAGGATGTAGAGGATGGTGCAGACGACGAGCGAGCCGAGGATGCCGATGGGCATGTCGCGCTGCGGGTTCCGGGCTTCCTGCGCCGTCGTGGACACGGCGTCGAAGCCGATGTAGGCGAAGAAGATGACGCCGGCCGCCCGGAGGATGCCGCCAAAACCGTAGTGCCCCCAGTCGCCCTCGCGCGGTGGGATGAACGGCGTCCAGTTGTCCGCCGCCCGCTCGGGGTTGCGAAGGAGGAAGTAGCCGCCGGCGAGGATGAACGCGAGGATCACGAACAGCTTGATCACCACCACCGCATTGTTGAAGCGCGCGGACTCCCGGATGCCGATGACGAGGAGAATCGTGACGAGCGCGATCGCCATCGTCGCCACGAGGTTGAAGACGCCCGTCGCGTGCGAGAGCGTGGCCAGATTCACCCCCTGGCTGGCGAGCTGATTCCTGAGCTGCTCGGTCACCGCCACCCAGGAGCTGCTGCCCGGTAACTGCACGAGCTCCAGGCCGGGCGCGTTGGACCACTGCGGTGGGATGTCGATCCCGATGTCGCGCAGGAACGAGACCACGTAGCCGGACCATCCGACGGCCACCGTCGCGGCCCCGAACAGGTATTCGAGGATGAGGTCCCAGCCGATGATCCACGCCACCAGCTCGCCGAGCGTGGCGTAGCCGTAGGTGTAGGCACTGCCGGCGATCGGGATCATGGCCGCGAACTCGGAGTAGCAGAGGCCCGCGAAGCTGCAACCGATGCCGGCCACGATGAAGGAGAGCACGATGGCCGGCCCGGCGTACTGCGCAGCGGCACTCCCGGTGAGCACGAAGATGCCGGTGCCGATGATGGCCCCGATGCCGAGCGCGACGAGGTTGAACGGACCGAGCGCACGGACGAGGGTCTGGCCGCTCTCGCTGGCGGCGTCGGCCTGCAGCTCGTCGATGGACTTGCGAGTGAACAGGCTCATTCGGCACCAGGGTGCGGGATTGGGAAGGGCGATCGCCAGGCCCCCGGGCCGTGCCCATTCGACTAGCGTCCGGATGCTCATGGCGATCAGGATCTACTCGCCTATCAGATACGTGGCGGACCGACGTCAGCTCGCGACACGCTCATGCGGGGGAAGCGAGGACTCGTCGGCAGGCCACGGTCGGGTCGGCGAGAGGACGGCGGCAACGCCCGAAACGTTGACGGCGCTCATGGGCATGATTCTCTGGCAGCGCGAGGCGTTCCGCCAGACCCACGGCGGTCTCCGCCTCGATCGCGCGGCCGGCGACTACCCGGCCGGCGAGCGCCGCGCGCCCCTCGACGCCGGGCGCACCCGCAATCGGCTCGATACTGCCGACGCCGCCTCTGGAGGTGCGCGGCGCATCTGGCACCGGCGCGGCGCGCTCGATCGCACGAAGGGCCCGCGCTCGAGCGAGCGCGGGCCCTTCGTGCATCATGCGGCCGTGCGACGCCTACGCCACGTCCAGCCGCAGCTCGTTCCCGCGCGTCACCTCGGCCGGCGGCTCCAGCGCGCGGCGGGCCGCCACCAGCTGCGCGCGCACCGCCTCGGGTCCGGTGCCGCCCTCCACCTCGCGCCGGGCCACCGAGAACTCGGCGCCCAGCCACACTGCCGCATCGGCCCCGAAGCTCGCGTGCGCGGCCGCGATCACCTCGGCCGGCAGCTCGTCCAGGCCGCAGTTGCGCTGCTCGCTCTCGCGCACCAGCCCACCCACCGCCTCGTGCGCCTCGCGGAACGTCACGCCGCGCGTCACCAGGTAGTCGGCCAGGTCGGTGGCCATCATCGTGCTCGACACCGCCGCGCGCATGCGCCCGCGGTCGAACGTCAGCTCGTCCAGCGTGCCGGCGACAGCCGGCAGCACGAGGAGCATCGTGTCCACGGCGTCGAACAGCACGCGCTTGTCGTCCTGCAGGTCCTTGTTGTAGCCGCTCGGCAGCCCCTTGAGCGTGGCCAGCAGCGCCGTGAGGTCGCCCAGCAGCCGGCCGCCCGAGCCGCGCGCCAGCTCCAGCGCATCCGGGTTCCGCTTCTGCGGCATCATGCTCGAGCCCGTGCTGAAGCGATCGCCGAAGCGCACGAACCCGAACTCGCTCGAGCCGAACAGGATGAGGTCCTCGGCCAGCTTGGAGAGGTGCGCCGCCATCAGCGAGCAGGCGAAGAGCACCTCGGCCACGAAGTCGCGGTCCGCCACGGCGTCCATGCTGTTGGGCGTGACGCCGGCGAAGCCCAGGCTGCCCTGCAGCAGCACGCGCGACACCGGGAACGCGCATCCCGCGATGGCGCCGGCGCCCAGCGGCAGCACCGCCGCCGAGCGCGCCGCCGTGGCCAGACGCTGACGGTCGCGCTCCAGCGGCCAGAAGTGCGAGAGCTGCCAGTGCGCCACCAGCACCGGCTGCGCGCGCTGCAGGTGCGTGTAGGCCGGCATCAGCGCGTCCTGCAGCGTCTCGGCCTTGGCGAGCATCGTCTGCTGCAGCAGGCGCACCGCGGCGTCCAGCTCCAGGCAGGCGTCCATGGTCCACAGCCGCGTGGCCGTGGCCACCTGGTCGTTGCGGCTGCGTCCCGTGTGCAGCTTGGACGCCACCTCGCCCACCGCCTCGTGCAGCAGGCGGTCGATCATCGTGTGCACGTCCTCGTCGGTGGCCACCGGCTGCGCGCCGGCGGCGATGCGCTCGGCCACGATGTCCAGGCCGCGCTCCAGCTCACGGCTCTCGGCGAGCGTGAGCACGCCCGCCTGCCAGAGCGCCACGGCCCACGCCTTGGAGAGCCGCACGTCGTGCGGCCACAGGCGGAAGTCGGTGCCGATGGAGCGGTTCAGGCGGTCGAGCGCGGCCGCCGGCCCGGTGGTGAAGCGGCCGCCCCAGAGCTTGTGCGTGCCCGCCGTCATGCGACGGCGAGCGCCCCCGCTCCCGCCGCCTCGTTCGCCTCGGCTTCCGCGTCCGCCTTGGCCTCGGCAGCGGCGGCCAGCTCCTGGTCCTTGAGCGCGCGCACGCGCTGCGAGAGGCCGTACAGGCGAATGTAGCCCGCGGCGTCGCTCTGCTCGTAGACGTCGTCCTCGCCGAAGGTGACGAAGCGCTCGTCGTAGAGGGCGTGCTCGCTGGCGCGGCCGGCGATGGTCGCGTTGCCCTTGTACAGGCGGAGCGTGACGGTGCCCGTGATGCGCTCCTGCGTGACCGCGACGAACGCGTCGTACGACTCGCGCTCGGTGGTCCACCAGCGCCCCTCGTACACCAGGTCCGCGTAGCGCGGGGCGATGAGGTCCTTGGCGGCCAGCGTGCGGCGGTCGAGCACGAGCTGCTCCAGCTCCGAGTGCGCCGTGTAGAGCAGGGTGCCGCCCGGGGTCTCGTAGACGCCGCGCGACTTCATGCCCACCATGCGATCCTCCACCAGGTCGATGCGGCCCACACCGTGACGGCCGCCGATGGCGTTGAGCGCGGTGAGCAGCGTCACCGGGTCCATGGCCACGCCGTTCACGGTCACCGGGGTGCCCCGCTCGAAGCCGATGGTGACGTCCTCGGACGCGTCGGGCGCGGCCTGCGGCGAGTTGGAGAGCATGAAGAGGTCGTCCGGCGGCACCGACGCCGGATCCTCCAGCACGCCGCCCTCGTGCGAGATGTGCCAGATGTTGCGGTCGCGCGAGTAGATCTTGGTGGTGGTCGCGGACACCGGGATGTTGCGCGCCGCGGCGTAGGCGATCGCGTCCTCGCGGCTGCGGATGTCCCACAGGCGCCACGGCGCGATCACCGGGAGGTCCGGGGCGAAGGCGGCGTAGGTGAGCTCGAAGCGCACCTGGTCGTTGCCCTTGCCGGTGCAGCCATGGGCGAGGGCGTCGGCGCCCACGCGGCGCGCCACCTCGACCTGCCGCCGCGCGATGAGCGGCCGGGCCATGGAGGTGCCGAGCAGGTACTTGCGGCCGTAGATGGCGCCGGCACGCAGGGTGGGCCACACGTAGTCGCGGACGAACTCCTCGCGCAGGTCCTCCACGTAGCACTCCGCGGCGCCGGACGCCATGGCCTTCTCGCGCACGCCCGCGAGCTCCTCGCCGCCCTGACCGATGTCGGCGGCGACGCAGACCACCCGAGCCGAGTAGTGCTCGCGCAGCCAGGGAACGATGATCGAGGTGTCGAGGCCGCCCGAGTAGGCGAGGACGATGGTCTTCATGATGCGGCAGCTCCGCGGGTATGGAATAGTTATTCAGTGCGCTTGCATAATTAGCGATGGTGGCGGCGGTCGTCAATGGGAGCCGGGCGGGGCCAGGATCGGGGCCGGAGGCCTGGAGCCCGGGACCGGCGCTGGCACGGGTCGCCGCCAGGGGCGCGGCGGGCTCGGTGGGTTCGGCGAGCCGGAATCGGGGGGCCCGCGCGTGCCGGGGCCGGCGCCGGGAGGGTGGAGCGGCCCGGGAACCTCGGTGCACGCGGACCGGCGGCGGCGCCGGCCGCAGGCCGGTCCGCGTGCGGAGTCGGTCAGCCGTTCGCCTGCTCCCGCCCGCCGGACCCGACCCGCCGCTACTCGCTCACCTTCGCCAGCGTCCGGATGCGGCGCGTCAGCCGCTCGCGCGCCGCCGACGACCGGCAGATGACGAGGATCGTGTCGTCGCCGGCGATGGTGCCCAGCACGTCGGGCCAATCCTCCTCGTCCAGCGCCTCGGCGATGGTCTGCGCCGCGCCGCGCAGGGTGTGCAGTACCAGCAGCTCCCCCACGCCGTCCACGTACGCGAAGAGCTGCGGCAGCAGCGTGTCCAGCACCATGCGGTGCTTGTCCCCGTCGCCGTCGGTGAGCATGTAGCGCATGCCCTCCGCGGTGGGCACCCGCGCCAGCCGCAGCTCCCGCAGGTCGCGCGAGAGCGTGGACTGCGTCACGTCCCATCCCCGCTGCCGCAGGAGCTTGCGCAGCTCCTCCTGGCTCGCCACCGCCCGCGCCTTGATGGTCTCGCGGATCGCCTCATGCCGTTCGTATTTGCTGGCCATGCGGAGAGGATAGCGCGCGCGCCGGGGCGAGCGTAACCCCGTCCGCCGCCCGCCGATCGCGCCGCCCGGCGCCCCTACCCGTTGACAGCGCCCCCCTGCATCAATATGCATTCCGGGTGAATAAAATCCCTGTCGGTGTTCTGGGTGCGTCCGGCTACGCGGGACGGGAGCTCTGCGCTCTCGTGGCGGGGCACCCGCGGCTCGCCCTGCGCTTCGCGTCGGCCAATGGCCGGCGCGGTGAGCGGGTGCGCCTGGGCGGGCAGGACGTCACCTTCGTCGCCCCCGAAGACGTCGCGCTCGACGGCGTGGCCCTCGTGTTCAGCGCGCTGCCCCACGGCACCTCCGCGCCCTGGGTGACGCGCGTGAGCGAGCACGGCGCGCACGTCGTGGACCTCTCCGCCGACCTGCGCCCCGGCAACGGCGCCCCGGTGCACGTGCCCTACGGCCTCACCGAGGTGGCCCGCGACGAGCTCACCGGCGCCGCCGTCGTGGCCAACCCGGGGTGCTACCCCACGGCCATCCTGCTCGCCCTCCTGCCGCTCGCCGAGCAGGGGCTCGTGCTGCCCGGCGGCACCATCGGCGTGGCCGCGGCCAGCGGCGTCACCGGCGCCGGCTCGTCCCCCAAGCCCGAGCTGCTCTTCGGCGAGGTGACGGAGAACTACCGCGCCTACGCCGTGGGCAACGGGCACCGCCACCTGGCCGAGATGCGCGCCACGCTCGCGCGCTGGGGCACCGACGCCGACGTGCTCTTCACGCCGCACCTGCTCCCCGTGGCGCGCGGCATCCTGGCCACGCTCACCGTGCCGCTCGCGCGCCCGCTGGAGAACCCGGTGGAGCTCTGGCGCCAGCGCTTCGCCAACGAGCCGTTCGTCGAGGTCACCGACGAGCTCCCGTCGCTGCGCGACGTGGTGCACCGCAACGTGGTGCGCATCGCCGTGCGCGCCGCCGAGAACGTGCGCCAGCCCACGCTCGTCGTGATGGCCGCCATCGACAACCTGGTGAAGGGCGCCGCCGGCCAGGCGCTGCAGAACGCCAACCGCGTCCTCGGCCTGGACGAGACGGCGGGGCTGCCCCGATGACCCGCGTCGTGAAGCTGGGCGGCCGAGCCCAGCAGGATCCGCAGCTCCCCGCCGCCCTCGCGCTGCTCTGCCGCGAGTGGCCGGGCCAGGTGTGCCTGGTGCACGGCGGCGGCGACGAGGTGAGCCAGCTCCAGCGCCGGATGGGCGTGGAGCCGCGCTTCGTGGGTGGGCGGCGTGTGACCAGCGCCGCCGATCTCGAGGTCGTGCGGATGGTGCTCTCGGGCACCATCAACAAGCGTCTCGTGAGCGCGCTCCTCGCGCACGACGTGGACGCCGTGGGCCTCTCGGGCGAGGACGCGGGCCTGCTGGCCGCGCGCCCGGTGGCGCGCGAGCAGCTGGGCCGCGTGGGCGAGGTGACGCGCGTGGAGCCGCGCGTGCTCGCGCACCTCATGGCGGGCGGCTTCGTGCCGGTGGTCTCGCCGCTGGCGCGCGACGCGTCCGGCGGCTACGGCGAGGCGCTCAACGTGAATGGTGACGACGCCGCCGCCGCGCTCGCCGCCGCGCTCTCGGCCGACGAGCTGCTCTTCCTGGCCGACGTGCCCGGCGTGCTGGCCGACGGTGCCGTGCTCGCGCAGCTGGACGTCGCGCAGGCACGGGCGCTGGTCGCGGACGGCGTGGCCGCGGGCGGCATGGCGGCCAAGCTGCAGGCGGCGCACGCCGCGCTCGCCAGCGGCGTGGGCAGCGTGCGCATCGGCGACATCGGTGCGGTGCGTGACGGCAGCCGCGGTACCCGGATCACCCTCTCTCCTATCTACGTCTGATGGCTACGTCGTCCGCGCTCCTGCAGCCCCCTGCCCCGCCCGCGTGCGGGGCGCTGCTCCCCGTGTACTCGCGCGCGCCGGTGACCTTCGTGGGCGGGCGCGGCGTGGAGCTGCTGGACGCCGACGGGCGTGCGTACCTGGACTTCACGAGCGGCATCGCCGTGAACGCGCTGGGCTATGGCGACGCCGGGCTCACGGCGGCGCTGCAGCGCGCCGTGGACGCGGGGCTGGTGCACACCTCCAACCTCTATCGCACGCAGCCGGGCGAGGAGCTGGCGGAGCGGCTGGTGGCGAGCTCGTTCGCCGACCAGGTGTTCTTCTGCAACTCGGGCGCGGAGGCCAACGAGGGCGCGTTCAAGTTCGCGCGCAAGTGGGGACGCTCGCGCGACGGCGCCGGCAAGCACGAGATCGTGGCGCTGCGCGGCTCCTTCCACGGACGCCTCTTCGCCACGCTCGCCGCCACGGACCGTCCGGCGTACCGCCTGCCGTTCCGCCCGCTCGCCGGCGGCATCTCCATCGCCGAGCGCGACCGCGACGAGCTGGCCGCGGTGCTGCACGCACAGACGGTGGCCGCGGTGATCGTGGAGCCGGTGCAGGGCGAGGGCGGCGTGCGCGTGCTCGATGCCGGCTTCCTGCGCTGGCTGCGCGAGCTCACGCTGGACCGCGACATCCTGCTCGTGTTCGACGAGATCCAGTGCGGCATGGGCCGCACCGGAACGCTCTTCGCCTACGAGCACGCGAACGTCACGCCGGACATCCTGACGCTCGCCAAGCCGCTGGCCGGCGGTCTGCCCATGGGCGCCATCCTGATGACGGACCGGGTGGCCGCCGCCATGAAGCCGGGCGACCACGGCTCCACCTTCGGCGGCGGGCCGTTCGTGGCCACGGTGGCCAATCACGTGCTGGCGCGCGTGAGCGAGCCCGCGATGCTCGCCCACGTCACCCAGACCGGCGCCTGGTTCGGCGAGCAGCTGCGCGCGCTCGCCGAACGCACCGGGAAGATCCGCGCCGTGCGCGGCGTGGGCTTCATCTGGGGCATCGACGTGCACGAGCCCGCCGCCGCCATCGTCACCCGCGCGCTCCACGCCGGCCTCCTCCTCGTCTCGGCCGGCGAGCATACCGTCCGCTTCCTTCCGCCGCTCGTCGCCACCCGCGACGACCTCGCGCGCGGGCTCGCGATCCTCGAAGAGGTACTGGCGTGACCGACGACATCATCATCCGCATGGCCCGGCCCGCCGACGTGGAGGGCATCGTGGCGCTCATCAACGAGTACGCGGCGGAGAAGATCATGCTCGCCCGCACGCCGGCCTCGGTCGAGCTCGCGCTGCAGGATTTCGTGGTGGCCAGCGACGCGCGCGGCCGCATGCTCGCGTGCGGCGCGCTCAAGGAATACTCGCCGTCGCTGGCCGAGGTGGCCAGCGTCGCCGTGTCGCGCGAGGCGCAGGGTCGCGGACTGGGCCGCCACATCGTGCAGGCGGTGGAGCAGCTGGCCGAGCGGCGCGGCGTGGAGGAGCTCTTCGCCCTCACCACCACGCCGGCGTTCTTCGAGGCGGTGGGCTACGGCGTGAGCGATCGCGCGCGCTATCCCGAGAAGATCCGCCGCGACTGCATGTCGTGCCTGCGCCGCTTCGCGTGCCCCGAAGTGTGCGTCACGCGGTTCGTCGCCGCGTCGCACGCGAAGCGATTTGCCGCGGCGGCGTGACCGCTGCGGGTGGTGATGGAGTCTCTGCTGACACACCGGTGACCGCGATCACGTAGGGATCGCCGCGGGAGTTGCCTTTGCTCTCGCAAGCCTGCAAGTTTGCGGCGCTGCGGGCCGTCGTGCACCGGACATGAGGTCCCTCGGCTCTGGCTCGTGGTGCAGCAGAACCATACCCATCTTGGAGAACGACATGAAGCGTGTTCTTGGTGTGATCGCCGGCGCCACCCTGGCCGTTGCAGCGGCTTCGGGCGTGGCTCAGGCGCAGAGCATGGATGCGGCGCGCAGCATCAACTTCGGCATCGCGGGCGGTGCGGCGGCCCCGGTGGGCGATCGTCTCGACGGCTACGATGTCGGCTACAACATCATGGGCACGCTCGGCTTCCAGCCGGCCGCGATGCCCGTCGGCTTCCGCCTCGGCGTGCAGTACCAGAGCCTCGGCGCCAACGCGGGCGACGACCTCAAGCTCTTCGGCGCCGACGCGAACGCGATCCTCACCATCGCCAACAACGCTGGCATCAAGCCGTACCTCACCGGCGGCGTCGGCCTCTACAATCTGGATGCCGGCAATGGGTCGGACAGCCAGACCAAGTTCGCGCTCAACGGCGGCGGCGGCCTGCAGTTCCCCATGAGCGGCTTCAACACGTACGTCGAGGTGCGCTGGAACACGATCTTCACCGAAGACGCGGCCAGCTACATCCCGATCGTCTTCGGGATCACGTTCTGATCGACTGATCGAGCCGCAGTGAGACGGAACGCCCCCGACCGGTGACCCGGTCGGGGGCGTTCTGCGTTCCGTCGGCGCAGCATGCTCGGTCGCGCACTGTCGTCTCGAGTATCCCGGCGAACCTGTCGAGGAATGCCGTCTGGTTGCGGCTGTTCCTCCCCGAGTCGACCGCCTGGTCCGTACCCGAGGTAGAACGCACGCGCACGAGAGAATCCCGGCGCGTGCCATCGGCTCGAAGAATCCGGATGGTGATCCTGTCGCCGTGAGTCCATACGCGACATCGGTGTCTCAGCCGAGCTGAGTCCCGCATCCTTCTGGGCGCCGGCACTTCCCAGGAGCGCATCGAGGCCGCATCCACGGCCGCACCGGAGATGGCGTCGTACGATCGGGCATGGCCTGTTCGCTCCGTGCGTGACGCGTCGTGTGCGGTGGCACGATCATACGGCCAGAGCCTTCGTACGCCGGGGTCGGTCGAGTGCGGCTACCGCGTGAAGAACGACAGCCCCACCGAGACACCGAGGGCGTCCGTGCTTCCGATATCGTCGGCCTCGAGGCCGTGTGCGTACGTGGCGTCCATAGGTGAGGCGGACGGACGGCTCGAGCGAGACCCGGTCGCTCGCGAAGAAGGCAATGCGGAAAGTGCTGGCCGGGAAGGCTGATGGTCGTGAGGTTCGGCTCGTCCAGACTGACGGAGAGGCCCGCATCGATGCCGAGCTCGATCGGGCGGCGCGAAGTGGTCTGGGCCGAAGCCGTCGACGAGATGATCGCGATCGCTCCGGCGTGCGGTCACTCTGGGCTGGGAGAACGACATGAACATCAGGGAGGCCTGGAAGACGATGTCTTCCAGGCCTCCCTGATGTTCACCGCCATCCGCGGCGCGATCACCGCGTGAAGAACGAGAAGCCGGCCAGCGCTCCGAGGCGAAACGCATCGTTGCTGAAGCCGTAGCCCGCGTTCGCCTCCAGTCGCCAGGCGATCTGCCGTCGCCATGGGATCTTGATGCCCAATCCCGCGCCCACGCTGAACTCGTTGTCGTCCGTGTCGCCGCCGGTGAAGCCGGTGAAGCCCACGAACGGACGGACATACGGCGCGTTGACGCGGGCGATGACCTCGTTCTCGTCCGCGGTCGCCACGATGAACGGCCGCAAGTGGTACAGCGCTCCCAGCTCCACGTCGTAGGTGAAGATCCCGTCCGTGTCCTCCACCTTCGTATAGCTCAAGCCCAGCGCCGGCTCGATGGACCACCGCGTGTCGGCGAGGAAGAAGCCCACGCGGGCCCGCGACGCGGGCAGCGTGATGTCCACCGACGACTGGTCGCCCAGGCCGAAGACCACGCCGGCGTCGAGCCCCATCTCCAGCGGACGGCCCTGTGCGCCGGCGACCGACGCGAGCGTGATGGTGGCGGCGGCAGCGAGCGCACCGCGTTTGACAGCGTTCAGCATACCATGGCTCCTGAGGGAGGATGATCCTGCTCCGCGGGCGAGCCCGCGGACGGGGCATCGACGGTGGCAGCGTCGCCTCTGTCGTGCGCGCGGCGCCGGGAAGCCGAACCGGGCCTCCCGGACAAGCGAGCGTAGCACGGCCTCAACGCGTATACTGTTGCGCCCGTGCCACGAGTGCTGCGACATTCCGCGCCAGAGCCACTGAAATGCCCGTGCCGCGGCGTTGTTTTTCAACGCGTTTCATGCATTCGCCCCCCTGGCCTCGTCCTCGCGTTGGAGCCCTGCGTGACCATACCCGCTCTCTCCCTCACCGCAGCGCTCCTCGTGCTCGCCGCCGGCGCAACCGCCGGAGCGCAGAGCACCGACGGCCTGCGGGGCGCCGCGCCTGCCGCGCCCCGCCCCATGAGACTCACGGTGGAGCTGCGGGCGGGGCCTACCGTACCCGTGGGCGACTACCAGCAGACGCTCTCCCTGGGCATGGACGCCGCGCTCCTCGCCGAACTGCGCCCCTGGGCCTCGCCGGTGCGGCTGCGCGGCGAGGTGGGGGGCGCGCGCTTCGCGCTGCAGAACGACGGCTTCGCCGAGCTCTCGGGGCACCTGGACTACCTGTCGGGCGTGGCGAGCGTGGTGCGCCCGTTCCCGCGAGCCGGGGGCGGCCCGGTGCCATACCTGCTGGGCGGCGTGGGCGGCTACTACCTGCGCGGCGAGGAGACGGTGGATCTGGGCGAGCAGGGGCGCGTCACCTCGCGCCGCGACCCGGTGCTCCGCCCCGGGCTCTCGGCGGGCGCCGGCGTGCAGCTGTCCGCCGGCCGGGTGAGCGCCACGCTCGAAGCGCGGGTGCAGCACGTCCTCGCGACCGGCGCCGATCTCACGGTGGTGCCCATCACCCTCGGGCTGAAGTTCTGAGCGGCTGACCGGCGCGGGGCGGGCCCGGCCTTGTGCCGGCGCCGGGTGGTCGTGTTTCTTGAAGGGGTAGGCTGGCGGCGGCCGGCCCGCACCCGCCGTCGCCATGCTTCGGCCCCCCGCGCGCCGTCACGGCGCGCCCGCGCCCTCCCTTCCCGGACCACCATGCGCCCTCGTTGCATCGGCGCGGTCGCTGCCCTCGTCGTCACGGCGACCGCGGCCCACGCCCAACCGTCCGCGCGCGCTGCGAGCCACGAGCCGCCACGCCTTGTGGTCCTCATCACCGTGGACCAGCTCCGCGCCGACTATGCGGACCGCTTCCAGCGGCAGCTCACCGGCGGGCTCGGACGGCTCTACCGCGAGGGAGCCGAGTTCACAGGGGCACAGGATCACGCCAACACCGAGACAGCACCGGGACACGCGAGCACTCTGTCCGGACGCTTTCCGAGCCACACGGGCATCGCGCGCAACTCCGCCGGCGTGGCCGACCCGCAGGCCCCCCTGCTCGGCGGCGGCGGCACCGGCGCCTCGCCCTTCCGCTTTCGCGGGAGCACGCTCATCGACTGGATGCGCACCGCGGACCCGCGCGCGCGCGCCCTCTCGGTGTCGCGCAAGGATCGCGGCGCCATCCTGCCACTGGGCCGCGCGCACCAGCAGGCGTACTGGTACGCCGGCGACGGCCGCTTCACCACCAGCACCTACTACGCCGACACCCTTCCCACCTGGGTGACCGCGTTCAACGCCCGACGCATCCCGCAGAGCCGCGCCGGCCAGGCCTGGACGCTGCTGCTGCCGGAGCGCGAGTACCCGGAGCCGGACAGCGTGCCCGCCGAGAGCGGCGGCCGCGGCTACCTCTTTCCGCATGTGCTGCCCAGCGATCCCGATTCGGCGGCGCGGCAGTTCCCCGAGTTCCCGTGGATGGACGACCTCACCATGGAGCTCGCCCTCACGGGCATGCGCGAGCTCCGGCTGGGCGAGGGGCCGCAGACCGATCTGCTCGCGATCTCCCTCTCCACCACCGACGCGGTGGGACACCGCTACGGGCCGGACTCGCGCGAGCTGCACGATCAGGTGCTGCGCCTGGACCGCCTGCTCGGCCGCCTGCTCGACACCCTCGGCGCGGGCCGCGACTCGGGACGGGTGATCGTCGCGCTCACCGCGGATCACGGCGTGGCGCCCTATCCCGGCGTGCGGTCGAGCGACCCCAATGCCGGCGCGCAGCGGGTGAACCTGACCCCACAGTACGAGACCGCGCGCGACGCGCTCGCGCGGGGCGGCGTGCCGGAGGCCGCGTTCACCTTCGTGGACGGGATGATCGGCGTGGACCGCGCGGCGTTCGCCCGCGCCGGCGTGAGTGTGGACTCGGTGCTCGGAGCGTTCGCGACCACGGTGGCGCGCGTGCCGGGCGTGCAGCGCGTGGACCTGTGGGGCGACCTCGCGAAGGCCGACACCACCCGCGACGCGGTCGCGCGGCGGTGGCTGCACATGTTCACGCCGGCCTTCGCGCCGGCGCTCGTGGTGACGCTGGAGCCGTACAGCGTGTGGGGCCCGGCCACCTATGCGCAGCACGGCTCGCCGCACGATTACGACACCAACGTGCCGCTGGTGTTCTACGGCGCGCCGTTCCGGCCCGGGCGGTACGATCGCATCGTGCGCGTGGTGGACATCGCGCCCACGCTGGCGGCGGTGCTGGGCGTGCCGCCCACCGAGCCACTGGACGGCCGCGTGCTGCACGAGGCGCTGCGGCAGCCGGCATCCGCCGGGCGGCCGTGACCCGCCGACCGTCGCCGCCACGCTCCACCCCGGAGGCTCCGGTCTCCGCCCGCCGCTCCCTGCGCCAGGCGTTCGACGAGATCGAGTTCGGTCCCTCGCACACGCTCAACCTGCGCGAGGGGCTGCCGACGGCCGCGCAGGCGGTGACCCGGTGCGAGGCATGGCTGCGCGAGCGGCAGATGGCGCGCGCCGGCGAGGTGCTCGTGATCACCGGCGCGGGGCGGGGCAGCGTGGACGGCGTGCCGGTGATCCGCGAGGCGGTGCGCAAGCTGCTCACCGCGCTCTCGCGCCGCGGCGTGGTGCACGCGGTGCGCGAGCACTCGCCGGGCTCGTACGCCGTGCGCCTCGCGCCCATCACCGCGCTGTTCGACGGCGGCCGCCGCAAGCGCGACCCGCGGCTCACGCCGGCGGCCGATCCGCCGGCGCTGGAAGCGCTGGAGCGCGAGACCCTCCAGCTGCTCCGGCATCTGGCCGCGCGCTCCCTCGAGCGCCTGGGTGCCACCGGCCTGGCCGAGGCGTACGTGGCCGACGAGATGACGCGGCAGTTCGCCGCGCTCGGCGCGTCGGTACCGGAGGGGCCCGAGCGCGAACGGCGGCTGCGCGAGGCCATCCGGCACGCGGTGATCGCGCTGGACGAGGCGTGAGCCGCGTGGCGATCGCTCACTCGCGGCGCCGCACACCGGGCCCCGATCCCAGCACCTGACCGCACGACGCGGTCGCTCCATCCTGTCTCACCCGTCTCACCTCTCACCCACTCGCTTCATGCTTGCAGCCCGTGTTCGCTCCGCCGCGCTCGCGGCCGGCGCTGGTGCGCTCGTCGTCCTCACTCCGCTCACCCTCACCGCGCAGCAGTCGCTGCCCGGCTACTCCGCCGCCGGCGCCGAGCGGCAGCGCCGCGTGGAAACGCAGGCCATCGCCGCGGCCGACTCCGCGCGCGTGCGGGTGCACGCGCGTGAGCTCGCGCGCGAGCCGCACGTGGCCGGCACGGAGGCGCAGGCGCGCACGCGCGACTACGTCATCGCGCAGATGAAGGGATTCGGCCTCGAGACCCAGGTGCGCACCTACGACGTGTGGATGCCGCATCCCACCGCCGCCCACGTGTGGCGCGTGGCGCCCGACACGCTGGAACTGCCGCTGCAGGAAGGGCCCGTGCCGGGCGATCCGTACAGCGCGCTGCCGCAGTATCCCACGGTGAACGGCTACAGCGGCAGCGGCGACGTCACGGGCGAGGTGGTCTACGTCAACTACGGCCTGGTGGAGGACTACGCCACGCTCGATTCGCTCGGCGTGAGCGTGAAGGGCAAGATCGCCGTGGCCCGGTACGGACGCTCGTTTCGCGGCATCAAGGCGCGTGAGGCGGAGCGGCACGGCGCGCTCGCGCTCCTCATGTACAGCGATCCGCAGGACGACGGCTACGTGCGTGGCGACGTGTATCCCGAAGGTCCCATGCGCCCGCCGCAGGGCGTGCAGCGCGGCAGCGTGATGAACGGCCAGGGCGACCCGAGCACGCCGGGCTGGCCCAGCGTGAAGGGCGCCCGCCGCCTGCCGGTGGACAGCCTGGACGTGCCCCGCATCCCGGTGATTCCCATCGGCTACGCCAATGCCAGCGAGCTGCTGCGCGGCGTGCGCGGCACGGGCATTCCGCAGGCGTGGCAGGGCGGGCTGCCGTTCCGCTACCACACGGGCCCCGGCCCGGTGCGCGCCCGCGTGCTGGTGCAGAACGACACCGCCACGCGCGCGTTCAAGCCCATCTGGAACACGCTCGGCGTGCTGCGTGGCAGCGAGTTCCCCGACGAGATGATCGTCATCGGCGCGCATCGCGATGGCTGGGGCGCGGGCGCGGCGGACAACGTGAGCGGCACGGTGAGCGTGCTGGAGGCCTCGCGCGTGCTCGGCGAGCTGGCGCGTCAGGGCGTGCGTCCCAAGCGCACCCTCGTCTTCGCCACGTGGGACGCCGAGGAGTGGGGATTGATCGGGTCCAGCGAGCACGTGGAGGACGACTCGCTGCGGCTGCAGAAGGGCGGGGTGGCGTACCTGAACCAGGACGTGGCCGCGCAGGGCGTGCGCTTCGGTGGCGGCGGCTCACCGTCGCTGCGCTCCACGCTGCGCAGCGTGGCGGCGCAGGTGCCGGATCCCAATGGGCAGGGCAGCGTGTACGCCATGTGGCGGCGCAACGCCGGCGTGGCCGACTCGCTCGAGCCGGCGATGGGCGATCCGGGCGGCGGCTCGGACTTCGTGGGCTTCTACAACCACCTGGGCATCCCACATGCCGACTGGGGCTTCGGCGGGCCGAGCGGCATCTATCACTCCGCGTACGACACGCCGGCGTGGATGGAGCAGTTCGGTGACACGAGCTACGCGTACCACGCGGCGGCGGCGCGCATCAGCGCGGCCATGCTCCTGCGCCTGGCCAACGCCGACGTGCTGCCGTACGACTACGTGGAGTACGCCCGCACGCTGCGCGGACACGTGCCGGCGCTGGAGCGGGTGATGGCCGCGCACGGCGTGGCGGGTGGCGCGGGCACGCTGCGCGCCGCCTTCGAGCGGATGGAGCGCGCCGCGGCCAGCTTTGCCGGCGCGCGCGACCAGCGGCTGGCCGCCGGCGAGCTGCCGCGCGCCGTGCGCGAGCGCACCAATCGGGCGCTACTGCAGGTGGAGCGCGCCGTCGTGCGCCCCGAGGGACTGCGCGGCCGCCCCTGGCTGCGCAACGTGATCTACGCCGCCGACGTGGACAACGGCTACGCGAACGTCGTCTTCCCGTCGGTCACGGAAGCGGCCAAGAGCCGCGACGCCGCGCTGACGGCGGCGGAGCTGGCCGACCTGGTGCGGCGCGTGGACCAGGCGACGGCGGCGCTCGGCGCGGCGGAGCAGGCGCTGACGCGCTGACCGCGAGCGCGGCACCCCGACCCCCAGGGTCGGGCGCACCGCGCCGAGCGGGAGCCGGGTAGGGAAGGGAGAGCGGGGGCCAGCGCATCGCGCTGGCCCCCGCTCGTCAGACGGTGATCGGCGATCCGCAGGCCGGCGCCGCCGGCGGCTCGCTACAGGAGCTCACCCCATGCCCCGGCGCCCACCACCATCTCCTCCGCCTCGGCCACGCGCTCCGGATCGCGGAACACCTCCGCGCCAGCCAGGCTCGCATCCAGCGCCACCGCCTGCCGCTCCAGCTCCAGCAGGCGCTCCACGGCGGCCGCGAACGTCGCCAGCAGCCCTTCCACGTCGGGCGCCTTCGGCAGCGAGTAGGCACGCTCCAGCACCGCCGTGGCCACGCCCTGTTCGTGCCAGTACGCGATGGCCTCACCCAGCCGCAGGCGCCAGTGCGGCACCTCGTGCGCCACCGTCGCGGCAATGCCCGCCACGAAGCCGTCGTACGACACGGCCGCCAGGGGCGGTGGCGTCGCGACGGCCTGCAGGTAGGGCGCCGACCGGCGGCGAACCGCCACGTAGGCGCGCGGCAGTCGGCGTCCGTCCACGTCGAACGCGCGCGGCACCCCCGTGGAGCTCAGGCGCGCCACCCCCACCGGCGTGAGTCGCGGCAAGCGTGGCGGCGGTACCACCGGCGTACCGCGCGGCGTGACGGTGGGCGTGCCAGCGTGCGGAGTGGCGTGCGCCGCACTCCCAGCCGCTTCCGCCACCGCGGGCGAATGGGCCGGGGTGCCAGCCGGCGTGCGCGCCGGTGGCCGAGTCGGCCATCCGGTCGTGGCGGGCGACGGCTGGTGCACCGGCGTCGAAGGCGATGACGGCGGCGATTCCGGTGGCGTCTCCAGGGGCAGCGCGAGCGGCACGCGCAGCGAATGGTCCACCACCGGGCCCAGCGAGCGCGGCGGCTCGAGCGTGGTGAGCACCACGCGGGCCGTGCGTGGGTGCACCCCCACGGCGGCGCCGGCACAGGCGCAGCCCAGGCGCGGCGCGAGGTCCACGAGCACGCGGCCGCCCTGGATCAGCTGCTCCGCCAGCTCGGCCGCGTAGTCCTCCCCGAAGATCTCGACGATGGTGCGCGGGTGCGCCTCGGCGGCGAGCGTCTGCGGCACCGGCAGCCCGCCGGGCAGCGAGTGGTGCCGCCGCCGGTCCGGCGTGAGCAGCGCGTCGAACAGCGTGGGCTGCTCGGCCAGCTCCACGCCGCGCTCGGCCAGCCAACCGAGGAATGCGGCCGGCGCGAAGTGCTGATCGATCTCCGGGGACGAGCTCGACGGGCAGGCGCCCACGTAGGTGATGTGCAGCGCCGCCCCGCGTGCCAGCGCGCGCAGGTAGCGGGCGGCGGCCACCGGCGGCGCGACGACCGAGACGAGGAACCGATGCAGCTCGGCGGTGCGTGTGGCCAGCCGGTCGGCCACGTACGGGCAGGCGCACAGGATGGCCGGCGAGTCGCCGCGCTCCGCGACGCGCTCGGCGCACTCGCGCGCGATCACCTCGTCGCCCCAGCTCGCCGGCACGGCCACGTCGAACCCCGCCCGACGACAGGCGTGCATCAGCTGCACGCCCGTCGCCGGCATCGCCGCCAGCAGCAGGTCGGCGCCGAGAACCACGACGGTCGTGGCGCGACCGGATGGATCGTCAACGGGCATGGGCACCAGCGAGCACGGGTCCCAACGGCAGGCGCAGTCCACGGCAGACTCTACCGCGGCTCATCGAGCATGCGGCCCAGACATTGCGCATTGGGACGGTCCAATGGTCGTGGAGCGATTCGCGGTGGAGGGTGCAGTGAGAGCAGCGGGAGAGCGACTGAGCGAGGACGAGCGGTCGGCACTCGCGGGCTACGCGGCGAAAGCCACGTGGCCCGCGGGCTTCACGGTATACGACGGCGGTTCGCCGGCGGACGGTGTGTTCGTGGTCTTGCGGGGGCGCATCATCCTGCGCAACCGCATCAAGGGAGGGCGCGGCTTCGTACCCGTGGTCGCGATGCCCGGCGAGACCTTCGGTGGCGAAGGATTGGCCGATAACGGCGTGTACGCAACCGATGCGCGTGCCGAGGATGACGCGGCCACGCTGCATCTGGGCCGCGCCCGGGTGCGGGCGCTGGTGCGCGAGCGGCCCCAGCTGGCCATGGCGCTGTTCGGCCAGATGGCGGCCGAGCATGCCGCGCTCCTGGAGCGCACGCGCGAGCTGGTGACGCAGAGCGTGGAGCAGCGCCTGGTGAGCGCCATCCTGCGGGCCGCCGAGACGCGGGCCGACGCGCAGGCGGGGCAGCCCCTCACCTTCGACGCCGGGGAGTACCGGCTGCTGTGCGAGATGGTGGGCGCCACGCGCGAGTCGGTGTCGCTGGTGGTGGCCCGGCTGTCGGCCAGCGGGTTGGCCAAGCGAAGCGGCGGGGCGGTGACGGTGGTGGCCCCCGAGCGGCTGGCGGACCAGCTGGGGGGCGAGCCGCCGGAGGAGCGGGAGCAGAGCATGCCGGTGGCCACCGAGGAGGCGCGCCCGGCGTAGAACGGCGCGGCGGCGTGCGGAGCGGGGCGCCGACGGGCGGTGGCGGGATGACGCGAGCGGACGGCACGCGACGAAGATTCGAAGTCGGGGGGGGACCCCCGCGCTCCGAGCCTCGTGCCGCGCCCGCGCTCCTCGCCCCACGCCGCTGCCCCCACGCGCCATTCCGCTCCCCTCCTGGCCTGCCCGTACACGTCGCGCGACGGTCGCGAAACGCGCCCTCCACGGCGCGCCCGCGCCGCCCCCTATATTTCCGGTTCCGGTGCGCTCGCCGCGCGCTTGCCGCCGCCCGCGCGCACCGCTACCCCGGCTCCCCGCGCGCATGCTCTCCGACCGTCCCGTCCCCTCCATTCCGTCGCTCGACTCCGACGAGCTCCGGCGCTACAGCCGCCACCTCGCCCTGCCCGGCGTGGGACCGGCCGGCCAGGCGCGCCTCAAGCAGGGGCGGGTGCTGCTCATCGGCGCCGGAGGACTGGGCTCCCCCGCCGCGCTCTACCTCGCTGCCGCCGGCGTGGGCCACCTGGGCATCGTGGACGATGACCGGGTGGAGGAATCCAACCTCCAGCGGCAGGTGCTCCACGGCACCGCCAACGTCGGTCAGCCCAAGACCGACTCGGCCCGCCACCGGCTGGCCGACCTCAACCCTCACGTGCACGTCGAGACGTACGACACCCGGCTCACGTCCGAGAACGCCCTGCAGATCCTTCGCGACTACGACGTCGTGGTGGACGGCACCGACAACTTCCAGACACGCTATCTGAGCAACGACGCCTGCGTGCTGCTCGGCAAGCCGAACGTCTACGGCAGCGTGCTGCGCTGGGAGGGACAGGCCTCGGTGTTCGCCATGCCGGGGGGCCCCTGCTACCGGTGTCTCTTCCGCGAGCCGCCCCCACCCGGCCTCGTGCCCACCTGCGTGGAAGGCGGCGTGCTCGGCGTACTGCCGGGGCTGGTAGGCATGGTCCAGGCCACCGAAACACTCAAGCTGCTCCTGGGGCACGGCGACGTGCTCAAGGGGCGGCTCCTGCTGCTGGACGCACTGGGTATGCGCTTTCGTAGTATAGAGTTACAGCCAGATCCCGAGTGCCCGGCGTGCGGCACCCGCGAGATCCGGACGCTCATGGATTACGACGAGTTCTGCGGCACCGGCGCCACAGTAGAGTTCGCTAAAAGCGACGATCCGGACGGCGACGCGCCCCTCGGTGAGCTCACTCCCACCGAGCTGGCCGAACGGCTACGCCGCGGCGACGACATCGATTTGCTGGACGTGCGCGAGCCCTACGAGTACGCCCTGGCCCGCCTGGCCGACGCCCGGCTCATGCCTCTTGGGACGGTCACCGACGCCGCGGGGTCACTCGATGCCGGGCGCGAGATCGTCGTCTATTGCCACCACGGCGTGCGCAGCCAGCGGGCGGTGGAGCTGCTGCGCGCGCGCGGGTTCCGC
>DATANT010000119.1:0-24285 GCA_036266115.1 Gemmatimonadaceae bacterium | reverse complement strand
AGCAGAAAGAGGACGAACTGGATCTCGCGACCGATGGAGAACCAGTCATCCCTACGCGACGCGGCCGCGAGTGCGGCGCCGATGAAGGCGCATGCGGCCTGCACTCCCAGGGCTCCGGCGAGGGACAGCCCCACCGCCCCGGTCAGTGACGATGCCTCGCCCCGGAACAGTGTGCCAAGCATCACGAACGCAGCCAGGAGACCGCCATCCCGGAGAACGCGGCGGGGGATCATCGATGTCGCCGTCATGTCGTCTCCGAGAGCGATGAGACGCGAGCTGCGCCGATGCGGTGCCCCAACACCGGAAGCCCACACCCGGATGGGGTAAGCGCACCAGCGAGCCACCCACGCGCAGTCGGCTCCGCCGGGAGCGCTCGCGGCACCTGATGAAACGAGCGGGGGCCGGCATCCCGTGCCGACCCCCGCCCGCCGATCCCTCCGTCCCCCGAGCTACCGCTTAGCCGGGCGCGGGTACTTGTTGGTCAGGGTGGACGCGTAATCGCGCTCACCGTACCCGATGTAGAGCTGGCGCGGGCGGGCGATCTTCTGCTCCTTGTCCAGCAGCATCTCCTCCCACTGCGCCAGCCATCCCGCGGTGCGCGCCACGGCGAAGAGCACCGTGAAGAAGTCCGTGGGGAACGCCATGGAGCGGTAGATGAGCCCCGTGTAGAAATCCACGTTGGGGTAGAGCTTCCGCTCCCGGAAGTAGTCGTCCTCCAGGGCGATGCGCTCCAGCTCCAGCGCGATCTCCAGGTCCTTGTCCATCCCCACCTGGGCGAACACCTGGTCGGCCAGGTCCTTCACGATGCGCGCGCGCGGGTCGTAGCTCTTGTAGACGCGGTGGCCGAAGCCCATCAGGCGGCCGTTGCCCTGCTTGACGCTCTCGATGAAGCCGGGGATGTTCTTGCGGTCGCCGATCTCCGAGATCATGCGCAGCACGGCCTCGTTGGCCCCACCGTGCAACGGGCCGTAGAGCGCCGCGATGCCGGCGGCGATGGCCGAGAACGGGTCCACGTGCGAGGAGCCCACCGCCCGCACCGCGTTCGTGGAGCAGTTCTGCTCGTGGTCCGCGTGCAGGATGAAGAGCACTTCCAGCGCCTTCACGAAGACCGGGTTGGCCTCGTACTTGGGCTCCGACATCCGGGCCACCATCGAGAGGAAGTTCTCGGTGTAGGACAGGTCGTTGTCGGGATAGATGAAGGGCAGCCCCTTCGCGTGACGGTAGCAGAACGCGGCCAGCGTGGGCAGCTTCGCGATCAGGCGGATGATCGAGATGTCGCGCTGCTTCTCGTCGAAGATGTTCTTGGCCTCGGGGTAGAACGACGAGAGCGCGGCCACCGTGCTGCAGAGCATCGCCATGGGGTGCGCATCGTAGCGGAACCCTTCCAGGAAGCGCTTGATGTTCTCGTGCACGTACGTGTGGTACGTGATGTCGTTCACCCACTGGTCGTGCTCGCCCTGCGACGGCAGCTCGCCCTTGCGCAGCAGCCAGGCCACCTCGAGGAACGTCGCCTGGTCGGCGAGCTGCTCGATGGGGTAGCCGCGGTAGCGCAGGATCCCCTTGTCGCCATCGATGAACGTGATCGCGCTCTTGCACGACGCGGTGTTCATGAAGGCCGGGTCGTAGCTCATCAGGCCGAACTCGCCCGGCTGGGCCTTCACCTGACGCAGGTCCATGCCACGGATGGCGGTGTCACCCTCCACGCCGGCTTCCATGATTGGCAGACTGTAGCTCGCGCCCGTCCGCGTGTCGCGCAGCTCCAGGGCTGCCGCAGCCTGCTCCGTATCCGTCACCGTCTTGCTCATGCGCTCTCTCCGATGTCGTCCTCAGGGGTCATCGCCCGCGCGAGAAATCTAGCCCACCGCTCGGCTGCGCGGCATGCCCGTGATGGCGTGAGCCCGGGCCCGCATCGGCGCGCCAGGCGGTTCGCGCGCCGCGCGGGCCCCCGGGACGCACCGACGGACCGCTCGACCGCGCGTGGCGGCGCCGCGCGCGCCAGTGCCGAGCCCCGCTCCAGCCGCGTCGCGCCAACCCTCGCAACCGCACCAGTGCCCGCCGCCCCGCAGAGCAGCACGTCGTCCCTCCATACGTCCCGTGCCCCGCCCGCGGTCAACCACGCCCGGCCCGGCGTCAGGCGGGCACCTCGGCGGGCGTGGGCGCACCGGCCACCAGCCGCTGCATCACGGTCCAGTAGAACAGCTGCTGGAGCCCCTGGTCGCCCAGGGTGAGGCGCGCCGCCGGGACGTCGCGCGCCATGGCTACCACCTCGGGGCGCACGCGCCCACCGTCGTCGGTCACGTCGGCGAGCGTGGAGGCGAGCGTCCGCGTGACATCGTAGCTCGCGTCCTGGAAGACGCCGAGCCGCTCGAACAGGCGGCGCGGACGGTTGGTGCGGCGGATCCACCTGCGGAGCTGGGCCGACCGGTACGCGAGACCCGGGCTGCTGGTGTACGTCACGATGCCCGGCCCCGAGCAGAACGGCACGCGCAGCGTCGCCGGAAAGTGCGTCTCCAGCAGCCGGCGCACGAGATCGTCCGAGCCCTTCGTGGCGCCACTCAGGCGTCCCACGCGCCCGTAATACTCACGCGTCACGCCGGGCGTGAATGGCAGCACGTCGCGCCCGTACACCTGGAAGGGGTTGTTGCCGATGCGCAGGCGCGTGCGATTGCGCACCGCGAACTGGGCCACCGCGTACTCGTCGTCGCCGTAGCGCGCAGCCTCGGTGGCCACCGCCGCCTCGAACCCCTCGCGCATCTCCGCCGCCCACTCCGCCGTGAACACGTGGTGCGCGCCCTCGTCGGCCAGCGCGCGCACCCGGCGGATGGGACCGCGCAGGTACTCGTCCATCCGCCGGGCGTGTGGGCCGAGCCGGCGCATCGCCTGCGGCGCGAGCCCGTCCCACACGGCGCCCATGTCGGGGCGGATGAACTCCGAGACGCGCGCGATGAACAGCCCCAGGCTGGGGTTGGCGAGCTCGCTGCGCTCCAGGTAGCGCTGGTAGGCGGGCGAATCATAGAAGTCGGCCCCAGGGCTCGCGACCTCGAACGGCACACCCGCGTCCTGCGCCGTCCGGACGGCGAAGCGACCGTCGGCATCGCCGTTCTGATCGCGCTGCCGCACGATGAGCGCGCGCGGGTCGACACCCGCACGACGGAGGACGTGGAGCACCAGCCGGGAGTCGAAGCCGCCGCTCAGCAAGAGCACGCCCGTCTGCCCGTACGCACCGTACGCACGAGCGCTTCGCACCAGCGTCTCCACGATCTCTCCGGTGTCCACGTTCGCCAGCTGGAGCTCCGGCGCCGGCGCGGGCCAGTGCCAGTAGCGCTCGGTGGTCCGGCGTCCGTCCCGCTCGAAGCGCAGCACGCTGCCGGCGGGCACGCGGCGCACCTCACGAAAGTACGACAGGTCGTCGATCAGATGCCCGAAGGCGAAGAACGCGCCCCACGCCGCCGGGTCGGGCGTGAGCGTCACCGCTCCACTGCGCGCGATGCTCCGCAGGTCGCTCGCGAGCACCACGCCCCCCGGCGTGCCCGCCACGTAGAGCGGCTGGAAGCCCAGGAAGTCCGTCACGACGGTGAGCGCGCCGGCCGCCGCGTCCCAGTGCACCGCGGCGAACGGGCCGTCCAGCGTGGTGAGCAGGCGCGCGGCGGCCGTGCCATCCGCCTCCGCCGCGCGGGCGAGCAGTTGCGGCAGGGATTGCTCGAGATGCACCGGGGTGCCGCTGACGAGCAGCACGTTGCCGCCGGGGGCGTGATGCGCCAGCGGGAACGGTGCGTGGCGATCGGACGTGGGCACCGCGCCCAGCGCGCCGCCGTCGAGCGTTCGGATGAACGTTCCCGTCACATCCGCGCCGCCGTCCGGCTCTCCGAGCGCGCGCCGCACCACGCCCTCGGCCTCGTGCCGCTCCATCGGTGCGCCACGAGTGGCGAACGCTGCACACAATCTCATCTCTGCGCTCCAGTGTCCCGTTGTCGTCCGAGCCGTCGTCTGCGAGCGCCGTCTCCGGCGCACGTGCGGCAGGCGAGTGCAACGAGCACGCCATGGCCAGCGCCACCGTACCGCTCACGAGTCACATGGTCGGCCGCACCCGCCGCTCCACCACGCCCAGCATCGCGTCCACCGCGAGCGCGAGCAGCGCGGCGGGCACGGCCCCGCTCAGGATGAGGCGGGTGTCCGAGAGCGCGAGCCCGGTCACGATGGGGTCACCGAGCCCGCCCGCGCCCACGAAGGCGGCGAGTGTCGCCGCGCCCACGGTGATCACGGCCGCCGTGCGCACGCCCGCCATGATCACCGGCAGGCCGAGCGGCAGGCGCACGTGCCGGAGCACCTGGGCGTCGGTCATGCCCAGCGCGCGCGCCGCCGCAGCCGCCACCGGATCGGCCGCCTGCACGCCGCTGTAGGTGTTGCGCACCACGGGATACAACGCGTACAGGAAGAGCGCCGCGAGCGCGGGGCGAACCCCGATGCCGAGCAGCGGGATCATGAAGGCGAGCAGCGCCAGGCTGGGGATGGTCTGCAGCACGCCCACCGCCCGGATCGCGCCCTCGGCGGCCCCCGATCGGAGCCGCGCCAACCCCAGCCCCAGCGGCACGCCCACGAGCACCGCGGCGGCCAGCCCCAGCACCGTGAGCAGGAGGTGCCGTGCCGTCTGGCGCAGCGTCTCGTCGCGCCGGCTCCAGAGGTCCCGCAGCAGGCCCGGCCTGCCGCTCGCCGTCGCCGTCCCGGCCGTCATCGTGCTGTCGCCCAGCCCCACGTCCGCCAGCGCCTGCCGGGCGACGACGGCCACCGGCTCGCCCCCGATCTCCACACGCTCGTTGTAGCGGCGCATGGCCGCCTCGCTCAGCCGTCCGGCCAGCGAGCCGAGCGCCACCACCGCCGCCGGGTCGTCCTCGTACAGCCGGCGGCCGACGAGCGCTGCGGCCTGGTACGCGGGAAAGAACCGGCGATCGTCCTCCAGCACCACCAGCCGGTAGCGGGCGATCGCGCCGTCGGTGGAGTAGCCGTCCACCACGTCCACCGCACCGCTGGCCAGCGCGGTGTACTTCACGGCCTGCAGCAGCGCGCGCTCCTGCGCGAACGCCAGGCCGCCGTACGCCCGCCGCAGTCCCACCAGGCCATCCGCGCGCCCGATGAAATCGGGCGACAGTCCGGCGCGCAACCCGGGCGCCGCCCGCGCCAGATCGCTGAGCGTGCGCAGCCCCAGCGAGTCCGCGGTGCCGCGCCGCACGGCGATCGCGTAGGTGTTCTGGAAGCCGAGCGGCGCGAGCCAGCGCACGCCGTAGCGCGCCGGGAACTCCTCAGCCACCCTGGCGAACACCCGCGTCGCGTCGGCCAGCGGCTCCTCGCCCAGGATGGCCACGAGGCCGGTGCCCGTGTACTCGGGGTAGACGTCCACCGCTCCCGCGCGGAGCGCGCCGAAGGCGATCTCGGTGGCGCCCAGGCCGAGCCGGCGCTCCACGGTCCACCCGCCGCGCTCCAGCACCTGCGCGAACATCTCGCCAAGCACGTACGATTCGGCGAACGGCTTGGAGGCCACCACCACCGGCTGTGCGCGTGGCGGCGCCAGCGGACGCGCGCGGGACTGCGCACCCACGAGCAGCGGGGTGATGACGAGCAGAACGGCCGCCGCGCGCACCCTCACGGGATGTCGTCCGGCCGAATGCGGGCTCGGGCGAGCAGGTCCGCCACGTAAGGGGTGGCCGGGGCGGCGAGCAGCTCCGCGGGCGGCGCCATCTGCTCCACCGCGCCGTCGCGCAGCACCGCGATGTGGTCCGCCAGCAGCGCGGCCTCGTGCAGGTCGTGCGTCACCAGCACGGCGGTGAGCCTCAGCTCCCGGCGCAGCGCGAGGAAGAGCGTCTGCATGTCGGCGCGCGTGAGCGCATCCAGGGCACCGAACGGCTCGTCCAGCAGCACCACCGCCGGCCCCGCCGCCACGGCCCGCGCGAGCGCCACGCGCTGCCGCTGCCCCCCCGAGAGCTGGCCGGGATGGCGGGTGCCGAAGCTGCCGGGGGCCAGCCCCACGCGCTCCAGCGCGATGTCGGCGAGGGTGCCGGCGTCTGGCATGTCGCGCAGCCACGGCACCAGCATCACGTTGCGATGCACCGTCCAGTGAGGCAGCAGGCCGCCCTCCTGCGGCACGTAGCCCACGCGCCGACGCAGCGCGACCGCGTCCAGCGCGCGCACGTCCCGGCCATCCACCCACACCGTGCCCGCGTCGGGCTCCACCAGGCGATTGAAGCACCGCAGCAGCGTGCTCTTGCCGGCGCCACTCTCGCCCACGAGCGCCAGGCATTCGCCGCGTTCCACCCGCAGCGACACACCGTCCAGCACGGGCTCCGCGCCGTACTGCTTGCGCACGCCTTCGGCGCGCAGCGTGGGAGTGTGGCCAACGTCTGGCATGCGCGGCTCGGGCCCATGGTGCCGGCGCGCGCCGGGGCGGTGCGCACCGCGCCGCCTCGAGCGCGGCCGTCACCAGCACCGGCCTCCAGGCGGACGCTCAAGGCTAACCCGCCCCGGGCGGTACGCGCAAAGCGGCACGGTGTCCGCCATGTCAGGATGCTGCGCCACGGGCATCACCGCGCTCCGCACGGGCGCGGCGGCGATCGGGGACGGGGATCAGGTGCGCAGATACGCGCGCATGTACGCGTCGATGGCGGCGGGGAGCGGCGTGTCGCTCAGCGGGATGCCCGTGGGCGCCTGCGCGATGTCGGGGTCGGACGCCATGTTGGCCTCGATGAGCACCGGCCCGTCGTCGGTGATTGCCACGTCCCACCCGATGAGCGGCACGCGGCGCGTGGCGTCCAGCGCACGCTCGGCGAGCTCTACGGTTTCGCGCCAGTAGGGCAACCGATGCCCGGCGATCCGCGAGCCGGTGTCCGGGTGCCGCTCCACCGGCACCAGCACGCCCTGCTCGCGCCGGAGCGATGCGCCGAGCCGGCCGGTGGCCAGGTCCACCGCCGTGATGATCCCGCCGAAGTGGAAGTTGTCCGCCGGCGCGTCGCCCACGGCCATCCGGTAGGCGGCGAGCAGCACCCGGGCGCGCTCGCCCGGAAGGCGGAGGGCGAGCACGCGGACGGTGCAGAGCGCCCCGGGAGTGAGTGGCAGGAGGTCCCGATGATTGCGCAGACAGGGCTGCAGGAACATGCGCCGCGAGGTTCTGCCATCGCGGAGCGGCAGGGTGAGCGACGTGTGCGCGAGCTCGGCCAGCAGCTCCGCCGCCGAGCGCATCTTCCCGTCTCGCGCCTGCCAGCCGCCGATGCCGTCGGACGAGGCCACGTAGCGCCAGCGCTCCGTGCCGTGGCCCGCGGTCGCGTCGTTGGGCTTGGAGAACAGGTCGCGGCGCGGGAGCGACGCCGCGGGGTCGCCGGCGAGTCTCGAGGTCACCAGCTCGCCCCTGTCGTACTCGAGCAGGGTGGGCACGGCCGGAAAGCCGTTCGCGCGGCACCACTCGGAGAAGCTCGGCTTGTCTCGCAGGCGGGGCGCGTCGCTGTCGGCGTCCTGACGGTTGAGCCATCGCACGGTACGCGTGTGCTCCGGCTCCTGCAGGTAGGCCGACGCTCGGCGGCGGCGTTCGGGACGGTATAGCTGGAAGTCGAGGTAGCTCTTCTGGTTCAGGCCGTGACGCACGGCCAGCCACCAGAGCTCGCGCCGCTGCGTCTGCGGCGGCACGCCTGCCACGGCCTGCACCTGGGCGCCGAACTCCGCCACCGCCTGCCCAGCCTCCCGCCACGCGCGCACCGGCGACGTGATCGCGCCGCGCACGAACGCGCGCCGCTGCCCCAGCGCGGTGGCCTGCTGCCAGTCGAGCACCCGCGCCCATCCGCGAACGCGATCCGCAGCGGTGGGTCGGAGCCATGCCCCGGGGGTGAGCAGGCGGTGAAGGAGTCGAAGGCGGAGCCGCGCCCACCGATCCCCGGCCACCGACGTCGCGAGCCCACCGGCCTGCGACGGCGACCGGGAGGCGCCCGCTGGCCCGTCGGACGAGCCGTGAACGGCAGTGGAGGTCACGGTCCTCCTCCACCGACTCGCGTCGCCCACCCGGAGACCGAAGCTCCGTGCACGTCGAGGTACCGATGCGACATCAGCGCTGAGTTTCTACGCGGCGGCGATGGGCGTGCACGCTCCGATCGCCCGGCCTCATGAATGAGTACGAGCCCGGCAATCCATCGGGCTCGCCATTCCATCCTCGGCCGAAGCTACGCCGCATCGCGTCGCAGTCCCTGGCCTGGCTCGCCTCGCGACACGCTCGACCGCACCGTGGTGCCGCCAGCCGCTGACAGCGAGATCGTGCGAGCCGGTCCGCACAATTCATGCACGGTGGCCGTTCGATGCGTCCGTACCCACGCCAGAGGCGAGAACACGCCACCACTCGCTCGTCCGCACCGGTGGGCGCATCTCGCACATGACGATCAGCCGATCGCGAACTCATTCCATCAAGGTGAACAGTTCATGCAAAGTGAACAGTTCACGCATCATCCTACTGCAGTCGCCGCGGGTCCCGCCGATCGCCCGGCCGGAGCCGAGCGTCCCCTCGTCGCCATCTATCGCGAAGCGATGATGAACTACAACGAGGTGTACGTCCGCACCGAAGTCGAGGCACTCCGCCGGTATCGCGGCTACTACGTGGGCTCGCATCGCGTGACCGACGTGGAGCTACCCGAAGAACGCACGCTGGTGCTGCGAGACCGTTACCGTCACGTCGATCGCGTGTTGGACCCGCTCGTCACCCGCATCGGGTATCGGCTGGAGCGTCTGGGACCATTGGCCGCGTTCGGTCGTGAGCTCGCGACGGGAAGCCTCGTGGGGCGCGCAAGCGAATATGCCTTCCAGGTTCACGGGGTGAGCCCGTCGCTCACGCGCGCGCTCCGTCCGCTGAGGCCAGTGCTGCTGCATGCCTACACGGGCGTGAGCGGCGCGCACGCGCTGCCGCTGGCCCGCGCCCTCGGCATCCCGCTCATCGTGTCGTTTGGCGGGTACGATGCGACGGCGACCGACGAGGAGCTCAACCGCTGGCCGCGGCGTGGGCGCGTGCTCCTGCGCCGGCGGGACGCGATGAAGCGGGAGGTGCGGCGCATCATCGTGGTCTCCGACTTCCTCCGCCGCCAGGTGGTGGAGCGGGGCTGGCCCGAGGAGAAGGTGACCGTCCTGTATCGCGGCATCGACACCGACCTGTTCACGCCCAGCGGAGCGCCGCCGCTCGCGGCGCGCGCGCCGGTGGTGTTCACCGCTGGCCGGCTCATCGAGATAAAGGGAACCGTCCATCTCGTGCGCGCCATGCGAGAGGTGCAACGGCGAGTGCCCGGCGCCGAGCTGGTGATCGCGGGCACCGGCGAGCTGCGCCCGGCACTGCAGCGCGAAGCGCAGGAGCTGGGCATCCGCGTGCGCTTTCTGGGGCGAGCGAAGCCGGACGTGATCCGTGCGTGTCTCGCGGAGGCGCAGGTGTTCTGCATGCCGAGCATCACGGCATCCACCGGCCAGCGGGAAGGTCTCTCGAATGCCCTGCTGGAGGCGATGGCCTCGGGGCTTCCCGTGGTCGCATCGAATTCGGGAGGAATTCCGGAGGCGGTGGGCGACACCGGCTTCCTGATTCCGGAGCGGGACGAGGCGGCGCTCGCGGCGCGCCTGGTGGACGTTCTCAGCGACGCCGCGCTCCGCGAGCGCATGGGGGCGGCCTCGCGGCAGCGGATCACCGCGCACTTCGACCTGCGCACGCAGGCGTCGCGGCTGGAGACGCTCTACGACGAGGTTCGCGACGACCATGCGCGGTCCCTCGCGTCCGCCCGCGCGTAGCGCGTGGCGCGGCACTCCGGCCGTCGAGACCGAGTCGCGGATCATGGGACCGAACGAGCAGCAGCGCCCGGACGGCGGCCCGGACGGAGTGTGGTTCTCCGTGCACTGGGATGGTCGTACCGCCACGACGAGCGGCACGCCGGCATGGCAGCAGCGAACGCCCGGGCAGGATCATCTCGTCCGCTGGACGTGGGACGGCACCCGGCTCACGCTCGCCACCGGCCGCCTGGGCATGCTCCCGCTGTACTACTGGAGCCACGACCGCGGCATCGTGGTGGCCACGAGCATCGGCCAGCTTCTTCGCCTCGGCGCGCCGCGCGCGCTGGACTGGGACGCGCTCGGCGTCTTCCTGCAGGTCGGCTGGTACCAGGGCGAGAGCACGCCGTTCGTGGCGATCCGCGTGGCGCCGCCGGGGTGCTCGGGTTGGTGGCAGGACGGGCGACTGCAGCTCTCCGGCGGTCCCATGGTCGCGCCGGCTGGGCCCGCGATCGGCCGGCCGGAGGCCATCGCCAGCTACACCCGTCTGTTCGCTGAGGCCATCGAGGAGACCGCGCCGGGATCGCGACCGATCATCCTCCCGCTCTCGGGTGGCCGGGACAGTCGGCACATCCTGCTGGAGCTCGCGCGCGTCGGCGCGCCGCCGCGCACGTGCCTCACCTACGGAGCGGCACGGAACCACCCCGAGTGGCGCGCCGCGCACCTGCTGACGGCGTACGTGGGTGTGGAGCACCGCTTCATCCCGCTGCCGCCGTACACGCCGGCGCTGGAGAGTCGCAAGGGCGCGATGACGGACTACGGCACGGACGAGCACCTGCACTACGTGACACTGACGGACGCCGTCGCGCGCGTTCGCGACGAGGTCGGCGGCGAGCCGGTGCTCTACGACGGGATCGCCGGCGACATCCTGTCCGCGGGGCTCTTCCTCGCACCCGACAAGATCGAGAGTGCCGCGCGCGGCGACTGGCGCCGGCTCGCCCGACAGGTCATGGCGCCGCGCGACAACCGCCGCGTGCTGCACCCCGACGTAGCGGCTCGGGTGCCGCCGCTCACCAGCACCATCGACCGCATCGCGGCAGAACTCGAGCGTCACGCGGGTGCGGCGAATCCGGTGTCGTCGTACTACTTCTGGAACCGCACGCGCCGCGAGATCGCGCTGGCCCCGCTGCGCATGTTTGCCGGAATCATCTCGGTGCAGACGCCATTCCTCCACCCGCCACTCTTCGACTGGCTCGCGCAGCTTCCCACGAGCGTGGTGCAGGACCAGACGCTGCACACCGCCACCATCCGCGCGGCCTACCCGCACGCGGCCGACGTGCCGTACGCCGATGCGTTCACGTGGAAGCCGCCGAGTGCGCCGTCGTGGGCGACCATAGCCGGCCTCGCGCGCGACGCGCTGCGCGAGCAGATGACGAATGGCCGCTCCAATCCGCTCCGGCTGCGGCACGCCACCCTCGTCCCGTTGTTCGCCGCCGGCCGAATTCACGGGCGCCACGCGTGGGCCGCGAAATACTGGCTCCGACGCGTGTACTATCTGCGCGCGCTCGGCGCTGCGCTCTCGGGAGACCTCGATGGCGAAGCCGCGCCGGAACCGGACGCGTCGGTCGCCCAGATCGGGTGATGCGACCTGCCGGCCGGCCGAGTTCACGTGGTGTCGGCTGGCGGTCACGCCATCAGGTGCGCGCGGAGATGGGCCTCGATGGCGGCCGGGAACGGCGTGTCGCTCAGCGGGATGCCCGTGGGCGCCTGCGCGATGTCGGGGTTCGAGAGCGTGTTGCCCTCCACGAGCACCGGCCCGTCGTCGGTGATCGCCACGTCCCACCCGATGGACGGCCGACGGTGCGCGGCGTCCAGCGCCGCGGTGGCCAGAGCCATCGTCTCGGCCCAGCAGGGCAGCCGGTACCCGGCGATCGGCGCGCCGGTGTCCGGGTGCCGCTCCACCGACACGAGCACGCGCCCCTGGCGGCGAATCGCCGCGCCGAGGCGGCCGGTGGCCGCGTCTACCGGCGCGACGATCCCGCCAAAGTGAAAGTTGTCGGCCGGCGAATCGCCCACCGGCATCTTGTACGCGCCGAGCAGCACGCGGGCGCCCGCGCCGGGCGCCCGGTAGGTCACCACGCGCACGGTGCACAGGCCACCGGGTGTGAGCGGTAGCAGCTCCCGATGATTGTGGAGGCACGGCTGCAGCAGGATGCGCCGCGCTGCGCGGCCGTGCTTGCTCGCGATCGCCTCCGACGCGCGTGCGAGCTCCTGCAGCAGATCCGCGGCCGACCGCACCCGCCCGTCACTGCCCATCCAGCCGGCGCCGCCATCGGGCAGGGTGACGTGGCGCCACCGCTCGGTACCCTGCCCACCGGTGCCGTCGCTCGGCTTGGAGAACAGGTCGCGGCGCGGGAGCGACGACGCGGGGTCCGCGAGCGCCGAGGTCACCAGCGCTCCCTGCTCGTACTCGAGCAGGGTGGGCACCGCGGCCAGGGAGTTCGCGCGGCACCACTCCACGAACCGGCGCTTGTCGGCAATCGGGTAGCCGTCGGTCCTGGGCACGTGGCGATTGAGCCAGAGCCCCACGCGGAAGTACTCCCGTTCCTGCAGGTAGGCCGCGGCGCGGCGGCGGCGCTCTGGGCGGTAGAGCTGGAAGTCCAGATAGCTCGTCGCATTCAGGCCGTGCCGCACCGCCAGCCACCACAGCTGGCGCCGCTGCGCGCGCGGCGGCACTCCGCACACTGCCTCTACCTCGCCGCCGAACTGTTCCACGGCACGTCCCGCCTCGCGCCAGGCGCGCACCGGCATGGCCGCCGCGCTCCGAACCACGGCGCGCCGCTGGCCCAGGGCGATGGCCTCGCGCCAGTCGAGCACGCGCGCCCAGCCACGCAGCCGGGCGGCGGCGGTGGGGCTGAGCCACGACCCTGGCGTGAGCAGCCGGTGGAGCAGGCGGAGGCGGAGACCGCCCCACCGGCCCGCTCCCAGCGCGGGTGCCTCCCTCGTCATCTGTCGAGGGGGTCTCCCGATGGCGAGCCCGGCCGCTGGGGAGCGGTGGACGAGGTCATGCCCCGCCCTGCACGGATGGAGCGGGCTGCCCGCCCATCACCGCCACGCCGCCACTGTGGCCAACGCTGCCATGCATTGATGCTGCGCTCCTCATGCGACTCCGGCGACTCCGGGCGGGCGGCCCGTCGGCCGGATCGAGGAGACGAAGAATCCGTTCGGTGCATCCCGGCCAGCGCCATGCATTCGGCGGGCCGCCCGGCGCCTGAGACTCGACCAGCGGCGCGCGGGCCGCGGCTCACGGGGTCCGCGACTCGCGCCGACCAACCCATCTGGTGCCGGGGCGGCGCACACCTTGCGGCTGGAAGGCGCCTTCCACGGTCCTCCGGGGTACCGGTGTCCGCACCGGCCCGTCGGGGGTAGAAGCCGATGCACGGTCCATCCATCCCGCTCCCGGCATGACGGCGTCCTCGCACCACCCCGCACTATCCGCCCAGGCCAGCGCGGAGTCGCTGGTGGAGCTGCTCGACGACGCACGTCGGCGCACGCTGGCCCTCGTCGCGCCGCTGAGCGAGAACGACCTCGGCACGCAGCACGATCCGCTCATGAGCCCGATCGTGTGGGACCTCGGCCACATCGCACACTTCGAGGAGCTCTGGCTGCTGCGCAACACCGAAGGGCCGGTGGAGTTCGGCGAGATGCCCGGCGTCTACAACCCGTTCGAGCATCCGCGTGCCACGCGCGGCGCGCTGGAGCTGCCGTCGGCGGCGGAGACACTGGCGCTGCTGACACGGGTGCGCGAGCGCGTGGCCGGGCGAGTGCGCGCGATCGACTGGACCACGGACGACCCGCTGCTGCGCGACGGCTACGTGGTGCGCCTGGTGGCGCAGCACGAGCATCAGCACAACGAGACCATGCTGCAGACGCTGCAGCTCAAGCAGGGCGCCCCGTACGCCGCGCCGCGCGGGTGGGATGTGCCCGCCGCGCTGCCAGTGGCGCGCGACATGGTGCACGTGCCGGCCGGCGAGTACTCCATGGGCACCGACGACCGGGTGTGGGCCTACGATAACGAGCGGCCGCGGCACCGGGTGTGGCTGCCGGCGTTCGAGATCGACCGGGTGCCCGTGACCAACGGCGCGTATCTGGAGTTCATGCACGACGGCGGCTACGAGCGGCGCGAGCTGTGGAGCGGCGCGGGTTGGCAGTGGCGAGAGCAGACCGACGCGAACGCGCCCAAGTACTGGGAGGGGCGGGGCGCCCACTGGAGCGTGCGCACCATGGACCGCGTGCAGCCGGTGCCGTTGGACCATCCGGTGTGCCACGTGTCGTGGTACGAGGCAGAGGCGTTCGCCCGGTGGGCCGGCAAGCGCCTGCCGTCGGAGACGGAGTGGGAGGTGGCGGCCACGTGGGACGCGGCCCGCGGCGCGGCGCGGCCAGCGCCGTGGGGCGCCGGGCCGGCCACACCCGCGGTCGCGAACGTCGAGCAGCTCGCCTTCGGCACCGCGCCGGTGGGCGCGTATCCCGCAGGCACATCGCCATCGGGGTGCACGGGGATGATGGGCGATGTGTGGGAGTGGACGGCGAGCGACTTCACGGGCTATCCTGGATTCGTGGCGTTCCCATACCGGGAGTATTCCGAGGTGTTCTTCGGCTCCGATTCCAAGGTGCTGCGCGGCGGGTCGTGGGCCACGCGCGCGGCGGTGGCGCGCGCCACCTTCCGCAACTGGGACTATCCCGTGCGGCGCCAGATCTTCGCCGGGTTCCGGTGCGCGCGGGATGCCTGAATTCGCGATGGACGACCGGGCGCCGTTTCCCGAGGATGCGCGCGGCGCGGGGCGGGCGGCGATGCGCGCCGAGGTGCGCGCGGGCCTCGCGCGCCGGCAGAAGGAGCTCCCGGCCAAATACTTCTACGATGCTCGTGGCTCCGCGCTGTTCGAGCGCATCACGCAGCTGCCGGAGTACTACCTCACGCGCGCGGAGCGTGCGCTGCTCGTGCGCTGGGCGCCAGCGTGGATGTGCCGGCTGCGCTGCCGATCGCTGGTGGAGCTGGGCGCGGGCAGCGCCATCAAGACGCGCGTGATCCTGGACGCCATGCAGGCCGCCGGCGGCGGCCGCGCCTACGTGCCGGTGGACGTGAGCGCGGAGTTCCTGGACGCGAGTGCCGCGGAGCTGCGGGCGGACTATCCGGGCGTCCGCATCGCGCCGGTGGTGGCGGACTTCACGGCCGGGGTGCCGCTTCCCGCCGACCTGCCCGGCCCGGTGCTCGTCGCGTTCCTGGGCAGCACGCTGGGCAACTTCGACGACGCCGGCGCGGTGGCGCTGCTGGCACGCGTGGCGCAGGCCATGACGGCCGCCGACCACCTGCTGCTGGGCGTGGACCTGGAGAAGGACACGGCCACGCTGGAAGCCGCGTACAACGACGTCAGCGGCGTGACGGCCGAGTTCAACCGCAACATGCTGCGCGTGCTGAATCGCGAGCTGGGCGCCGACTTCGACGTGGCCGCATTCCGGCATCGCGCGTTCTTCGACCGCGCCAGGCACCGCATCGAGATGCACCTCGTGGCCGATCGGGCCATGTCGGTGCGCGTGCCCGGTGTCGGGGACGTCCGGTTCGCCGCGGGCGAGTCGGTGCGCACCGAGATCAGCACCAAGTACGACCGGGCGCGGGTGAGCGCGCTGCTCGGCGCGGCGGGACTCGCGATGGACGAATGGGAGGGCGACGAGGCCGGGCAGTACGCGCTGCTGCTGGCGCGACTCGCGCCGTGAGCGAGGGCAGCCCATGACCGAGGCGCCCTGGCGCTGGCGCGTACCGGCAGCGGTGCGCACCGACGTGGCCGAGCGGCTGTTCGCCATGGGCGTCACGCCCGGTCCCACGCGCATCGGCGTGGAGGTGGAGTGCTTTCCGGTACGACAGGCCACGGGGCGCGTGCTCCCCATGGACGCCCGCTCGGGGCCCAGCGCCACGCAGCTGCTGCGCGAGGTGGCGCGCCGTGCCCGCTGGGCCGAAGAGGCTTCGCCGTACGGCGTGCCGCGCTGGCGCCCGTCGGCCGGCGGCGTGGTGTCGTTCGAGCCAGGCGGGCAGATCGAGTACGCAAGCCCGGCGCTGCCCACCGTGGACCTGCTGCTCCGCACCGTAGCCGGCGTGCTGGCCCCGCTGCACGAGGTGGCCAACGGGCTGGGCGTCGCGCTGCGCTTCGTGGGGGTGGATCCCTGCGCGACGCTCGACGACGTGCCGCTCCAGCTCACCGCCGATCGCTACCGGCTGATGGACGCGTACTTCGCGCGCCACGGCACCGCTGGCCAGACGATGATGCGCCAGACGGCCTCGCTGCAGATCAACGTGGACCTCGGCGACGCGCCGTTCCGGCGCTGGCGGGTGGTGAACGCCGCGGTGCCGGTGCTGCTCGCCATGTTCGCCAACTCGCCGCGGTACGCGGGCGCGGACACGGGGTACCTGAGCTGGCGCGCACACCTGTGGCGCGAGCTGGACCCGCTCCGCACCGGCGTGCGCGGCGTCACCACCGACGCCGTGGGCGAGTACCTGGGGTTCGCCCTCGCGGCCCCATGGATGTTCCACCCCACGGCGGCGGGCGCGTACCGGCCGTTCGGTGCGTGGCTCGCGGATGGGGTGGCCTCGCTCGACGACTGGCGCACGCATCTCACCACGCTCTTTCCCGAGGTGCGGCCCCGGGGTTACCTGGAGCTGCGCTCGCTGGACGCGCTGCCACCGGCGCAGCTGGCCGCGCCCCTCGCGCTGGTGGCCGGGCTGCTGGCCGACACCGAGTCCCTGCGCGCCGCCGAGCTCACGCTGCCGGCCCCGGACCCTGTGCTCCTGCGTCGCGCCGGCCGCCTGGGCGTGCACGACCCCCAGCTCCGGCGGTTGGCCGAGCAGCTCGCGGACATCGCGCTCGCCGGCTACGCGCGGCGCTATCCGGACAGCGAGGCGCCGCTCGCGGCGTCGCGGCGATTCGTGGCGGAGTGGACACGCCGCGGGCGTGCGCCGGCCGACGCCGCCGCGGAGCGTGCCGTTACACGGGCACCGTCGTCCACCGCGCGGTGATCAGCTTCCAGTGCTCGGCGCTCACCGGCTGCACCGAGAGCCGGCTGCCGCGGCGAAGCAGCTCCATCCCTTCCAGCCCCGGTGACTCGCGCAACTCGGCGAGCGTCACCAGTTGGGTGAAGCGCTCGCGCGCCCGCACGTCCACCTGATACCAGGTCGGCGCGTCGGGCGTGCCGCGCGCATCGAAGTGCGCGTGCGCGGGATCGAGCGCCGTGGCGTCGGGGTATGCCTCGCGCACGATCTCGGCCACCCCGGCGATTCCCGCCGGCTCGGTGCTGGAGTGGTAGAAGAACACGAGGTCGCCTAGCTTCATGTCGTCACGCATGAAGTTGCGCGCCTGGTAGTTCCGTACGCCGTCCCACCCGGTGGTGTGCTGCGGCGCGGCGATCAGATCGTCAAAGGAGAAGACGTCCGGCTCGGACTTCACGAGCCAGAAACGGCGCGGTCGAGTGGCGGGCACGGTGAGCGTGGAGAGTGGAAGTGAGCGATTGGCAGACAGGCCGCCCACCGCGGTGGGCCGTCCGGAACATAGCGTGACGGTCCGCGCCCTCAAGCGCTTCGTCTGGCGCTCGGTCCTGCGTGGGCCGCGGTGGGCGTTTGCCGCGTCGTACATGCGCCACCTCTGGCGTCGCCTCCGCGGTGAGCGGCGGGAGCCGGAGTACGACCTGGTCTTCCTCATCCACAGTCGTTGGGACACGTGGATCCTCACGGGCATCTGCCGCGAGATCGAGCGCCACTCGGGGCTGCGCTGCGCGTACCACCCATGGCCGGGCACGGAGCTGCCGCCGCCTGCCCGGGCGTACTTCTTCTCGCACTACGCGCTGTTCCCCTCGCTGCTGCTCGCGGACCCGTCCTTCTGGTCCGCGCGCTCGCTCGTGTGGTACACGCATCCCGCCGGGCACGGCATCGACGAGGCCAGCATGTTCTGGGCGCTGCGCCGCGCGTCCCACCTGGTGGCGCCGTGCACCGCGTCGCGCGAGCTGGTGGTGGCCGGCGGGGTGCCGCCCGAGCGCGCGAGCCGGGTGCTGGGCGGAGCGGACCCCCTGCTCTTTCCGCCGCACGAGCGCGGCGGCGGCGTGGTGGGCTTCTCCACCGCCTTCTACCCGCGCAAGGCGCCGGACCGCGTGCTGGAGATCGTGCGCGCCATGCCGCACCGCCGGTTCCTGATGCTCGGCCGCCACTGGTCGCGCTACGAGCGATGGGACGAGCTGCGCGCGCTGCCCAACTTCGAGTACGTGGAGCCGGAGTACGCCGACTACCCCGGCTACTATCGCCGCATGGATGTCTTCGTGTCGCCGGCCCTGCTCGAGGGTGGCCCCATCCCGCTGCTCGAGACCATGATGAGCAACGTGGTGCCGGTGGCCAGCCGCACCGGCTTCGCGCCCGATCTGGTGCGCCACGGCGAGAACGGCTTCCTGTTCGACGTGGACGCGCCCACCGGCGAGATCTGCGAGCTCATCGAGCAGGCCTTCGCGCTGCGTGCCGACGTGCGCGCCACCGTGGCGCAGTACTCGTGGGCGGCGTTCACCCACGAGCTGCTCGACCTGTTGCCCGCCGACACCTTTCCGCGTGACGGCGGCAGCGGCGCGGCCGAGCGCGTGATGCCCGCCGTAGCCGCTCGCGGCTGAGCCGGGCCGCCAGCCGGACGCCGCGTCGCCGCCCGTCAGCGGATGAACGGTGACGCGCTGGACGCGTTGCGGCGTTGCATGCGCGAGCACGTGGCCGCCAGCTTCGACGAGCGCGTGCAGACCCGGCGCGTGGCGGAGCTCACCGAGCGCGTGTGAGCCAGCGAGCGCGTCCGAGCGCCGACGCCCTGCTCACATCCGGCGGGCGGCGGGCAGCTCCAGCGCGAACCGGAACGTCGTGCCCTGCTCCAGCGCCGTCTCCACTTCGAGCTCGCTGCCCATCAGGCGAATGAGCTTGCGGCAGATGGAGAGGCCCAGGCCGGCGCTCGAGAACGTGTAATCGCCCGGCGCGTGGCGCCGCCGGAAGGAGTCGTACAGCGTGGCCATCACCTGCGGCGGTATGCCGCGTCCCGTGTCGCTCACGGTGATCGTCACGCGGCTCAGGCCCGTGGGCTGCAGCATCACGTCCACCGTGCCCTCCGACGTGAACTTGAGGGCGTTGGTGGTGAGATTGAGCAGCACGCGGTTCAGTGCCGCCGGATAGCCCACTCGCCGGTCCGGCTCGAGCGACGTGATGCGCAGCGTGAGCCCCTTCTCCTCGGCCATCGGCTGCACGATGTCGCGCACGGAGTGCAGGATCTCGGTCACCGAGAAGGGCACGGGCTCGCGTCCCAGCAGCCGGTCGCCGCCGCGCGCCAGCTCCATCACGTCGCCGGCCATGGACGACAGCCCGAAGGCGGCGCTGTAGATGAGGCCCAGCTGCCGCTCCTGCACCGCGTTGATCGAGCCGCTCTGCGCGCGGCGCAGCCGCTCGGCCAGGAACAGGATGGAGCCGAGCGGGGAGCGCATGTCGTGCGCCACCTCCACCACCAGGTTCAGCGCGTCGGTCTCCGCGAGGCGGGCGGCCAGGCGCTGGGCGCTGTCCTGGGCGAGCAGCCCCTGCACCTCCTCCATGGCGGTGAGCATCGGGAGCAGCGCGTCGCGGGCGAGCGCCGGATCGGCGGCGGCATCGGCCAGGAACTCGCGCCTCAGCGCGTCGAGCAGCGGCCGCAGGGGTGTGAGCGCCTGCGAGTCGGCCAGCGTGCACGGGCGCCCGGCGAGTGCGTCGCCCACGCCGGCCACCACCCGGGCGAGCGGCTCCTCGATCTCGAGCGCGCCGCCGGCCATGGATGCCACCGGCCAGTTGGCCACGGCGCGCCGAGCCCCGCGCAGCAGCGTGGCCCAGGCCGGCCGCAGCGCCTTGGGAATGCCCCGCGTCGAGGCCAGCGCATCCCACGGCCCGGCGGCGTCGGCCTGCCGGCCGGCGTCAGGAGCAGTGGCGGGGCGCCCTTCCAGCGGCGCGGTCGTGCGCGTGGTCACGCCGCGAGCATCATTCGAGTGTGGTGGACAGCTCGTCGCGCCGCAGGCCGTGCTTCTCCATGAGCCGGTAGAGCGTCGTGCGGTCGATACCGGCAAGCCGTGCCGCCTTGGACATGTTGCCACCGGCGCGGGCCACGAGGCGTTGCAGATACTGCTGCTCGAAATGCGCCACGAGCTTGTCCTTGGCCACGTGGTACGCGTCGTTCATGAGCGCCGGCGGAATGCCGCCGTCGGCCGGACCGCCGGTGGTGGTGCCCTCGTCGTCGTACACCGGGATGTCCTCGGGCCCGATGGGACGCGTGGCCTCGGCGATCACGGCCACGTGCTCGATCACGTTCTGCAGCTCGCGCACGTTGCCGCGCCACGGGCGCGACTGCAGGAACGCCAGGCATTCCGCGGTGAGCACCGGCTGCGGCGAGGACTTCTGGCGGTGCCGCTCCCAGTAGTGCTGCAGGAAGTGGTTGGCGAGCAGCGGGATGTCGTCCAACCGCTGCCGCAGCGGCGGCAGCTTGATGGGCACCACGCGCAGGCGGTAGAAGAGGTCCTCGCGCAGGATCCCCTGGTTCACCGCATCCTGCGGGTCGCGGTTGGTGGCCGAGATGAAGCGGACGTCCACCACCGCGTCCGGCTGCTCCGAGCCCACGCGACGCACCACGCCGTCCTGCAGCACGCGGAGCAGCTTGGCCTGCAGCGGGTGCGACATCTCGGTGAGCTCGTCCAGGAAGAGCGTGCCCCCATTGGCCGTCTCCAGGAGTCCCGGCTTGTCGCGGTCGGCGCCGGTGAAGGCGCCCTTGCGATGCCCGAACATCTCGCTCTCCAGCAGCGGCTCCGGCATGGCCGCGCAGTTCACCGCCACCAGCTTGCGGCTGGCCCGCCGGCTGTGCCGGTGGATGAACTGCGTGATCATCTCCTTGCCGGTGCCGCTCTCGCCGCTGATCATCACGCTGGCGTCGGTGCCGGCCACCCGCCGGGCGAGCTCGATGGCCTTGCGGAAGCTCGGGCTCACGCCGAGGAGCGTCATGCGGTCGCTGTTGCCCCCCGCCTCGAGGAGCTGGGAGCGCATCTCGCGGGTCTCGCGGGCCACGAGCACGGCGTGCGCCGCGCGGCCCACCAGCACCTGCAGGTGCGACGCCGAGAACGGCTTGGGCAGGTAGTCCCAGGCGCCCTTCTGCAGCGCCTCGATGTTCGTCGTGACGCTCGGGTTGCCCGTCATGAGCACCACGATGGTATCGCGGTTGGCCTCGAGCGTGCCGCTCAGGATCTCCATCCCCGAGACGGGGGTCATGTAGAGGTCCACCAGCACCACGTCGAACTTCCGCCGGCGCACCGTCTCCAGCGCCTCGTCCCCCCGCCCCATCTGCGTGACCGAGTAGCCTTCCAGCTGGAGAATGTTGGCGCACCCCTCGCGCAGCGTCCGATCGTCATCGACGATCAGGATGCGGAGCGATGCCTTGTCCTCTTCCGTGAGCAGCAGCGGATCGGCGGCGGAGGCGGCGGGAGCGGCCGGCGCGGGCGAGGCCGTGCTCTGCGTGTATCCAGCGGTCATGCGGGAGATCTCCAGGGGCCGGCGCCACGGGGCAACTGCAGGACACCGGCTCGGGTGGGCATCGATCGAGGGACGGTCGCGGTCACCCCCGCAGGTGTATAGCAATAACGTGGCACGGGAGCAACATATAGCGTGTGTCAACGTAGCCACACGACTGTCGGGCGCGGCCTACAACTGCCCACTAGACCGACGAGCCTCGCGTAGGGTAACAGCGGGGTCGGACGGTTGGGGCCGCCGTGGCGCGGTGGGCTTGATCTTGCGTTCCGCCGGCCTCGACGTTGCATTAGTGCCCGTACCATCCGAGACTTTTGATCGTCGACATGGCGCCAGGTGGCGACGTGTCCACGGTCGCCCGATCGTTGCATGTCGTCGCCCAGGTCCCGCTGAGGTCACCGCCGGCGTGCGGCGCCCACCGGCTCCGCCTCCGTTCAGCTCCCGCTCCCATGTCCGGCAACATTCTACCTCTCCCATCGGCACCCGAGCCCCGTGGCACCGCGATCGTTCCCGCGGCCACCCCGGCGCTCCCGGCGTACTATGGCACCACCACGCCGCCCCCGCCGTCGGGCACATCACAGTTCCAGCGCTATCTGGCGGCCATCGGCCGCTTCAAGTGGCTCATCCTCGTGGCCACCCTCCTCGGCGCCACCATCGGGCTCATCGCGAGCCGGTTCGTGGACCCCGAGTACGAGGTGGTGGCCAAGATCTGGATCGACAACAACGGGTCGCCCATCGACCAGACCCGGAGCGGGCCGGCCCAGGCCAACGAGCTGCTCCCGTCGGCGGCCTGGCGCCAGCTCTTCGTGAGCGGCCGGGTGCAGGACGAGGTGGTGCGGCGGCTGTCACTCTACCTGCAGCCCGATAACCCGCGCGACTCGGTGTACTTCCGCGGCTTCCAGCTGGCCGGGCGCTTCAGCCCGGGCGACTACGAGCTCTCCGTGGGATCGGACGGCCGCAGCTTCCGGCTGATGCAGAACGATCAGACGGTAGCGGACCAGGGCGTGGTGGGCGACTCCGTGGGCCGGCCGATGGGCCTGCTCTGGCGCCCGGACCCGCGACTGCTCACGGCCGGCCGGTCGGTGCGCTTCGCCATCGTGCCGCCGCGCGAGGCGGCCGCCCAGCTCACCCGTCGGCTCACCCCGGACCTCACCGAGAACTTCCTCACCCTCCGGCTCACCGGCACCGACCCGGTGCTGGCGGCGGCGACCCTGAACACGTGGGTGGACCAGTTCGTCATCGTCGCCAACGAGCTCAAGCGGCAGAAGCTGGTCTACTACGCCAACGTCCAGAAGGAGCAGCTGCTCAACTCCGAGCAGGCCATGCGGGAGGCCGAGCTGGCTCGGCAGCGGTTCAAGGTGCAGACCATCACCGAGCCCAGCGAGCAGACCGCGGTCGCGCCCGGGCTGCTCGAGACGCAGGGCACGGTGCAGACGGCATACTTCCAGAAGCGCATGCAGCTCGTGGAGCTGGGGAACGGCCGCCGGACGCTCGAGCGGCTGGTGGGTGAGGCGCGCGCGGGCAACATCTCCGAGAGCAGCCTGATCCAACTCGGCTCCCTGACGTCCACGGTGCCGGCGGCGGTGTCGCTCAAGAACACGCTGGACATGTACTTCCGGCTGATGGCCGAGCTCAAGGCGAACCGCGAGGTGTTCACGGACGAGGCGCCGGTGATCATCGACATCAACCAGCGCCTGAACACCATCCGCCGCACCACCATCCCGCAGGAGGCCGGGCAGCTGCTCGCCGCCCTGCGCGCCCAGGAGACGGAGCTCAATCGGCAGATCGGCGCGGCCCAGAGCGAGCTCAGGGGCATCCCGCAGCGCTCCATGGAGGAGCAGCGCCTCAACCGCGACGTGGACGTCAATGACGCCCTCTACCGGCAGCTCCAGCAGCAGGCCGCCGTGGCCGACCTTGCGGCGCTCAGCGCCACGCCGGACGTCAGCATCCTGGACTCGGCGGTGGCCCCGCTGCGCCCGAGCACGAACACCACGCCGCAGATCATGCTCATCGCCATCCTGGGCAGCCTGGGCCTGGCCATCGTGATCGCGCTGCTCGTGGACCGTGTGGACAACCGCTTCCGCTACCCCGAGCAGGCCAAGAACGAGCTGGGCCTCGACCTGCTGGGCGCGGTGCCGGTGCTCACCTCGGCCCGCAAGGGCCGGCAGGATCCGGAGGAGGCGGCGCAGGTGGTGGAGAGCTTCCGCCTCGTGCGCCTGAACATCCGCCACGCCATCGAGGGAGCGGGCCCGGTCATGCTCACCGTCTCCAGCCCCCAGGCGGCGGACGGCAAGTCGCTGGTGGCCAGCAACCTCGCGCTGTCGTTCGCGGAGGCGGGGTACCGCACCCTGCTCATCGATGGCGACATCCGCCGCGGGGCGCTCCACTCGGCGTTCGGCATCTCGCAGAAGCCGGGGCTGGCCGACTACCTGCTGGGCCAGGCGGAGCGCAAGGACGTGCTGTGCGCCACGTCGCACCCCAACCTCACCGTGGTGCCGTGCGGGCGCCGCAGCAAGCAGGGCCCCGAGCTGCTGGCCTCGGCGCAGATGGAAGGGATGCTCACCGCCATGCGCGCCACGCACGAGGTGATCATCGTGGACAGCCCGCCGCTGAGCGCGGGCATCGACCCCTACGCGCTGGCCACCGCCACCGAGCACCTGATCATCGTGCTGCGGGCCGGCAAGACCAACATGAAGCTCGCCCAGGCCAAGATCGCGGTGCTGGACCGCCTGCCGGTGCACGTGGTGGGCACGGTGCTCAACGCCATCACCACGAAGGGGATCTACGAGTACTACGCGTACGATTACGGCTACGCGGCGGACGACGAGGAGGAGTCCGTGCCGCAGCTGGCCGCCGGCGTGGAGGACGAGGAGGAGAGGCGCTGACCGCTGCTGCCTCTGGCGCGGCGGAAACGCGAGAGGGGCTGGATC
>DATANT010000118.1:0-2481 GCA_036266115.1 Gemmatimonadaceae bacterium | reverse complement strand
CTCCGGCCGCGCGGCGAGCGTCGCCGCCCCGCGCGCCGTGCCCGCGCGCCAGTCCACCCGCCACTCGCAGCGCCCCTCGCCGCGCTGCGTGCACCGCACGTGCTCCACCCGCGTGTCGGCATCCAGCAGCAGGAGCATCAGTTCGCGGAGCACGGCCTCGTAGTACGCGCACCCCGCCGCCTCGGGTGCCGCATCCGCGGTCACCGACTCGGGCACCTGCAGCACCAGTGACGAGCCCACGCGCTGTACGCGGCCGCCCAGCAGCCGGCGCGCGATGCGCCGTGCGTGGCGCAGGGCCAGCGGGCGGGCGACCGCCAGCGGCAGGCCGCGCATGGTGCGGCGGGTGACCGGCGAGATGCGCTGGTACGCCTGGCCGGCCAGGTACGTGCCGGCCGCGCGGAACACGCGCTCGGCGTCCGGGCGGCGGCCCACCAGGCGCGCGAGCGCCACGGCCTCGTGGAACGTGGGCCGCTGGCTGCGCCGCACGGCGTCGGTGTAACGTTGGATCTGCGAATAGACCGTATCGCTCAGTCCGAGCCGCTTGTTCCTCAACTCCGGGACGATCTCGATATCGAGGTCGTCGTCCGGGACGTCGAGCGAACGAACGGCTTCGAGGAAGCTGAGCGGGAGAAGAGCGTCGACCGTGGCGGACATGTGGTGGAGCAGCGCTCCTGAGGCGGGGAGCCCTAGCGGGCTGATCCGAAGGTAACGGCGTGTCACAGGCGGTACAAGCAGCCGGGGCGTTGGTGGAGAGGCGCCGCGGGCACACCGCGGCGCGGCGCACGATGAGTGGACGGCGGCCGGCCCCGCGCGCAACTTGCGGCCTCCGCGCGGCCCGCGCACATTGCCGGCTCGCCCCACGGCTCACTCCCGGTCCCGGGGACACTCGCCCCATGATGCGTACTCTCTCCGACCGCCAGGTGGCCACCGGGACCTGCTCCCGCATGCGCCACGTCGTGTACGAGTATCTGGACGGCGAGCTGCCGGCCGATGCCGACACGCTGGTGCGGGAGCATCTGGCGGTGTGCCCGGAGTGCCTGGGTGCCTTCACGCACCAGCGTGCCTTTCTGGACGCGGTGGCGCGCGCCGGATGCGCGGCGCCGCGATCGGACTCCCTGCACGGCCGGGTGGCGCGCCTGCTGGATCGGGCCACGCAGCAGCCCGGCCAGCGCCACGGCGGCTGATCACCCGACTGGTGGCCGGCCTGCTGCTCGCCGGCACGATTGCCGGCGTGGCGTGGCGCGCGCGGTCCCTCACCAGGAGCGGCGCGCTGGCGTCGGTGGCCGTGGGCACCGCGGCCGTGGCGGCGGGATGGAGCTGGGGCACGCTCCTCATCGCGTTCTTCGTGGCCGCGTCGCTGCTCACGCGCCTGGGCGCGCAGGCCAAGCAGCGGCGCACCGCGAGCATCGTGGCCAAGGGCGGCGAGCGCGACGTGCAGCAGGTGCTCGCCAACGGTGGCCCGTTCGCGCTGGCCGCGCTCGTCTTCACCGCGGCTCCATCGCTGCCGCTCATGGCCTTCGCCCTGGGTGCGCTGGCCGCGGCCACGGCAGACACCTGGGCCACGGAGGTGGGCACGCTGGCCGGCGGCACGCCGCGGTCCATCCGCACGCTGCGCCCCGTGCCCGCCGGAACCTCGGGCGGGGTGAGCGTGGTGGGAACGCTGGCATCGGTGCTCGGCGCGCTGCTGCTGCCCGCGCTCGCGCTGGCGCTGCACTGGCCCACCGCGGTGGTGGCGGGCGCCGTGGCCGGCGGCGCGGCGGGCGCGCTGGTGGACTCCCTGCTCGGCGCCACGCTGCAGGCGCGGCGGCGCTGCGCGCGCTGCGGCACGGACACGGAGCGGATCGTGCATGACTGCGGCACCGCCACCGAGCACGCGGGCGGCGTGGCGTGGCTGGACAACGACGCGGTGAACCTGGTGAGCAGTGTGGCCGGCGGGCTGCTGGCCGCGCTGCTCGCGTGAGAGGTGCGAGCGTGACGCGCGGACGGGTGATCGTGGTGGGCGGCGGGCCAGCGGGCAGCAGCACGGCCTGGCACCTCGCGCGGGAGGGCGTCGCGGTGACGGTGCTCGACCGGGCCCGCTTCCCACGCCCCAAGGCGTGCGCCGAGTACCTGAGCCCCGAGGCGTCGCGGCTGCTCGCCAAGATGGGGGCGCTGGAGTCCGTGGAGCGGCAGGGCGCCACGCATCTGGCGGGCATGCTGGTGCGCGCGCCCAGCGGCGAGGTGATTCACGGCGAGTTCGCCGCGGCCCACGGCTTCCGGGGCTTTCGCGACCGCGGGCTGGCCATCCCTCGCATGGAGCTGGACGCCCTGCTGCTCGACCAGGCGCGCCACGCGGGCGCCGAGGTGCGGGAGCGGGTGCGCGTGACCGACGTGCTGCGCGACGGCGACGGACGCGTGTGCGGCGTGATGACGCTGGACGCCGACGGCCGGCGCGGCGAGCAGCGCGCCGATCTGGTGATCGGCGCCGACGGCTTGCGCTCG
>DATANT010000117.1:0-17827 GCA_036266115.1 Gemmatimonadaceae bacterium | reverse complement strand
TGCGTTCCCCGACTTCCTGGCCAATCACGCGCCGTCGGGCGACGAGACGATGTTCGAGGGCGTGAAGCGCCTGCCGCCGGGGCATACGCTCACCTGGCGCGATGGTGCCATCGAGCTGCGCCGCTACTGGGACCTGAGCTTCGCGCCGGACGAGGCCACGGCGGCGCGATCGGACCGCGACCTGGTGGAGGAGTACTCGGCGCGCTTCGAGGAGGCCGTGCGGCTCCGCCTCATGGCCGACGTCCCCCTGGGCATGTTCCTCTCCGGCGGCATCGACTCGGCGGCCATCACGGCGGCCATGAGCACGATGGTGAGCGACCGCATCAAGACCTTCAGCGTGGCGTTCGCCGAGCGCGAGGCCAACGAGCTGCAATGGGCGCGGCTGGTGGCGCAGCAGTACGACACCGACCACCACGAGGTGGTCGTGAGCCCGCAGGAGTTCTTCGGCGCGCTGCCGCGCCTCGTGTGGCACGAGGACGAGCCCATCGCGCACCCGAGCAGCGTGGCGCTCAACCTCGTCTCGCGCCTGGCCAGCGAGCACGTGAAGGTGGTGCTCACCGGCGAGGGCAGCGACGAGACGCTGGCCGGTTACAACCGCTATCGCGCCACCATCTTCAACACGCGCCTGGGCGGCGTGTGGGAGCGCGTCATGCCGGCCGGCGTGCGAGACCTGGTGCGCGACCGCGTGGCCGCGCTGCCGGGCGGCTCCAGGGTGCGGCAGAAGCTCTCCCGCACGTTCCTCACGCGGTCCACGGATCTGGACACGCTCTACTTCGACAACTTCGCCGTCTTCGGCCGCGCCGAGCAGCCCGCGCTGCTGGCGCCGGCGCTGCGCGAGCGGCTGCGCGACGTGAACCCGTACGCCGCCTACCACGCCGCGCTGGCCGCCACCGACGCGAGCACGCTGCTCAACCGGCTGCTCTATGCGGACACCAAGACGTATCTGCACGAGCTCCTGATGAAGCAGGACCAGATGAGCATGGCGGCGAGCATCGAGAGCCGCGTGCCGTTCCTGGATCACCCGCTGGTGGAGTTCGCGGCGCGGCTGCCGCAGCGGCTCAAGCTCCGCGGCCTCACCACCAAGTGGGTGCTGCGCCAGGCCATGCGCGATCGCCTGCCGGCCGAGATCCTGTCGCGCCGCAAGATGGGCTTCCCGGTGCCGGTGGGCGCCTGGTTCCGCGGCGCCTACCGCCCGCTGCTGGACGAGTACGTGCTCGGCGCGCGCGCGCGGGAGCGCGGGCTGTTCGACCCGGCCGCGGTGCGCTCGCTCGTGCGGCGCCACACGGAGGGCGGGGAGAACCACGCCGAGCGGCTGTGGGCGCTGGTCACCATGGAGATGTGGCAGCGTATCTTTCTGGACGGCGAGGGTGCCGAGGACGCGGGCCTTGCGGCGCGCGAGCTCGCCCTCGCCGCCGCGTCCTGACGCCCGGGCCCCATCGCGTGCACATTCTCTGGATCAAGACGGAGCTGCTTCACCCGGTGGACAAGGGCGGCCGCATCCGCACCTACCAGATGCTCCGCGCGCTCACGCGCGAGCATCGCGTCACGTACCTCACGCTGGATGACGGCACCGCTGCCCCCGACGCGCTGGAGCGGGCGCCGGAGTACTGCCACGAGGTGGTGCGGGTGCCGTTCGCGCCGCCCGCCAAGGGCACCGGCGCGTTCTGGGCCGATCTCGCGCGCAACGCGGTGTCGCGACTGCCGTACGCGGTGGCCCGGTACCGCTCCGCGGCGCTGGAGCGCCGCATCGTGGAGCTGTGCGCGCGGGGCGACGTGGACGTGGTGGTGTGCGACTTCCTGGCGCCGTCGCTCAACGTGCCCTCCGGCCTCGGCGTGCCCACGGTGCTGTTCCAGCACAACGTGGAGGCCATGATCTGGGAGCGGCACGCGCGCGTGGCCGCGCACCCGGTGAAGCGGCTGTACATGCGCGAGCAGTGGCGGCGCATGCTCCGCTGGGAGGCGGCCGAATGCCGCCGCTTCGACCATGTGGTGGCCGTGTCCCCGCAGGACGCCGAGGTGTTCCGGAGCCAGTTCGACCTCCCGAGCGTCTCGCACGTGCCCACCGGCGTGGATACCGACTTCTTTCGTCCCAGTGGCGCCGAGCCGCGCGAGCCGCACGGCATGGTGTTCACCGGCTCCATGGACTGGATGCCGAACGAGGACGCGATGCTCTGGTTCGCGGCCGAGATCCTGCCGATGATCCTGCAGCGCGTGCCAGACGCCACGCTCACCGTGGTGGGGCGCAACCCCACCGCTGCCGTGCGCGCGCTGGCCGAGCGCGAGCCCGCCATCCGCGTCACCGGCTCGGTGCCCGACGTGCGTCCGTACATGGAGCGGGCGGCGGCATTCATCGTGCCCATGCGTGTGGGCGGCGGCACGCGCCTCAAGATCTTCGAGGCCATGGCCATGGAGCGCCCCGTGGTCTCCACGGCCGTGGGCGCCGAGGGGCTGCCGGTGCGCGACGGCGTGGACGCCGTGCTCGCCGACGCGCCGGCGGCGTTCGCCGACGCGGTGGTGCGCGTGCTCCTGGACGAGGAGCATGCGCGCGCCATCGGTGAGGCGGCGGCCGCCGTGGTGCGGCGCGATTTCGCGTGGGACCGCGTGGCCGACATCTTCGCGGAGCAGTGTGCATCGGCCGCCGGCGGCGCGTCCGCGCGGCCGCTCCTCGTCACTTCCAGCACTTCCAGCACTCAGTCATGACTTCTGGCGTCTCTGTATTCGGTCTCGGTTACGTGGGCTGCGTCTCGGCGGCCTGCTTCGCCCGCGAGGGGCACACCGTGGTGGGTGTGGACGTGAGTCCGGCCAAGGTGGCCATGGTGAACGACGGCAGGAGCACCATCGTGGAGGAAGGGATCGGCGAGCTGGTGCGCGACATGCGCGCCAGCGGTCGGCTCCGCGCCACCCTGGATGTGGCCGATGCGGTGCGCTCGACCTCCGTGTCGCTCATCTGCGTGGGCACGCCGAGCCGGCCCAACGGGAGCATCGATCTGCGCTACATCGAGCGCGTGTGCGAGCAGATCGGCGAGGCGCTGCGGGACAAGGACGAGCACCACACCGTGGTGATCCGGAGCACGGTGATGCCCGGCACCATCGACTGCACGGTGATCCCGGCACTGGAGCGCGGTTCGGGCAAGCGGCATGGCGAGGGCTTCGCCGCGATCAGCAATCCCGAGTTCCTGCGCGAGGGCACGAGCATCAAGGACTTCGATGATCCGCCGTTCACGCTCATCGGCGCTCACGAGCCGGCGCACGCCGAGCCGCTGGCGCGGCTGTACGCCGGCATCGGTGCGCCCCTGCACGTGACCGCCGTGCGCACCGCCGAGATGGTGAAGTACGCCTGCAACTGCTTCCACGGCCTCAAGGTGGGCTTCGCCAACGAGATCGGGAACGTGTGCAAGGCGCTGGACGTGGACAGTCACGAGGTGATGCGGATCTTCTGCGAGGACCGCAAGCTGAACATCTCGCCCACCTACCTGCGACCGGGCTTTGCCTTCGGCGGCAGCTGCCTGCCCAAGGACCTGCGTGCGGTGACGTACAAGGCGAAGGAGCTGGACATCGACACGCCCATCCTCTCGGCCACGCTGGAGAGCAACCGCAAGCAGATCGAGCGGGCGTACCAGATGGTGATGGCCGCCGGCCAGCGGCGCATCGGCGTGCTGGGGCTCGCGTTCAAGGCCGGCACCGACGACCTGCGCGAGTCGCCGATGGTCTCGCTCATCGAGATGCTGATCGGGAAGGGCATGGATCTCGCGATCTACGACCAGCACGTGTCGAGCGCGAACGTGATCGGCGCCAACAAGGAGTACGTGGAGCGCGAGATCCCGCACATCTGGACGCTCATGCGTCCCACGGTGAGCGAGGTGCTGGCGCACGCGGACACCCTGGTGATCGGCAACGGCTCGCGGGAGTTCCGGGCGGTGGGCGATCAGCTGCGGGACGGACAGATGGTGGTGGACCTGGCGCGGGCCTTCGGGGCGAGGATATCGGATGGAGCGGCATACCAGGGAATCTGCTGGTAAGATGCGGGATCTCGGGCATGCCTCGCGCAAGCGGGGCATGCTCGGGCGCATGGCATTTCTCGCGGCCGAACGGCTGCGCGGGTCGGCGACCATGGCGGAGCTCGTCCGCATGGAGCGGGAGCCGTTCTTCGCGCCCGACGTCGTCCGCGAGCGACAGCTCGACCGCATCCGGCGGCTCCTGAGTCATGCGGAGCTCCACGTGCCCTACTATCGCGAGCTGTTCCGCGAGCACGGGATTGCCAGTCGCGACATCCGCACGCTGGCCGACCTCACCACGATCCCGATCCTCACCAAGCGCATCGTTCGCGAGCGGGCCGACGAGCTGATCGCGGACAACGTGGACCGCGCGACGCTCGTTCGCCACAGCAGCGGTGGCTCCACCGGCATGCCGTTGACCTTCTATCACGACGCGAGCTCGCTTGCTGCGTCGGAGGCGGGCGTGCTGCGCGGCTTCCAGCAGGCCGGATGGCGCCCGGGCGACATGGTGGCGTTCTTCTGGGGGTGGGACAAGCGCACCAACGCGATGGGGCGGGCAGAGTTCGAACTCAGGCAGTGGCTTCGCCGCCGGTACCAGTTCGATGCGTTCGACGCATCCCCGGCTCGCATGGCGCACTGGGTGACGGTGTGGCGCCGCATCCGGCCGGTGGTGGCCTTCGGCTACGCCTCCACGATCGCGCGCTTCGCCGAGTTCCTCGAGCGACACAGCATCGCGCTGCCGCCCATCCAGGGCGTCTTCACGACGGCCGAGAAGCTCTATCCCGCGCAGCGCGAGCAGATGGAGCGCGCCTTCGGGGCGCCGGTGTTCGATTGCTACGGCAGCAGCGAGGTTCGGAACATCGCCACCCAGTGTCAGCATGGACGCATGCACGTCAACGCCGACTTCGTCCTCGTGGAGACGGAGGAGCCGGCGGGTGAGCTGGGCGTGCCCGCCCCGCCCACGCCATTCCTGCTGACATCGCTCCGGTCCTACGGCATGCCGTTCATCCGGTATCGCAACGATGATTGCGGGGCACTGCTCCCCGGGAGCTGCGAGTGCGGAAGCGGCTTCCCGCTCATGGATCTGCAGATCGCGCGTGTCACGGATCACTTCGTGTTCCCCAGTGGACGGGTGGTCCACGGGCTCTTTCTCATCCACCGGCTGTACGGAACGCGCGGCATCGCGAACTTCCAGTTCCATCAGACGGCACTCGATCGCATCACGCTCCTCGTCGTTCCCTCCGACGACGACCAGGCCAGCCGCGCGCAGGTGACGGCGCGGATCGCCGGCGAGATCCGCGCGCTGAGCGAACATCCGATCCAGGTGGACGTGCGCGAGGTCGACGCCATCCCGCTCTCGGCAGCCGGCAAGCACCGGTACATCCGCTCGGACGTGACGGACGCGAACGGGAGCGACACGAGGAACTGAGCGGAGGAGGCGGGTGAGTGCGCCGGTGACGACGGCGTGTGATCAGCCCGCTGGCGTGGGTCGGCCACATGCCGTTCTGCATTCCCGCGAGGCGTGCTCGCAGGCGAGTGTGTTAGAGCGCTAGCGACCTCGACCGTATGGGCTCGGGAACCGGCCGCGCGACTGGGGAGTTCCACCCGCGGGTCGGTGAATCGGCGCGGAGATGGTCCATTTCGTGCCTCGGCTGAGTCCGTCCGATCACGCGCTCCAGCCGATCCCACACCCGGACAGCGTGCCAGATCGGGAGCGCCCGGTGCGATGTCCATGGCGCCGATCTACGCCAACGACCGGTCCGTGTTGCCCGCTTCAACCGCCTCTCCATGCGAATGACTCTCCCAGCCGTGCCGACCGACGTCGTGGCGAATGCCACGCTGCGGCGGACCCATCACGCCGAGATCGAGCGCGGACAGCGCTTCGAGTTCGGAAAGAACTGGGCGCGCTTTCTCGAGGTGCTCACCGAGGAGCGCATCACCGAGGCGGAGCGCTCGCTCACGCAGATGCTCGGTGACGTGCGCGGAATGCGAGTGCTCGACGTCGGCTCGGGAAGCGGGCTGTTCAGTCTGGCGGCCCGCCGGCTCGGCGCGACGGTACGCTCGTTCGACTACGACCCCAGCTCCGTGGGCTGCACGCAGGAGCTCCGGCGGCGTTATTTCCCGGAGGATTCCGACTGGCGTGTGGAGCATGGCTCCGTGCTCGATCCCACGTACCTCGCCGGCCTGGGCACGTTCGACGTGGTCTACTCGTGGGGCGTGCTGCACCACACGGGCGCGATGTGGCAGGCGGTGGAGAACGTGCTGCCGCTGGTGGCCCGAGGCGGCCGGCTGTTCATCGCGATCTACAACGACCAGGGGGTGTGGTCACGCCGCTGGACGGCCATCAAGCGGACATACTGCTCGGGCACTCCCGGCCGCTGGCTGGTGAGCGGAACGGTGATCCCGTACTGGATCACCCGCAACCTGGCGGCGGACCTGGTGTGGCGCCGCAATCCGCTGGCGCGCTACACGGAGTACAAGCGGCGTCGCGGCATGTCGGTCGTGCGCGACTGGCACGACTGGCTGGGCGGCTTTCCCTTCGAGGTCGCCAAGCCAGAGGAAGTGTTCTACTTCCTGCGCGAGCATGGATTCGACGTGGAGCGCATGACGACCGTGGGCGGGCGGATGGGGTGCAACGAGTTCGTCGCCCGGCGGCTCCGATCGGCCGACCGCGCCGGCTGACGTGACGTGGCCGACGACGCCCGACCGTCAGCCGCCGGCACCAACCACGACCCCCTCCGTCGCCTCACGCACGGCATCCATGTCGGCGCCCGGGGGCAGCCCGTGTCCCACGGCAGCGCCCGCCCGCCCGTACCGGCTCGCCGGGTGTAGGCGGAGGTCGCCGCGGCCGGCGTTGGCGAAGCCGATCGCCGAAGTGGAGGGCGGGTACGCGTTGTCCGCCGGATAGTTCCTCGCGGAGGCGCCGGCCATCACGTTGCCCTTGAAGATCCACCCCGGCGCGCGGGCGGTCAGCCCAGCCTCGCCGGAGCCCCTGCCGTCGCCGAGGATCCCGTACGTCGTCTCACCGAAGATGTTGTTGGTGACCACGAGGTCGGACGTCGTGCCACCGGTGAGCACCAGCACGGAGTTCGAGCCGAGCGCGGTGTTGTGGTCGATCGCCACGCCGTCCACGCCATTCAGCATGAAGAGCCGCCCGCCCGGATAGTCGCCCGAGCCGACGGCGGTGAGCACATTCTGCGTGATCAGGAATCGCGCGGCCGCCTTTGCGGGGTGCTGCTCCGGCCTGCCGGCGATGGTGAACCCGTGCGCCACGTTGCGAACCACGTTGTAGCGGAACGTGACGTCACTCGTCTGGCTCCACGGCGCGCGCCCGCCCTGGTTGGTGGACTTCATCACGATGGCGAAGCCGGTCTGCCCTCCGGCCCAGTTGTTCTCGAAGACGTTGCCCTCCACGAGCACGCGCTGGCCGACCTTGAGCTCGAGGATGTTCTTGACCGTCCACACTCCCTTCCACGAGGGCGGCTTGTAGAAGTGGTTGCGGCGGATCTCGATGTCGCGCGGCAGCGCGTCGGGGATCGTGGGATCGGCGCCACCGAACATCACGTTCTCGCCGGCGCCTTCCAGGAAGTTGTTGACGATCTTGTACGGCCCGGTGCCGCTCCACCCCGCGATGGCCTGGCTATCCATGCCCTTGCCGTGGCAGTCGGAGAGCCAGGAGTCGATGATGGCGGCGCGCCCGCTGTTGAGCGCCACGCAGCGCTGGAAGCTGATCGCCGGCGTACCATGGATGTAGAGCCGATCGAGCACGAGGTCGGCGGCCAGCTGGTCCAGCGTGCGAGCGCCGGTGCCGAGCGCCACCAGGGTGCCGGCGCGCGTGGCCGTGGGCGCGACCGTGATCTCCAGCCCCACCAGTCGGTACTGTCGCGCGCCGGCCTCGGTGCGGATCACCGGATCGCTCGGCGCGCCCGACACGAGCCGCGGCAGCGCGGCCGCGTGTGCCGGCGTCATCCGCGTACCTTCCGCGGGCAGGGTGCCCGCGCTGCGGATGATGATCCACCCGGTGTCGCGCTGCGCGCGCAGCGTGAAGGGACCGGTGTAGGTGGCCCCGGGGTCGAGCACGATCTCGTCCCCCGGCCGCGCGTCATCGATCGCGTCCTGCAGACGCTCGCCCGCGCGCACCCGTCGCGACTGCCCCCGCACGACCGGCATGCGGGTATCCACGAACTCGCGCGGCAGCTCCGGGAGTGGCCCCGCCGGCGTGGTACCTGGCGGTTCCAGGCGTAGCGCCGGCAGCGTGCTGCTGGCCAGCTGCATGCGCTCGTCCAGATGACCGTCGCCACTGCCGCAACCGATGGCGAGGGTGCCGCCCACAGCGGCGGCGAGCAGGACGAGACGTATGGGAAGAGCGTTCATCGCGGGCTCGGAGTCGTGGTCGACAGGAAGTTAGGCGACGGTCGGCAGGCTGGATAGCAGAACGCACCGGGGGCGGATGGCCCGAGCCATCCGCCCCCGGTGCTGCAAGGATCGGGACAGGTCAGCGCACGACGGCGCCGCTCGTCCGCTCCGACAGGGTTGCAATGTCGGCGCCGGCCCCATGGTACGGACTGGCCGACGTGAGCTGCAGGTTCCCGGTGGCCAGACTCACGAAGCCGATGTCCGCGGTCTTGGCGGGATAGTTGTTGCCGGCCGGATAGTAGCGAGCGTCGACACCGGCCATCACGTTGCCCTTGAAGATCCACCCCGGCGCGCGGGCGGTCAGCCCAGCCTCGCCGGAGCCCTTGCCGTCGCCGAGGATCCCGTACGTCGTCTGGCCGAAGATGTTGCCGGTCACCACGAGATCCGTGATCGTGCCGCCGGTGAGCAGCAGGGACGAGTTGGAGCTGAGGGCGGTGTTGTGGTCGAGCGTCACCATGTCCACGCCATTGACCTGGAAGAGGCGCCCTCCCGTATAGTCGCCGCTCCCGACTCTGTCGAACACGTTGTGCGAGTAGTGGAAGCGCGCGGCTGGCACGGCCGGATACGACTCCGGCTTGTCGGCCATGTTGATGCCCTGCGCCACGTTCCGCAGGATGTTGTAGCGGAAGGTGACGTCGCTGGTCTCGCTCCAGGGAGCGGTGCCGCTCTGGTTCGTGGACTTGAAGACGACGGCGAAGCCGCTCTGGCCGTCGGCCCAGTTGTTCTCGAGCACGTTGTCCTCCACCAGCACGCGCCGCCCGATCTTGAGCTCCAGAAGGTTCTTCACGGTCCAGACACCCTTCCACGCGGCGGGCTTGTAGAAGTGGTTCCCGCGGATCGTGATGTCGGACGGCAGGAGCTCAGCCGAGCGGGAGTCGGACCCACCGAACATCACGTTCTCGCCCGCGCCGGCCAGGTGGTTGTTCTGGATGAGGAACGGCCCGGACCCCTGCCAGGCGACGATCGCCTGGCTGTCCGCGCCCTTCGCATGGCACTCGTCCAGCCAGGAATCGATCACGGCCAGGTGCGCGCCGTTGAGCGTGACGCAGCGTCGGAAGTCCTGCTCCGGGCGGCCACGGACGAGCATCCGGTCGAGGATGATCCGGCCCGGCTGCGTCTCCACGCTGCTGGCCGAGTGTCCGTTGATGCTCACCAGGGAACCCACCACCGCGCCTGGTGCCGCGGAGACGTGCAGCCCGATCAGCCGCCAGCCGCTCGCGGCGCCGCTGGTGGTGATCGTCGACTGGTTGGAGCCCGGCGAGGCCAGGCGCGCCATGTGCACGGAGTCAGCGGGCCTGACGCGCGTGCCGGGGGCGGGCAGGGAACCGTTGGACCGGATGATGATCCAGCCGGCACCGCTCTTCTCCCGCAGGATGAACGACCCCGTATAGGTCGCCCCGGCGTCGAGCACGATCTCGTCGCCACGCTGCGCGGCGTCGATCGCCGCCTGCAGGCTCTCGCCCGCTCTCACCACCCGCGACGTCCCGGTGACCGCGGGCATCTGGATGTCCACGGTCGCCCGTGGCAGCGTCGCGCGGCTCGGTGACGGCTCAGGGGCCGGAAACACCGTTCCCGGGGGTGGCGTGACGGGTGGTGGCGTGCCCACGTCGCCGGCGGACACCGTGACCGACAGGCTGGCCCGCACCGTACCGGATGACGCGGTCACGTCAGCGGCACCGGTGGACTTCGGCGTGATCAGCCCCTGCTCCACGGTGACGATGGACGGGTCGGAGCTCGCCCACGCCAGGGCGGCGGTCGGGATGTCCTTGCCTGCCGCGTCCTGCACGCGCGCCAGCACGCGGGTCGTATCACCGACCGACACTCTGATGGTCGACTTACTCAGGACGATCGCGGCCGCCTCCACGCGGTCCGCTGCAGATCCGTTGTCGAGAGGAATCCTGCTGTCTGCACAGGCGCTCGAGAGCGCGCCGAAGAACACGATGGGTATCACTGACCGAAGAGAGCGCATGCGTCTCACTCCTCGTAGGTACTTGCGGCGGCCCGACCGGCGTGGCACGACGTTCATCGTGCGGTAGCCTCGTGACTTTGCGTCCCCGCCTTTCGACGGGTTTGCCTTTGTCGCGTACCTCCGCGAGGGAGGCGTGCGATCTTGCCGTTCGGTTGAATGGCGTCACATTGCAGACGACGGGGCCCGAAACGGCGTAACCTGTTGCGCTACCGCGACAATGCCCTCCGGAACACCGTGCGCGCCGACCACCCGGGGGCCGGTGCTCGACCCTCCGAGCGTGACGCATGTCACGCGCTTGCAGCCGGTTGCGCGGAGCGCAGGTTAATTGTCCCTGGATGCCGGAACGTCGTTCCGGCGGTCCCTCGCCCACCGTTCCATCCGTCCGGAGCCACCGCACGATGACCACCACCGGGACGCCGCGGCGGCTCGTCGCAACGCCACGCGCCATGGCGCGGGCCATGGGCGATGCCTGCACGCAGCTGTGGCACCGCCCTCCTCAGCAGATTCCCGGGCTCGACGCCCTGCGCGCCATCGCGGTGCTGATGGTGATCGGCGACCACTTCGCCGTGAACGCGTGGCGAAAGGCGGGCGGCACCGACATCGCGCTGGCGCATTCACCCATCGTCCACTTCGGGTGGACCGGCGTGGACCTGTTCTTCGTGCTCTCCGGCCTGCTCATCGGCACGCAGGTATGGAAGGAGCGGCAACGGACCGGACGACTGCGCCCCGTGCGCTTCTTCCTGCGCCGAGCGTTCCGGATCTGGCCCCTCTACTTCGCCACCCTGATCCTGCTGGCGATCGGCGCGGGGCGCATCACGCCACGCTGGCCGGACTGGCTGCTGGTCTCGAACTACGTGAGCACGCCGTACTCGCGCAGCTGGTCGCTCTCCAGCGAGGAGATGTTCTATCTGGCGGTGCCGGCTTTGCTGGCGCTGACGCCCCGTTGGCCGCTGCGGCGCTATGTCTGGCTGCTCGTGCTGGCGATACCGCTGCTGGACATCGCGCGCGCGATCACCTTCCACGAGCTGGTGAGCTCCGGCATGGCGGTGCTGCGTGCCGAGGATCGCATGTATGCACCCTTCCATCTGCACAGCCAGGCACTCGTCGTCGGCCTGCTGATCGCCCTCTGCTCCGTCCTGCGCCCGGACTGGTTCCAGCGTGCCGAGCGTGCGGGCATCTCATGGATGGGGATGGCGGTCCTGGGTGGCGCCTGCGTTCTCGGACTGGCGCTTCGTACCCTCGACCGCCACGTGTTCGCCTACACCGCGCTCGGCCTGATCTACGGCGGCGCCACGGTGTGGGTGCTGCTCGATCGCTCGGTGCTCTCGCGGCCACTGAAGGCATGGGTGTTCTATCCCATCGCGCGCCTGAGCTTCGGCATGTACCTCAATCACTTCGTGATCTTTCCGGGCACGGTGCCACAGGCGGTGCGCGCGCTGCGGGCCCTGGCGCTGCCCGAGTCGGCGGTGTTCATCGGAGCCCTCTTCGCAGGCATCGTGGTATCGGCGGCCGTGGCGGCCGTCACCTTCGTGCTGGTGGAGCATCCGTTCCTGCTGCTGCGCGACCGCCTGCTGCGGCGCCGACCGCCGTCCGCCAGCCCCGATGCGATCGCGGTGCGGGCGGCCTGATCGCATGGCTGCGGAGGTCCGGGCCGCCGACCTGCCTACCTGGAGGCGCGCCCCTGGTCGCCCAGCTCCCGCCGCGTGAGCTCCACGGCGGCCCACAGAATGGCCATGTGGATGTAGAGGAACGAGATCTTCGCGAACGAGCCGAAGATGCCCGCCATCAGGTAGCCTACCAGCCCGATCTCCAGGAAGAGGATCTGCTGGCTGCTCGCGGGGAGGAGGTCGTGGCTGCGGCGCCGGATGCGCTCCGCCAGTGACAGCACGGCGCCGAGCATCATGACGAACAACACCAGGCCGACCGCCCCGGTCTCGGCGAGCACGTTCAGGTACGTGCTGTGGGTGTCGCGCGCGCCGCGCGCGGTGGGGTTGAACTCGGATCCGGTGGCGTACTGGGTGTGGGCCGCGGGGTAGGCGCCCACGCCAATGCCGGACACGGGATGCTCCCTGATGATCTTCCCGGCCACCTTCCAGATCTCGAATCGCTGCTCGGCGGATCCTTCCTTGTCGACCGTCTGGAGATTCTGCGTGTCGGTGACGTTCGCCAGGCCGCCGATGCGCACCCACAGGCTGGACGGCGCGAACATCGCCGCCACCGCGGCGACGGCCACGACCGCCACGATCGCCCGCGCCTTGCGCTTCTGTCCGGCGATCAGGAAGAGCCCGAAGACCGCGAGTGCGATGAAGGCGCCACGGGACTGGGTGAGCAGGATCACGGCCGGGAGCATGAACAGCCCCGAAAGCGCGGCGAGCTTGGGCCACCCCTTGGGCTCTCGGATGTAGATGGCCGCGCAGAGGGAGAGCATCAGCAGCGTGACGGCTGCCAGGTCGTTGGGGTTGGAGAACGTGTAGTTCCAGAGGGCGCGTCCGAAGGTGCGGTAGCCGCCCACGTAGTTGAACAGCGTGCCGCGCACGGGATAGAGCGCGTACGCACCAAGGAAGAAGAAGAGGAAGAAGCGAAATCGCTCGCGGGTGCGCAGCACGTTCACGCAGACCAGCGCGATCATCCACACGCGCCACAGGTTGTCCAGCGTGTCCATCACGGCGCTCGGGTACGGTGAGCCCAGGTACCCCAGCGCGCCCCACACCACCCATGCGCCGAAGAGCGCGAGGAACGCCGGCACCCGGATGGTGCCTCCGCGCTCCAGCAGCAGGCCGACGAGCGCCACCGCCATCGATGCCTCGCCGATGGGCAGGGAGTACGTCGTCATCGCCCAGATGTAGCCCAGGAACCCGATGATGAGCAGCGACCACTGCACTCCCGTCCAGGGCATGCCGGTGAGCGGCGCCTCCCCGGGCGTCGGGTACGGCATGCCCGGCGGCGCTGCGGGAGCGGCGAGCGGCGCCAGCACGCCGGCTCGCGCCTGCAGCCGTTCCCGGCTTCGGGCCGTGCGCCAGCCTGGGGAAGGGTGGGAAGATGACATGGTCGAGGATGATCCCGTGACGCTAGACGAGCTGCTCGTACACCGCTTCCAGCTGCGGGATCACGGTCTCGGCCCGGAAATCCCGGCGCGCCCGGCGGAGCCCCGCCTCGCCCATGGCGCGTCGGCGATCGGGGTTCGCGAGCAGCACGCCGATCCCCGCGGCCAGGGCGTCGGGCGACTGGGCCGGCACCAGGAGACCGTTCTCACCCGGCGTCACCGCGTCCGGGATGCCGCCGACATTGGTCGCGACGATCGGCCGCCCGGCCGCCATCGCCTCGACGAGCGAGTTGGGGAAGCCCTCGTGCAGGGAGCAGAGCACGGACACGTCGAACAGGTGGTGGAGATTGGGCGTGGAGGACCGGCTGCCCGGCAGGTGTACCCGATCGCCCAGGCCGAGCTCCCGGGCCAGCGCCTGGAGCGGCTGGCGCTCCGAGCCCTCGCCGATGAGGACGACATGGGTGCGGTCGCGCCACGCCGGCTCCAGCAGGGCGATCGCGCGCAGCAGCGTCTGGTGATCCTTCACCGGTCGCAGGTTGGCCACCACGCCCACCACCAGCGCATCGGCCGGCAGGCCGAGCTCCTGACGCAGCGCCTCCGCCTGGCCTGGCTCGATCGGATCGAACGCCGACTCGTCCACGAAGTTCGGGATCACCACCAGCTTCTCGGGTCGAACGCCATCGGTCTCCACGAGCAGGCGGCCGACGGCGGCGCTGTTGGCGAGCACCCGGTCGGCACATCGGTACGCGAGGCGGTTGCCATGGCGGTAGAACGCGTGCCCGTCGCTATCCCACCAGCGCCGGCTGGCGATCATCCGCGGCCGGCCGGCCAGGTGACCCCAGAAGCCGCCGAACACGTTGCTGTACCGGTCGTGGCAGTGCACGATGTCCACCTCGCGCTGCCGGAGCAGCCGCGACACGCGGGCGCCGGTGCCGAGTGCGGCCGGGCCGTAGAGGTTGTCGATGGGCACGCTCTCCACCGGGATGTCGGCGCGCTCGTAGCGCTCCAGGAGCGGCCCGTCCGCCGCCAGACAAAAGACCGAGAGCTCGAATCGCTCCCGGTCCAGTCGCTCCGCCGTGCGCACCGCGTTCAGCTCCGTGCCGCCGATCGTGTGATTGTCGATGAAGAACGCGACCCGGATTCGTCGACGACCGGCGGCAGGGCGAGTGCTGGACGCGCTCACCACCCTCCCTTCTTGAAGATCATCACCGGCAGCGTCCGGAACATGATCTTGAAATCCTCCACGATGCTCTGGCGCTGCAGGTACTCCAGGTCGTAGCGCACCTTCGTGCGCACGTCCTCGATGGAGGCGTCGTAGGAATGGTTGATCTGCGCCCAGCCGGTGATGCCGGGCTTCGTGCGCTGGCGCATGGGGTACTCGTCGATCTGCTCGCGCAGCCGCAGCACGATGCTCGGGCGCTCCGGCCGCGGACCCACGATGTTCATGTCGCCGCGGATCACGTTGAATAATTGCGGCAGCTCGTCCAGCCGGAACTTGCGGAGGACGCGGCCCACCGGGGTCACGCGCGCATCGTTCTGCGTGGCCCACACCGCACCGTGCGAGTGCTCGGCGTCCACGGTCATCGAGCGGAACTTGTAGATGGCGAACACCCGGCCGCCCAGGTCCTGCGCGCGCCGGTCGAACATCGCGCGCGCCCGGTTCCAGCGGCGGTCCAGTCCAACCCGCGTCTGCTGGTAGATCACCGGCCCGGGAGACGTGAGCCGGATGGCGAGCGCGATGAGCAGCAGCAGTGGTGAGAGCAGCGCCAGCGCCACGAGCGCGATGAGGATGTTGACGATGCGATTCAGCCGCTCGGAGCGCGAGCGGGGTACCACGTCGATGACGGCCGTCGTCGTGCGCGACGGCTCGGCCGGTTCCCCGGCGGGCGATGCTCCAACCCGGGCGCGCGCGGCGTCCGGTTCGTGCAGGCGCGGCGCCTCGGCCACCACGGCCAGCGCCGCCTGGCTCGCGCGCCACGCATCGGTTCGTGCCTGGCGGCTGGGCACCCCGGCGTCGCCGGTACTCGATCGTACAAGATCCATCGTTCTCGTTCTCCTTGCTATCGTCGCAGTCGATCAGCCAGAATGGCGATACTGGATGCCGCTCCGATCACGGCGAGGACGGTTCCCCAGCCGAAGTTCCGCCGCTTGCCGACCACGATCCGATCCCCAGCACGATAATCGATCTGGTCAAGCGTCGCACCACTATTGATGGCAACCTGAAGACTGTCCCGCCCGATGACGATGTCGCGGCCGTTCCTCACGTCGGTCTTCCGCATGTCCGCGTTCCCGGTGGGCCCGCCGGCCTGCATGATGAGCTCGGCCAACCGGGTGTCCGCCGGTACCGTGTAGTAGCCCGGGCGGTTCACCTGTCCATCCATCTGGACCTGGATGGGCGACCCCGCGCGGATCTCCGGGTTCTTCAAGTACCGTTCCAACTGCTTCCGCATGTGGGCCGTGAGCTCCGACCGCAGCACGCCGGCCACCGAGATGTCCGGCATGTTGACGATCTGCACCACCTGCCCGGAGCGAACCACCAGCGTATCGTTGAGCGCCTTGAGCACACCCTCGGGCGCCCCGGCCATGCCCGTGGTGCTCAGGGCAATCTTGGAGCCGGCCGGAAAGTCGCCGACCCGCAGCCGCTCCCGGATGGCCTGCGCGCTGGCGCGGGTGCCAGCGTTACCGGTGCGCGCCGCCTCCGCCTCGAGCCGCACCGCCTGGGCCTCCAGCTCGGCGCGGGTGGCGTACGGCCGGGGAGCATCGGGTGCCGTGGCGTCCTGCGCCGCCGCCGGCGCCGCGGCCACCAGCAGCAGGACTGCGGCGAGGCGCGACCACCGGGCGGCGGCGCGAGCGACGGATGTGCGGAGCATTGGGATGGCGATCATGATGGTGGAAGAGAGCGCATGGCGCGTGCTAGAAATAGACTCTCGGGTCTTGATTGGGAAACGTGGACGTATCAACACCTTGCGTGGTCCGTGCCAGCAGAGCTCGGGGCCGGCAGTCCACGCGATGTGGGATGGAAGCGACAGTAGTCGAGCCCGCGCCTCACAGGGCCCACTTCGTGCCAGAGTCAGGGGGGTGGATTCGTGCGGCGCGCGGGTGTACAACCTTAACAGTAGAGCGGCCGTCGAACATGGGACCCAGATCACGATGAGCCCGGGTGATCACCCGTTTATCGTCCTGTTGTCGGCACAAGACACATCCGGCCCCTGGTGTGGCGCTCGCTCACCAACCGGGGCTCTATCCACGTCGGGGGGAAGTATCCAAGTGGTTGCGGTCAAAACGATTGACCATATCCAGCGCGCCCGCATGCAACATGCACGGAAGCGCGACCAGGAGCCGCCCGCATGCTCGTGACCGGGGTGGCTCCCGCGCGATCCTCACGGCTCTCCAACCTCACCATGCCCGACGCCGAACTTCCGACCAGGCCACCGGTCGTCCTCATCGCCAATGACCAGGAATGGTCGGCGCGCTCCATCGAGAGCATTCTCGGGCCGAGTGGCTATGCCGTGCTGCGCGCCTATACCGGGCAGCAGGCACTGGATCTGGCGCGCTCCACCCAGCCGGATCTGGTGATCCTGGACGAGCGGATGTCGGACATCCGCGGCACCGACGTGTGCCGGCTGCTGCGCGATGACCCGCGCTTCGGCGCCCACACGCCCGTGCTCATCACCACCGCCGACTCCGCCGACCGCGACCAGGTGCTGGCGGCATACGGCGCCGGCGCCTGGGACTTCTTCGCGCTTCCGTTCGACGGCGAGGCCCTGCTCCTCAAGATCGGCACGTACGTACGCGCCAAGCGCGAGGTGGATCGGGTGCGCGACCAGAGTCTGTTGGACGAGCTCACGGGCCTCTACAACATGCGCGGCCTGGCCCGTCGGGCTCGCGAGATCGGCGCGGAGGCCTTCCGGCACCGCAACGCGCTCGCTTGCGTGGCCATCGCGGCCGATCAGGAGCCGGCGGCCTACTCGCCCGCGGTCATGGAGGAATTGGCCGAGCGCGTGGTGGAGCACTTGGGCCGCCTGATGCGCCGGGTGGGCCGTGGGTCCGATGCCATCGGCCGCATGGGACAGACGGAGTTCGCCATCATCGCCCCGGCCACGGAGACCGACGGCGCCATGCGATTGGTGGAGCGCCTGCAGCGCGTGGTGGACGAGACCCCGCTCCATCTGGGCGGCGAGAGCCGTCCCATTCGCATCCGGGCCGGCTACTGCGCGGTGCCGGACTACACCGAGTCGTCGGTGGACGCCGTGGAGATGCTCCTGCGCGCCGCCTCGGCGCTCCGGACCCTGCGCACCGAAGACCGGGGCGGCGTGCGGAGCTACGACGAGGTGTCGGTGTCGATCGGCCGGTAGCCGCATCGGCGCGCAACGCGAGAGGGGCTGGATCCGTGACTCGGATCCA
>DATANT010000116.1:0-5118 GCA_036266115.1 Gemmatimonadaceae bacterium | reverse complement strand
CCCACCTGGGTGAAGAAGCCGTCCTGCGCCATGCGCATCGGCAGCTCGTCGGCCAGAAAGAGCGCGGGCCAGAGCGGGATGCCGGCGGACGCCGTGGCCACCACGGCCGGGCTGCTGAACGCCGTCACCGCGGGGGGCGGTGCGCTGGCGAGCACGGGCGGCAGCATGGGATCCGGCTGCACGCCATCGCCGGACAGGGCGAGCGCGCTGGCGCCGGCGGCCATCACCACGCTCGCGGCCAGCAGGAACGTACCGAGGCCGGGCCTGCGAGCCAGTGGCGACTCGCGATGCAGGGGAAGCTGGTCCCGCCGAACCTGCTCCAGTCGCTGCGCCAGTCGCGCGCCGAAGTCGGCCGAGCATTCGATGGAAGGCAGGTTGTGCGCGAGCAGGAGGCTGCGCCGAACCATCGCGTCCAGCTGCGCGCAGGCCGCGCATTCGATGCGGTGCCGCTCCATCGCGACGAGCTCCACCCCGGGCAGGGTGTCGTCAACGAAGGCGACGTGGTGACGGCGGAAGAAACGACAATCCATGGAAGAGATGCGGGTGTCCTGGTTCGTATGCATCTCTCTACCCGGTGGCCGCGGGAGAGGTTCCGGCGGCGCCCGGTCACGACCGGTGGAGGCAACGGCCTTCGCCGCCGGTCGTGCGCGGGCTCATGGCCCGCGCACGCCCTCAGAACGAAGCGGAGCGGAGAGTGCCATGGCATTCTCCGCTCCGCTCTGCCGGGCGTCAAGCCCGCCCCCCAATCCACCCCGACCGGCCCCTCCGGTCGGCGCGATCACTCCAGCGTGGGGGCGATGATCTCGGCGAACGAGTTCCGCGCCCGGTTCAGACGCGACTTCACCGTGCCCAGGTTCGTCGAGGTGATCTCGGCGATCTCCTCGTACGACTTGCCCTCGAGCTCGCGCAGCACGAACACCTCGCGGTGATGCTCCGGCAACTGGGCCACCGAGCCCTCCACCAGCGCGCGCAGGTGGCGCTTGCGGTACAGGTCGTCCGGCCGCGTGGTGTTGTCCTCGAACTGCAGCGGGCGATCGTCGTCCTGCCAGTTCTTCCGGATGGTCTGGAACAGCACTAGCGGGTTGCGAGAGCGGTTGCGCAGCTCGTTCTTCGCCAGGTTCGACGCGATGGTGTAGATCCACGTCGAGAACTTCTTGGACCGGTCGAACCGATGCAGGTGCCGATAGACGCGGATGAACACCTCCTGCACGAGGTCCTCCGCCTTCTCCCGATCCCCGATCGTGCGAAACACGAAGTTGAGCAGTCGCGTCTGATACCGCTCCACCAACTCCTGAAACGCCCGCTCCTCGCCCCCCAGAAATGCAGTGACCACCGCCGAGTCGTCCAGCGTGCGGAGCTGCTCCCTGACGGCCGCGCCAGCCAACTTGTGCGTGTGCTTGCGTGCGACGTCAGCCATCGTTCCCCCCTGCCTGCGGTAATGAAGCCCTTCTCATCTGACACGGAATGCTCGGGATCGGTTTCCTCCGCGAGTATGGTTTCTCCGCCTGAGACCCCACCCTGGTCAGGGCACCTCTCGTGCCGTCCCGCTCAGCACAGAGATAAATCTGTAAGTCGCTCTCCCGAAATGACTTCTGCGCTTCCGTGGGAGATGAGTGGCTGAGGGAATATACCGAAAATATGCCGAAATGTCCACTCCTGATGACGCGCCGTGGGGACAGGACACCAGACCCCGGTCACACCGCGTGCGTCAACGATACCGACCACGGAATCACGAGGCGCTCCCGCGACGCTCAGCGCCCGGCCCGGAACCCGGCCGCGTAGAGGATCCCCAACGCCGTCTTCGCGTCCTGGATCTCCCCGGCCTCGATCATCTCCAGGGCGCGCGAGAGTGTGGTGGGCACCACCTCCAGGAACTCGTCGGCCTCCAGGCTCGCCTCGCCCGACGCGAGTCCCACGGCCATGAAGAGGTGGATCTTCTCGTCGGTGAAGCCCGGCGTCGTGTACATGGTGAACATGTGCTCCACGCGCTCCGCCGTACACCCGGTCTCCTCGCGCAGCTCACGCTCGGCGCACACCTCCGGCGCCTCGCCCGGCTCCAGCCGCCCGGCCGGGATCTCGTACAGGTAGCCTTCGGCCGCATACCGGTACTGACGGATGAGCAGCAGCTGCGGGTCGCTGCCCCCGGGATCGCTGACGAACGGCACCACCGCGCTCGCTCCGGGGTGACGGATCATCTCGATCTGCCCCACCGAGCCATCGGGAAAGCGCACCTCGTCCACGTCCACGTTGATGATGCGCCCGTCGTACACCCGCTCGCCGCCCAGCCTGGCGCTTCCACCGCTGTTCGTCATTCCTGGTCAACTCCTTGTGGCATGGGGATTTACGCTATCGCGACCAGACCGGGTGCCCGTCGCGGTGGTCGCGCGCGGTGACTGCCTGCCGGGCCCGCGCGTCGTTGTGGTAGCCCGGCCTTCCGGCCGAGTGGTCCGTCCCGATTCGCTGCTGGCTCTCTACTCATCCATTACCGAGGCTCCATGCGCGCTGCCCTTCGCATCGCCGTCCTCGCCGGTCTGTTGCTTCCCGTGCACGTCCACGCGCAGCGGAACGCCAGCACCGCCACGCCGGCCACGAGCGTGCCGGCCAGCGCGCCGGCGTCGGTCACGCCCGCCGCGGCGCTCGAGCAGATGCGCGCCTCGCTGCGCGAGCTCGCGGCCGCCCAGGAAGCCTACTTTGCCGATCACGGCACCTACACCACCGACCTGGTGGCGCTCAAGCTCTTCCCCCGGAAGGTACGCACCGGCGCCATGGCCCAGGTGATCTTCGCGGGTGGCCGAGGATGGTCGGCCATGGCCACCCATCCGGAGCTCCGCCACCGGAGCTGCGTGGTCTACGTGGGCAACCGCAGCGAGCTGCCCTCCATCCCCACCACCCTGGCGGATCTGATGCCGGCCGTGGTGGAGGGCGACCCGGCCTGCGATCCGATCTGACGCCGCGCCGGCACGTGGAGCGACGAAGGGGGCCGCGGTCAGCTGACCGCGGCCCCCTTCGTCCGTCACGGCCCCCGTGCGGGGCGCGCGCTCACTCCGCCTGCCCGGGCCTCGCCTTCACCGGCCGCAGGCTCCGGCCGGCGCGGGTGGCCGGCCGCTGGCCGTCGCGCAGGGCGATGGCGCCGTTCACCACCACCACGGGAATCCCGGTGGGATACTGGAACGGCTCGGCGAACGTCGCCCGGTCGGCCACCGTGGCCGGGTCGAACACCACGAGGTCGCCGGCCAGCCCCGGCGCGATGCGGCCGCGGTCGCCCAGACGGGCCCGCGAGGCCGGGAGTGCGCTCATCTTGCGCACCGCCTGCTCCAGCGAGAGCGCCTTGCGCTCGCGCACGTAGCGCCCGAGCACGCGGGGGAAGGTGCCGAGCCCGCGGGGGTGCGGGTGGCCCTGCCGAGCCGGGCCGGACGTGGCCCACGCGCCGCCGTCGCTGCACACCATGCCGCGCGGGTGGGCCAGGATGCGGTCCAGGTTCTCCTCGCTCATGGCGAAGCCCACCATTCCCACGTTCGCCCGGTTGCTCCGCAGCAGCGCCATGGCCGTCTCGTACGGGTCGCGGCCGAGCGACTTCGCGTAGCTCCCCAGCCGCTGGCCTTCGGCCGGCTTGTCGCCGGCTGCGGAGACGCTCGTGATCTGCACGTTGTCCCAGCCGCCGATGAGCGCCACCTTGGCCAGCGTCGCCTCGCGCACGCGCGCCGCGTCGTCGGCCGACGAGAGCCGGGCGAGGAACGCGTCGGTGCCGCCGTCCCGGCTCCACACCGGGAACAGGCTGGTGAGCCCCGTCTGGTAGGCCACGTACGGGTAGCGGTCGAAGGCCACGTCCATCCCGCCCTTGGCGGCCTGCTCCACCAGCGCGAAGGCGTCGTCCAGGCGGCCCCAGTTGCGCGGGCCCTGTGTCTTGAGGTGCGAGATCTGGAGCGCGCACCCGGCGCCCCGCGCCACCGCGATCGACTCGGCGATGGCGTCCAGCAGGCGGTCGTCCTCGTTGCGCATGTGCGTGGCGTACACGAGCCCGCGCCGCGCCACCGGAGCGCACAGCGCCACCAGCTCCTCCTGCGACGCGAACGCCCCCGGCGTGTACTCCAGCCCCGTGCTCGCCCCGCAGGCGCCGTCGGCCAGCGCCGCGTCCACGAGGCGCACCATGCGTCGCAGCTCGTCCGCCGTGGCCGGCCGGTCGCGGAGCCCCACCACCGCGCCGCGCACCGTGCCCAGCCCCACCATGGTGGCCACGTTGGCCGCGGGCGGGAGCCGGTCCACCGCCGTGAGGAACTCGCGGAACGTCGCGTACCCGCGGCCCTCGTCGTCGCCGGCGCCGCGCGGCGCCGGCGATCCGCCATCCTGCCCCACGATCACCGTGGTCACCCCCTGCCGGATCACCGATTCCATGGCCGGGTCGCGGAACATGGTGCCGTTGGCGTGCGAGTGGATGTCCACGAACCCCGGCGCCACCGCCAGCCCGCGCACGTCCACCTCCTCGCGCGCCGAATCACGGAGCGCGGGGCCCACGGCGACGATCCGGCCCCTGGTCACCGCCACGTCGGCCACCATGCCCTGCACGCCGGTGCCGTCGAACACGGTGCCGCCGCGCAGCACCAGGTCGTACCGGCGGCGCGCCGGCAGGTGCAGGGCCGGTGCCGGCACCGGCACGGCGAGCGCCGCCACGGCGCCGCCGGCGATCTGGAGGAAGGAACGACGAGAGACGGGCATCGCGGCGCGGGAGGAGGGTGGAAGGCTGTGGGTTGGTACTACTACGTGGAGCGAGGGCGGTTCGTCATGGGGAGCGGGGTTCCGGGGGCGGGTCGAATGTGTCATGGCGAGCGCGCACTTCCCTGAGTTGTCATCCCGAGGAGCACTGCCTCCTGCCATTGTCATCTCGAGCGAGCGCAGCGAGTCGAGAGATCTAGCGTCATCGGGTTCGTGGCCGGCCACCAACACGATACCGTAGATCCCTCGACTGCGCGGCCCTCCGGGCCGCTCCGCTCGGGATGACAAGGAAGTAGAGCGGGCCACTCCGCCAGGGATGACAGGACAGCGGTATGCCGCGTGGAAGGCCGCGCGCCCTCACAGCCGCACGAGCTCCACGCGGCGGTTCTTCTGGCGTCCCGCCTCGCT
>DATANT010000115.1:0-6366 GCA_036266115.1 Gemmatimonadaceae bacterium | reverse complement strand
ACGAGCACTGGAATCGCCGCCTGACGCGGCGCACCGCGGCCACCGGCGCGCGCGTGGCGCTGGACGGCTCCGGCGGCGATCAGCTCTTCCAGGTGAGCCCCATCTACCTGGCGGACCTCGTGGAGCGGGGCCGCGTCCGCGAGGCCGCCGCCGAGTGGCGGGCGCGCGGGCTGGCGCGGGAGGGCGTGCGCGCGTTCGTGCGGTGGGGCGTGCAGCCGCTGCTCGCGCCCTGGCTGCTGGACGCGGTGGGCACGCTGCGCGGCGGCCGCCCGCTGCGGCCGTACCAGGAGCGGCGGCTGCCGCCGTGGATCCGCGCGGACTTCGCGCGGCGCCACGGGCTGGCGGCGCTCGCGCAGCCCACCATCCACCGCCAGCCGGCCGAGAGCCGGTCCGCGCTGGAATCGCGCTGGTACCTCACCACGCCGTACGCACCCGCTATCTTCTCCACGCTCTCCGGCATCGCGCTGGCGGGCGGCGTGGAGATCCGCTCCCCGCTGTACGACGGACGGGTGATCGCGCTGGCGGCCAGCCGCCCGCGCGAGGAGCGCTCCGCTGGCGGCGAGACCAAGCGGCTGCTGCGCGCCGCCGGCCGCGGCCTGCTGCCCGACGAGGTGCTCGCACCCCGCCGACGGCGAACGGGTCTCACCTCGCAGTACTTTCGTCGGACCATGCGCCGGGAGCTGCCCGCGCTCGCCCGGTCGCTGTTCGCCGCGCCGGTGCTGGCGGACCTCGGGATCGTCGATCCGCGCGCGCTGCGCGAGGCGGCGGACACCTATCTCCGCGATGGCGGCCAGGAACTGGGCGTCACGCTATTCCTCACCATCCAGACGGAGCTCTGGCTGCGGACGCGCTGTGCGCCCGCCGAGCCGGACCTGCCCGTGTGGAGTTCCAGGCGTGCCGACGCGCACGTCGCAGGAGCAACCGCATGATGAAGCCCATCGCGCCGGCCCCCGCGCCCACGCCGTACGAGAAGCCCGCGCTCACGCGCTTCGGCACCTTCCGCGAGCTCACGCGCTCCGGCCGGCGTGGCGCCGGCGACGCGTGCTTCGTCCTGCAGCCAGACGGCAGCCTGGACGACGAGGACGAGCGCTGCTACGAGTGAGCTGGCCGTCGAGCTGGCCGTCGAGCAGGCCGTGGCGGTGAGACGGCCGTGACCGGAGCGCGGCCATGACGACCTGGTGGACGTACGCCGCGTTCGGCGGCCGGCTGCGGAGCGCGCTGCCGTTCGCCGAGCTCCGGGCGGAGGCGGGCGATGCAGGCGCCGTGGAATATTCGTGGACGCTGGCGGGAGCCCCTCCCGCGCCGCGGCCGGCCGACGCCGAGGCGTGTGGCACCGCCCGGTACGCTGGTGGCGTGACGATGCGGCTGTGGCGGCACGCGAGTGGATTCTGGCTGGAGACGGACGACGTGGGCTCGTACGCCGTGCTCGACGCGGGCCGGCGCACGGTGTGGATGCGCGACGTGAGTCAGGCGCGGGATGAGCGCGCGGCGGCGCTGGCGCGCTTCGACGTGCTGGGCCGGGTGCTGCCGCTGGCGCTGCACGAGGCCGGCTGCGTGTGTCTGCACGGGAGCGGCGTCACGCTGGGCGGCGGCGCGATCGCGCTGGTGGCGCCCAAGGGGAATGGCAAGTCCACGCTGGCGCTCGCGCTGGCGCGAGCCGGCGCCGGGCTGCTGAGCGACGACGTGCTCCCGGTGGATCTCCGTGGCCCCGCGCCGCGGCTACGCCCCGGTGTGCACGCCGTGCGGCTGTGGGCCGATTCCGCGCGACAGCTGGAGGCCGCGCCCGGGGAGCACGCGACGGGCGACCGCAAGCTGGCGCTGCCGCCCCTCCCGGACGCGCTGCTCGCCACCGCGCCCGCGCCGCTGGACGCGGTGTACCTGCTGGAGCCCGGCGCGGCCGATGCGCCGGAGAGCGCGGCGCGCGAGCGGCTGCCCTCCGCGTACGCCGCCGCCGCCCTGGCGGCCCACGCCACCAACGCTCGGCTGCTCCGCGGCGCGGAGGCGCCGGTGGTGCTGGCGCGCTGCGCGCGCGTGGCCGATGGCGTGCCGGTGTACCGGCTGCGGGTGGCGCGCGACTTCGCGCGATTGGCGGACGCCGTGACGATCGTACGGCGCTGGCATGGTGGCGAGGCGCCGGGCAGTGGCGCTGACGCGGGCTCGAGCGCGCCGCGGCCAGTGGCGAGCGTCGTGACGAGCGCCCCGCCGAGCCGCCGGCCGTGACGGCGCCTCCCGCGGTGTGGCTGGACGGCCTCACCAAGCGCTTCCGGACGCGGCGGTCGCTCGCGGCCGCGCTGCGCCGGCCGTTCGCCACGGGCGCGCCGGTGGCGGCGCTCCGCGACGTGTCGCTCGCCGTGGCCCAGGGAGAGCTGTTCGGCGTGCTGGGACCCAACGGGGCCGGCAAGAGCACGCTCTTCAAGGTGCTGGCCACGCTGGTGCTGCCCGACGCCGGGCGTGCCGAGGTGATGGGGCTGGACGTGGCCGCGGACGCGGACGACGTGCGGCGCATGGTGGCCACGGTCTGGGCGGACGAGCGCAGCCTCTACTGGCGCCTCTCGGCGCGCGAGAACCTGCGGCTGTTCGGCGTGCTGCACGGGCTGCGGGGGGTGGAGGCGGCCCGCCAGGCGGACGAGGCGCTGGCCGTGGTGGGGCTCGCCGATACGGGCGCCCGTCTGGCGGGGCAGCTCTCCACCGGCATGCGCCAGCGGCTGCTCATCGCGCGGGCGCTGCTGGCCGCGCCCCGGGTGCTGCTGCTGGACGAGCCCACGCGCAGCCTGGATCCGGTGACCGCCCGCGACCTGCGGCGCTTCGTGCGCGAGGAGCTCGTGGCGCGGCGCGGGTGCACGGTGCTGCTCGCCACGCACAACGCGGACGAGGCCTTCGAGCTGTGCGACCGGGTGGGGGTGCTGCACCGTGGGCGTCTGCTGGCCACCGCGCCCGCCAGCCGGCTGGCGGCGGCGCTGGGCGACGACCAGTGGGCGTTCCACACCACCGAGCCCGGACACCGGCTGTGGCAGGTGATCGCCGGCGCGCCGAACGCCGTGCACGTGGCGCCGGCCGCCGAGGGCGGCGGGTGGCACACCATCCGGCTGCCGCTGGTGGGCGGCCCGGCCGCGGCGGCCGAGGCCGTGGCACGCCTGGCGGCGGAGGGCGTGGCGGTGGGCGGGGTGGAACGGCTGCGGCTGCCGCTGGCCGAGCTGCTGGAGCGGGTGGCGGCCGGGAGCGGTGGCGATGCGTGAGGCGCTGGCGCTCGTGCGCGCGCAGTGGCTGGGGGCGCTCACCTACCGGGTGCGGCTCCTCTTCTCGCTGCTCTCGGTGCTGGCCATCGTGGTGCCCGTCTACTTCGTGGCGCAGGCGCTGCAGCCCACCATGGCGCAGGCCATCAGCCAGGAGGGGCAGCAGTATTTCGGCTTCCTGGTGGTGGGGACCATCAGCCTGCTCTACGTGACGAGCGCCGTGGGCACGCTGCCGGGCGCAGTGGGCGGCGGCATCTCCACCGGCACGTGGGAGGCGCTGGTGGGAACGCCGGCGCCGCGCTGGAGCCTGGTGCTGGGGCTCGCCGGCTACGACCTGCTGTGGAGCAGCGTGAAGGCCGTGGCGCTGCTCGCGACGGCGTGGGCGCTGGGGGCGCGCATCGCCTGGGGCGGCTTGCTGCTCTCGGCGCTCATCCTCGCGCTCATCGTGCTCGCGTACCTGCCGGTGGGGATGATGGCGGCCGCGGCCGTGCTGGCGTTCCGCACGCGGACGCCGCTGCCGCAGGCGGTGCTGGTGGCCTCGGTGTTCCTGGGCGGGGTGTACTATCCCACGCGGGTGATCCCGGGGTGGCTGCAGGACGCGTCGGGGTTCGTGCCGCTCACGTACGGGCTGCGGGCGCTGCGGCGGGCGCTGCTGGACGGGCGCGGGGTGGCCGAGCTGCTGCCCGATCTGGAGATGCTGCTGCTGTTCGACGCGGTGCTGCTGATGCTCGGCGTGGCGGCGTTCGGGGCGGCGCTGCGGTACGCCCGCCGGAATGGCACACTGGCGCAGTACTGACGCGCGGAGGTCGGGGGTGGGGGGGCTCGCAGCGCTCTGGCGGGCCGTATCGGCGCCGGGGTAGCGGGCGTTGACAAAGTGTTGATCACTCGTACATTTACAAGGCTCGGACCCATTTCGGCTGCACCTGCAGCTGGCGAGGTGGGCCCGGGGTAGGATCTGACATGCCGGCGAGCTGCGCGCCGGCGCTTATGGGCCCGCCAACGAGCGGGGGCGCGGGACTGGCCGGCAAGTCGCGCTGAGCGCGAGACTGCTTCCGAAAAGCGACGCAGAACAACTGGACGTCGAGAGCCTGCTCTCGGCGCGCTTTGGGTCCCGGCTCGCGCAGCGAGAGTGAGCATACCCGGCGATGTGGCGGATGGATACCGGCCCCGGTGGATGGGGGTGCCTGGTCCACCCGCGTTTTTGCTGATTGGCGTTTTTCCTCGAGAGCCGCGCACTTCCTGTCGTATATCTGACCAGTCGATCGATATGTCACGTACCACACCGCTCGAGTACTACCGGAACATCGGCATCATGGCGCACATCGATGCCGGGAAGACGACGACCACCGAGCGCATCCTGTACTACACCGGCAAGGCCCACAAGATGGGCGAGACCCACGAGGGCTCGGCCACGATGGACTGGATGGAGCAGGAGCAGGAGCGCGGCATCACGATCACGTCGGCCGCGACGACCTGCTTCTGGCGCCGTCACGGCGAGAGCGACGAGACGGGCTCGGGGCCGGAATACCGGATCAATATCATCGACACGCCGGGCCACGTGGACTTCACCGTGGAGGTGGAGCGCTCGCTCCGCGTGCTCGACGGTGCGGTGACGCTGCTGGACTCGGTGGCCGGCGTGGAGCCGCAGACCGAGACGGTGTGGCGCCAGGCGGATCGGTACAAGGTCCCGCGCATGATCTTCTCGAACAAGATGGATCGCGTGGGCGCGAACTTCGATCGCTGTCTGGCCATGATCCGGGACCGGCTGACGAAGAACGCCTACCCGATCCAGCTGCCGGTGGGCTCGGGCGAGCTGTTCACGGGCCACCTCGACGTGATCACGCGCAAGCAGTACATCTTCGACGAGGCGACGCTCGGCCAGAAGTTCACCGTGGTGGACGTGCCCGAGGAGTACCGCGATGCCGTGGAGGCCGCGCGCCACGAGCTGATCGAGGCGTCGGTGGAGCACGACGAGGCGCTGCTGGAGAAGTACCTGGGCGGCGAGGAGCTGACGGTGGACGAGATCCACGTCGTGGTGCGCAAGGCGACGATCGCCATGGCGGTGACGCCGGTGCTGTGCGGCGCCTCGTTCAAGAACAAGGGCGTGCAGGCGCTGCTCGACGCGGTGGTGGACTACCTGCCCGCGCCCAACCAGGTGCCGGCGATCCAGGGGCACCTGCCGCATCACGACGAGACGTTCGAGGACCGCGACGTCTCGGACAACGCGCCGTTCGCCGCGCTGGCGTTCAAGATCGCGACTGACCCGTTCGTCGGGAAGCTGACCTTCTTCCGCGTCTACTCGGGCGTGCTGAACTCGGGCTCCTACGTCTACAACTCGACGAAGGACAAGCGCGAGCGCGTGGGCCGGCTGCTGCAGATGCACGCCAACAAGCGCGAGGAGATCACCGAGGTGCGCGCCGGCGACATCGCCGCCGCCATCGGCCTGCGCGACACGCGCACCGGCGACACGCTGTGCGACGAGAACAAGCCGATCATCCTGGAGGCCATGAAGTTCCCGGCCCCGGTGATCGACGTCGCGATCGAGCCGAAGACCAAGGCCGACCAGGACAAGCTGGCGATCGCGCTGCAGAAGCTGGCCGAGGAGGATCCGACCTTCCGCGTGCACTCCGACCCGGAGACCGGCCAGACGATCATCTCGGGCATGGGCGAGCTGCACCTCGAGATCATCGTCGATCGCATGAAGCGCGAGTTCGGTGTCGAAGCCAACGTGGGCAAGCCGCAGGTCGCGTACCGCGAAACCATCCGCCGCACCGTCGAAGAGGCCGAAGGCAAGTTCGTGCGCCAGTCCGGCGGCAAGGGCCAGTACGGCCACGTCGTCTTCACGGTGGAGCCGAACGAGACCGGCAAGGGCTTCGAGTTCGTCGATGCCATCAAGGGCGGCGTGGTGCCGCGCGAATTCATTCCCGCGGTCGAGAAGGGCATCAACGAAGCCGTCACGCAGGGCGTGCTGGCCGGCTACCCGGTGGTGGACGTGAAGGTCACGCTGACCTTCGGCTCCTACCACGAGGTGGACTCGTCCGAACAGGCGTTCAAGATGGCAGCCATCTTCGGCTTCAAGGAAGGCGCGAAGAAGGCCCAGCCCGTGATCCTCGAGCCGATGATGGCCGTGGAA
>DATANT010000114.1:0-16051 GCA_036266115.1 Gemmatimonadaceae bacterium | reverse complement strand
TCGCGGAGCGGCCGGCCGCCCCGGCCACTCCCGCTCGCCCGCCGGCCGAGGACTCGCCGGAGCAGCCGGACGCCGTCGTGCCGGTACCGCCCGCCGCTCCGGCCGCCCCCGTGGCGGCACCGGCAGCGCCAGCGGCTCCGACCCCGGCCGCGCCGACCCCGGCCGCGCCCACCCCGGTCGTGCCCAGGCCGGTCGCGCCGCGGCCGATCGAGCGCGTGACGCCGCCGTCGGTGCCCGCGGAGAGCGTGCCGGCTGCCGCCTCGGCGGCGCCAGAGGCGCCGCCCGCCCAGCCCGCGACCACGCCCGCGCCGCCGCCCGCCGCACCCCGGCCGGCGACTCCGGCGCGTCCCATGGCGCCGCAGGCCACCTACGTCTCGTCGCGTCCGGGCGGCACGCCGCCCGCTGGTCGTCCCACGCCGGTGGATCGCTCGGCGCGCGACGACCGGCCGCGCCCGCGGCCGATCGTGCCTGGTGCCCCACGTCCCGGCGCGCCGCGCCCCGTGGCCAGCGGCTCGCCGCGTCCCGGCGCGCCCACCGCGCCGGGTGGCGGTCCGGCCCGGCCGAACACCGCCGGGCGACCGGTGACCGCCGGCGCTCCCGGAGGGGCCGCCGGGCGCGACGCGGCTCGCCGCGGTGGCAAGAAGGGCAAGCGGGGCTCGGTGGATCAGGAAGCCGTCTCGGCGAACATCTTCAAGACCATGTCCGCGATGCGTGGCGGCGGCTCGCGCCGCCGTGGACGCTCGTCCGACGACATGAGCTACCGCGAGGAGGTGGAGGCGCAGCGCGTCGCCGCCGTGGAGCGCGAGAAGAAGCTCGTCCGGGTCAACGAGTTCATCACCGTGAGCGAGCTGGCCGCGATCCTCAAGGTGCCGGCGCCGCAGATCGTCGGGTTCGCGTTCAAGAACCTCGGCCTCATGGTGACCATCAACCAGCGGCTGGACTTCGATCAGATCGAGCTCATCGCCGGAGAGTTCGGCTTCCAGGCCGTGCGCGAGGAAGAGTACGCGGTGGACGCGGAGCCGGCGCAGGTGGACGCCCCCGAGGATCTGGTGACGCGTCCGCCGGTGGTCACCATCATGGGCCACGTGGACCACGGCAAGACCTCGCTGTTGGACTACATCCGCAAGGCCAACGTGGTCGCCGGCGAGTCGGGCGGCATCACGCAGCACATCGGCGCCTACCACGTGCAGTTGCAGGGTGGGCGGATGATCACCTTCCTCGACACCCCGGGTCACCAGGCGTTCACCGCCATGCGCGCCCGTGGCGCGCAGGTGACGGACATCGTGGTGCTCGTGGTGGCCGCGGACGATCAGATCATGCCGCAGACCGTCGAGGCGATCTCGCACGCGAAGAACGCGGGCGTGCCGCTCATCGTCGCCATCAACAAGATCGATCTGCCGGCGGCCGATCCGGCCAAGGTGAAGCAGGGACTGCTGCAGCACAGCGTGGTGCTGGAGGAGTTCGGTGGCACCACGCTGTCCACCGAGATCTCCGCCAAGAAGGGCACCAACGTGCCGACGCTGCTGGAGCAGATCCTCCTGCAGGCCGACATCATGGACCTCAAGGCGAACGCCTCGCGTCGCGCCACGGGTACCGTGATCGAGGCGCAGCTGGATCCGGGCAAGGGCCCGGTGGCCACGGTGCTCGTGCAGGGTGGCACGCTGCGCGTGGGCGACGACTTCATCGTCGGCATCCACTCGGGACGCGTGCGCGCGCTGCTCGATGAGCGCAGCAAGCCGGTGAAGCAGGCCGGCCCGGCGATTCCGGTGCAGGTGCTCGGACTCACCGGCACGCCCACCGCCGGCGATCAGTTCGTGGTGGTGGAGGATGCCGCCGAGGCGCGCGACATCGCCCAGCGGCGCGAGCGGCTGGATCGCGAGGCGAAGAGCCGGCGCACCACCAAGGGCGCCGTGTCGCTCGAGGACTTCATGTCCAAGGCGGCCGGCGACGAGAAGCGGTCGCTCAAGCTGGTCATCAAGGCGGACCAGGGCGGACCGGCGGAAGCGCTCGCCGACGCTCTGCAGCAGCTCTCGAACGACGAGGTGTCGGTCGAGGTGATCCAGCGCGCGGTCGGCGCCATCACCGAGAGCGACATCCTGCTCGCCAAGGCGTCCGGTGCCATCATCATCGGCTTCCACGTGCGGCCGGACACCAAGGCGCGCGCGGCGGCCGAGCGCGAGGGCGTGGACATCAAGCTGTACCGCATCATCTACGAGGCGGTGGAGGACGTGCGCGCCGCCCTCGAGGGCCTCCTGCGCCCCGAGCAGCGCGAGGTGGTGCTGGGCGAGGCGTTGGTGCGCGACGTGTTCAAGGTGCCGAAGATCGGTCTCGTGGCCGGCTGCCAGGTGCGCAGCGGCGTGATCACGCGCGGCGCCCGCGCCCGCGTCATCCGCGACGGCATCGAGATCTACGACGGCGTGATCGGGTCGCTCCGCCGCTTCAAGGACGACGTCCGCGAGGTGAAGGAGGGCTTCGAGTGCGGTATCGGCATCGAGCACTTCAACGACATCAAGGTGGGCGACGTCATCGAGTGCCATCGCACCGACGAGATTGCCCGTACGCTGCAGCCGGCCACGCCGGCCTGATGCGATGATCATTGGGCTGCGCACCTGGGAGCTCCAGCTCCCGGCGGCGCATTCCCTGAAGGACAAGCGGTCGGTGTTGAGGAGCTTGAAGGACCGGCTGCACAACGAGTTCAACGTGTCGGTCGCGGAGACGGCGCACCACGACGTCTGGCAGCGAGCGGAGCTCGCCGCCTGCGTCGTGGCCACCGACCGCCGCCATGTCGAGACGGTGCTCGGCGCGGCGGATCGTATGGTGGAGGCGCATCCCGGCTGTCGCATCATCGATTCTTCTCTCAGCGTGCGGTGAGGGGCGGGCGCGGTCCTGGCCCCGCCGCTCACCGGCGCGCTTGCGGCAAGGAGCCATGGCACACGAATCACGGCGATCCGATCGCGTGGCGGAGGGCATCCGCGAGGAAGTCGCGACGTTCCTGCAGACGGACGTCAAGGACCCGCGCGTGGTGGGGATGGTGACGGTGACCGGCGTCGAGGTCACCCGCGACCTGCGCAACGCGAAGGTGTTCGTCAGCGTCATGGGCAGCGACGAGGAGCAGAAGGCCACCTTCGAGGGGCTGGCGAGCGTCGCCTCGTTCCTGCGGGCGCGAGTGGGCCGGGCGCTGCAGCTCCGGCTCGCGCCGGAGATCGTCTTCCGTAAGGACGAGAGCCTGAGTCGGGCGAACCGCATCGAGGAGCTGCTCGCAGGGCTCAAGCGCGAGAATGAGCCTCCCGTCGACGGCGAGGGCTGACGGGCTCCTGCTCGTGGACAAGCCGGCCGGGGTCACGTCGCACGACGTCGTCGCCCGCGCCCGCCGGGTTCTCCGCGAGCGCCGCATCGGCCATCTGGGCACCCTGGACCCCTTCGCCACGGGGCTGCTCGTGCTGCTCGTGGGCCGCGCCACACGCCTGGCGCAGTATCTGGACGGTGAGCCCAAGGAGTATGCGGCCACCGTGTCCTTCGGCGCCGAGACGGAGACCGACGACGGTACGGGCGCGGTGACGGTGACCGCGCCGCTGCCCGCGCCCGCCGACGTGCGCCGCGCCATCGAGCAGCTCACCGGCTCCCTGGAGCAGATGCCGCCGGCGTACTCCGCCAAGCAGGTGGACGGGGAGCGCAGCTATGCCGCGGCGCGCGCCGGGCGCGCCCTCGCCCTGCGCGCCGTACCGGTACAGGTGCACGGCTGGCAGGTGGAGCAGCTCACGCCCGAGCGCGCGCAGGTGCGGGTCACCTGCAGCGGGGGCACCTACGTGCGGGCGCTGGCCCGGGACCTGGGCCGCCGGTGCGGCAGCGCGGCCCATCTCACGGCGCTCCGCCGGCTGCGCAGCGGCCCGTTCCAGGTGGCCGACGCCGTCTCGTGGGAGGAGCTCCAGCCCGAGGCTCCGCCCGCGCTCCGCTCGCCGCGGCCGGGGCTCGCCGCGTTCGCCCCGGTGCCGCTGGGGGCCGAGGAGCTCGAGCGCGTCCTGCGAGGCGCCGCCATCCCGGCGCACGTGCCCGGCGATCGGGCGGTGCTGCTGGACGACGCGGGCGAGGTGGTGGCCGTCGCCGAGCGCGTGCAGGAGCGGTGGCAGCCGCGGGCGGTGCTGCGCGATGGCTGACCGCATCACCGTCGTGGACGACGACTCGGGGCTGCCGCCCGACGTGCGCGAGACGGTGCTCACCGTCGGCACCTTCGATGGCGTGCACCTCGGGCATCAGGACGTGTTGCGCCGACTCGTCGCGCGCGCGCGTGCCACCAGGCGCCACAGCGTGCTCGTCACCTTCGACCCGCACCCGCTGGAGATCGTGCGGCCCGAATCGGCGCCGGCACTGCTCACGCTGGCCGACGAGAAGATGGAGGTGCTGGCCGAGCTGGGGTTGGATTACATGGTGGTGCTGCCGTTCACGCGCACGCTGGCCTCGTACGACGCCGAGGACTTCGTGGATCTCGTGCTGCGGGAGCGGTATCGGGTGGCCGAACTGCTCATCGGGTACGACCACGGCTTCGGGCGCAACCGGGCCGGGGACGTGGAGACGCTCGTGCGGCTGGGCGGGGAACGGGGCTTTGCCGTGGAGGTGGTGCACCCGGTGGACGCCGGCGGCGAGCGGCCGGTATCCTCCACCCTCATCCGCACCGCCGTGGCCGCGGGGCGGCTCGAGGTTGCCGCCCGGGGCCTCGGCCGTGCGTACTCGGTGAGCGGGCGCGTGATCCATGGGGAACAACGCGGGCGGGCGCTGGGGTATCCCACGCTGAACGTGGCCGTGCCCAGCTCGCGCAAGCTGTTGCCGCCGGAGGGCGTGTACGCCGTGCGGGTGCAGACTCCGGACGGTCCGTTCGGCGGCATGCTGAGCCTGGGACCGCGTCCCACCTTCGACGATCCTCGTCAGACGCTGGAGGCGCACCTGTTCGACGCGCGGGGCGACTGGTACGACGCCCCCGTGAGGCTCGACTTCGTCGAGCGGCTGCGCGACATCCAGCGTTTCGATGGCCCGGCGAACCTCATTCGCCAGCTGGCGGAGGACGAACGACGCGCACGTGGCGCGTTGACTACGTCTCCTGCCGCCGGTAACGTTCTGTACTCAGCAGTTTCGTAACCCCTTCCCGTCGGCGCATGTCCAACCTGAAGTACCGACTTCTCACGATCGCCGCCCTCATCGTCGCCTCGGTCTGGGCGCTCTATCCGCGGACCGTCGTGGAGCGCGTCCAGCGGAACGGCGTGTTCGTCTACGACACGGTGGAGCGCGTTCCCCTCAAGCGAGGGCTCGATCTGCAGGGCGGCATGCATCTCACGCTCGAGATCGACGAGTCGAAGCAGGCGGTGGCCAACAAGCAGGACGCGCTCGATCGCGCACTCCGCGTGGTGCGCCAGCGCGTCGACGAGTTCGGGGTCTCGGAGCCCATCGTCCAGAAGGTCGGCGCTGACCGCATCATCGTGGAGCTGCCGGGCATCGTCGATCCGCAGCGCGCGATCGACGTCGTGCAGAAGTCGGCCTTCCTCGAGTTCCAGATCACCGACAAGACGCAGGCGCTGGAGCGAGTCGTGCCGCGCCTGGACGCGATCGCTGCGCAGCAGGGGTTCTCCGCCACGGTGGCGGGCGCGCCGGCTGGCCAGGACTCGTCGAAGCGTTCGGTCGGGCTGGAGGGGCTGCTGACCCGATCGGCCGACAGCGCGAAGGCGTCGGGCGACTCCGCGGGCGCCGACACGTTGGCCGCGACGGTGCGCGGGCCGTTCTCTCGCTCTCTGCAGCAGGGGCAGATTCCGGGCCAGTACATGGTGGCCGGGTCCGATCGCGCGCTGCTGGAGCGACTGCTCGCGAACCCGGCCATCCAGGCGTCGCTGCCGCCAGGCAAGGTTGTCCGGTGGGGAACGGACTCCGTCTCCATCGGCGGCCAGTTCTACCACGAGCTCTACGTGCTGGACTCGCGGCCGATCATCACCGGCGAGTACCTCACGGACGCGCGGCCCAACAGCACGCCCATCGAAGGCACCATCGTCGAGTTCCAGCTGAACAACGAGGGCGGCCGGCGCTTCAAGACGGAGACGGGTCGGCACATCGGTGACAACATGGCCATCGTGCTCGATGATCGGGTCATGACGGCACCCGTCATCCAGGGCGCGATCGGCACGCGCGGGCAGATCACCATGGGCAACAACGACCTGCAGGACGCGCAGGACCTGGCGCTCGTGCTGCGCGCCGGTGCCCTCCCCGTGCCGCTCAAGGTCGCCGAGGTCCGGAACATCGGCGCCAGCCTGGGTGAGGACGCGGTGGATCAGGGCATCCGCGCCGGCTTGCTCGGGCTCGGCCTCGTGATCGTGATCATGATCGTGTACTACAAGTTCGCTGGCTTCCTGGCGGTGGCCGGGCTGCTCCTGTACGGGCTGATCACCATGGCGGCGCTGGCCGCGTTCGGCGCGACGCTCACGCTGCCCGGCATCGCCGGCTTCCTGCTCTCCATCGGCATGGCGGTGGACGCGAACTTCCTCCAGTTCGAGCGCATTCGAGAGGAGCTCGATCAGGGGAAGAGCACGCGACTGGCCGTGGACGAGGGCTTCAAGCACTCGCTGTCCGCGATCATCGATACGCACATGACCACGGCGCTCACGGCGCTCGTGCTCTACCAGTTCGGGACGGGTCCCGTCCGTGGCTTCGCCGTCACCCTCGTCGCCGGTGTGGCGGCCTCGATGATCACCGCCGTGTTCGTCGTCCGTACCCTCTTCATGGTGTGGCTGTCGCGTCCGCGCGCCGCCACCCAGCCACTGAGCATCTAAATGCTGCGCATCCTTCACAACACCAGCATCGACTTCATCGGGAAGCGAAAGCTGGCGGCCATCCTCATCGGGCTGTTCATCATCCCGGGCCTCGTGCTGGTCGCCGTCACGGGCTACCGGTACAGCATCGAGTTCACCGGGGGCACGCTCGTGCAGCTCCGGTTTGCTCAGGCGCCCGATGTGGGCGACGTCCGCTCGGCGCTCTCCGAGGCGGGGCTGGAGAACGTGGAGATCCAGACGTTCGGCACCCCGAACGAGATCGTGCTGCGGGCCCAGGACGAGGAGCACGTGGCCGAGCAGGCTGGCGGCGCGGCGTCCGTGGCCATCGGGATCGGCAAGGCGCTGGATCAGCGCTTTGGCGCCGATGCGTACACGGAGGTGCTCACCGATGCCGTGGGTCCGCGCGTGGGCGGCGACCTGCGGCGGAACGCGCTCATCGCGGTGCTCATCTCCTTCGGTGTGACGCTGGCGTACCTGGCCTGGCGGTTCGAGTGGCGCCTGAGCCTCGCGGCGCTGCTCGCCACCCTGCACGACGTGCTGGCGACGCTCGCGTTCATCAAGTACATGGACATCGAGATCTCGCTGTTCGTGGTCGGCGGCATCCTCACGGTGCTCGGCTACTCGCTCACCGATACCGTGGTGGTGTTCGACCGATTGCGCGAGCTGCTGCGCACCGAGCGTCGCGCGCTGAACGCGGACACGCTGAACCTGGCCGTGAACCAGACGCTGCCGCGCACGGTCATGACCGGCTCCACGGTGATCGCGTGCCTCCTCGCCATGATCATCTTCGGCGGCGCGGTGATCCGCCCGTTCTCGCTGGTGCTGCTGTTCGGCATCATCGTGGGTACGTTCAGCTCCATCTACGTGGCCTCGCCGCTCCTGCTCTGGATCGAGAAGCGCTGGCCGCGCCAGACGGACGTCTCGCGCCGCGCGGCGGCCGCGCCCAAGAGCGGCCCGTCCGGGCAGCCCTCGCGGGCCAGGCAGCGCGCCTGACCTTCACCAGGGCGCGTGGCAGCCGCCAGCGCGCCCGCCGTGCCGCCGACCGCCGCGCCCGTCGCGGCGGTTTGCGTTCCCATGACCGCATTCATCGACAGTCACGTCCACCTCGCCGATCCCGCCTTCGACGCCGACCGTGATGCCGTGATCGAGCGCGCGCGGCTCACCGGCGCCGGCGCGCTGATCTGCATCGGCGAGTCGCTTGCCGCCGCTCGACGGGCTTCGGCCATCGCGGCCGCGCATCCGGGGTTCGTCTACTTCACCGCGGGCGTGCACCCGCACGACGCGGCCGACTTCGATGGCGCGCGCGACGTGCCGCTGTTGCGCGCGCAGCTCCTGGCCGGCGCCGTGGCGGTGGGGGAGTGCGGTCTGGACTATCACTACGACCACAGCCCGCGGGATCGCCAGCGCGCGGCGTTCGCCGCCCAGCTGGAGCTCGCCGCCGAGCTCGACCGGCCGGTGGTGGTGCACACGCGGGAAGCCGAGGACGACACCGCCGGGATGGTGCGGGACGCCGGGCGGCGCGGCGTTCGTGGCGTGCTGCACTGCTTCACCGGCTCCCATGCGCTGGCCCGCGCGGCGCTCGACGTGGGCTGGTACGTGTCGTTCAGCGGCATCGTCACGTTCCGGAAGTGGGCGGACGAGGAGCTACTGCGCCTGGTGCCCCACGAGCGGCTCCTCGCCGAATCCGATGCACCGTACCTGGCCCCGGTGCCGCATCGCGGCCGCCGGAACGAGCCAGCCTGGGTGAGCCTCACCGTGGCGCGGCTGGCCGCGGCACGCGGCGTGGAGGCCGCGAGCCTGGGCGCGCTGGTGGCGAGCAACGCGCGCACGCTCTTCGGGCTGGCGGCAGCGGCTGGAGGCTGAGTAGTATCCGACGACGTGGAATCCGTCCGATCGACGGCGTGTGTCCACGCGATCTCATCCGCGCCGATGCTGGCGCCACCACCCGAGGGAACGAGCGATCATGCGGAGCATCCACACCGACGCGGCGCCGGCGGCCATCGGCCCCTACTCTCAGGGCGTCATCGTGAACGGCTTGTTGTTCACGGCCGGCCAGATCGCGCTCGATCCGGCCACCGGGGAGATGGTGGACGGCGACGTGGCGGCACAGACGGAGATGGTGTTCGCCAACCTCGGCGCCATCATCCGGGCCGCCGGCGCTTCGTGGGAGGACGTGGTGAAGACCACCGTCTTCCTGACCGACATGGCCGACTTTCCCCGCGTGAACGAGATCTACGCGCGCGAGATGGGTGACGCGCGGCCGGCCCGCTCCACGGTGCAGGTATCCGCCCTCCCGCGCGGCGGCGTGGTGGAGATCGAGGCGGTCGTGCGCGTGGACCAGCGCTGATCGGCATCGGACGCCATGCTGGCCGTGTCGTGGGGCTCGCGCAGGACGTGCCTGGCCGTGGGCCTGTGCGGCCTGCTGTTCGCCAGCTCCGTCGCCGGCGCGCAGCAGCAGGATAGCGCCCGGGTTGGAGCGGGCGGTCGTCCCGCGCCCGCAGCTCCACGCGCCGAGGCGCTGCCCCCCACCGACGACCCGAAGCCACCCATCTCGCCGCGCCGCGCGTTCCTCTCGTCGCTCATCCTCCCCGGCTACGGCCAGGCCAGCATGGATCGCCCGCTCGGCACCGCGCTCTTCGCCACCGTGGAAGTCGGAGCGCTGGTGATGCTCGTCAAATCCAGCTTCGACCTGAAGGTGGCCAAGGAAGGCGTGGGGGATAGCGTGGTCGTGCGCTACGAAGTGGATCCGACCACCAAGCAACCCGTCCCCGCCGAGTTCGCGCCCGGGCCGTATACTCCGGAGTTGGTGCGCGCCCGCAAGCTCCAGTACGAGGACTGGCTGTTCGTCCTCATCTTCAATCACTTCATCTCCGGGATCGACGCCTTCGTCGCCGCACAGCTCTGGGACGTGCCGGCGGGCGTGTCGGCGCGCATGACGCGCGATGGCGCGACCGTGTCGGCGCAACTGCGGTGGTGAGCGCCGCTCCCGGGGTAGGGGACGCGTCGGCGCCCATCGGCGTCTTCGACTCGGGCATCGGCGGGCTCACGGTCGTGCGCGAGATCATGCGCCAGCTGCCGCGCGAGCGCATCATTTACGTGGGTGATACGGCCCGCGTGCCGTACGGTCCCAAGAGCCCTGACACCGTCCGCCGCTACAGTCGCGAGATCACCACGTACCTGCTGGAACAGGGCGTGAAGGCGGTGGTCGTGGCGTGCAACACCGCCACCGCGCACGCGCTCCCGGTGCTTCGGGCTGAGGCGCCGGTGCCGGTGTTGGGTGTGGTGGGGCCCGGTGCGCGCGCGGCGGTGGCCGCCAGCCCGCACCGGCGCATCGGTGTCATCGGCACGGTGGGCACCATCAACTCGCGCGCCTACGAGCACGCCATCCTGGCCCTCGCGGCCGGCGCGGAGGTGATCGCCCGCCCGTGTCCGCTGTTCGTGCCGCTGGTGGAGGAAGGCTGGCTGACGCACGACGCCACCCGGCTCGTGGCCACGGAGTACCTCGCGCCCATCCAGCAGGCGCACGTGGATACCCTGGTGCTCGGCTGCACGCATTACCCGCTGCTCAAGCCGCTGATCGGCGAGTTGCTCGGCGCCAACGTGCGCCTCATCGACAGCGCCCAAGAGACCGCCGCCGAACTGGGGCGCGAGCTGGAGCAGCGCGGCATCGCCGCGCCCGACGGCCGTACGGCGCAGCACCGGTTTCTCGCATCCGATGCGCCCGAGCAGATGCTACGGTTGAGCCAGCGCTTTCTCGGTGCGGCGATCGAGCGCGTGGAGACACTCGATCTCGGCTGAGTCCGTGAAGCGCCGCAGCTCCACTCGTTCCGGCGTGAGATACAGGTAGGTGGGCGCATCCAGCCACGAGCCTGCGTTCGCGTACACCCCGCCACCGGAAGCGCGTTCGAGTGCAGTCTCGTGGGAGTGACCGTACACCACGAGCTCCAGCGAGGGATCGGCCGCCAGTTGCTGCAGCGCCACCAGGCGCAGCCCGCCGCCCTCGTCGTGGCGCCCGTGCTTGCGGCTGGCGCCCGAGCTCCCCGTGGCCAGCCGCGTGCCCCAGTCCGGATGCAGCACGCGAAACAGTCGAATGGCGAGCGGGTGCCGCAGGACCGTGCGCAGCCGGCGGTACTTCCGGTCCTCCACCTCGCGCAGCCCGTCGCCGTGCTCCACGCGCGCCCGCCAGCCCGCCAGCCGGGTCACCAGCGGCCCCTCCCGGAAGTCCACGCCCACGTCCTGCCGCAGCAGCTCGCCCCCCCAGCAGTCGTGGTTTCCCGCGATCCAGACCACCGGCGTGCCCGCCGCGCGCAGCGCGGCGAGGGCCGCCAGCACCCGGAATCCGGTGCGGGGCATCACCGTGCGCCATTCGAACCAGAAGTCGAACAGGTCGCCGTTGATCACCAGGGAGCCGCCGTGCTCGCGCACGTGCGTCAGGAAGCGCAGGAAGCGCGGCTCCACCTCGGGATCGGTGATCCCCAGGTGAAGGTCCGACACGATGAAGCAAGGGCTGGTGTTGGGCACAGGCCCAAGTCTACCCCGTTCGGGCGGCCTTTACAAACGGCCCCGCACACGCCAGCTTCGCCCGTCGCAGGCGGCGCCGTCGCCACCCCCGCTCCTCTCGCGTTTCCGATGTCTCCTGACGCTCCCACCGTTACCGCGGACGGCGTGACCGTCGACGTCCGCGTCCGCTACGCCGAGACCGACCGCATGGGCGTGGTGTACCACGCCAACTATCTCGTATGGTGCGAGATCGGCCGTACCGCCTTCCTGCGGGCGCATGCCGAGAGCTACGCCCACCTGGAGACCGACGGCGTGGTGCTCGCGGTTTCCGAGGCGTCGCTGCGGTACCACGCGGGTGCACGCTACGACGAGGTGGTGCGGGTGGACACGCGCCTCACCGCGCTGCGCTCGCGACTCATGCGGTTCGAGTACGTCCTGACGCGCCTGGAGACCGGTGAGCGGCTGGTGACGGCGAGCACCACGCTGGTGTCCCTGGACCCCAACGGCCGCACCGCGGCGCTCCCGCCCGCCGTCCGCGCGGTGCTCGCGCCGCTCGTTCGGCATGGGTGACGCCGGTGCAGGGTGCGGCGGGGGCGGCGCGATAGCGCTAGCTTTCCGATGTGCCCGGCAGCCGAGCCGGGTGCCGCCCCCGATCGACCGCCTTCCCAGTACGCTCCCACCCCGCGGGTGACCCGCCGTTGAGCCGTTCGCTCCGTCTGCTCGTCCTTCTGGTGGCCGTCGCCGCCGGCTGCGCTCCGCGCGCACGCCAGCTCGCCGGCACCCCCTCGGTCGCCCGGCTGCCGGTCACCGAGCTGCAGGGCGCGCGGCAGATCGTCTTCCGCTGGTCGTACGAGGAAGGCTCGCTGCATGCGGGCGGAGAAGGGGTGGCGTCGGTTGCCGCGCCCGATTCGGCGCGGCTCGATCTCTTTCTCGACGGCGGGCTGGGTGGTGGCCGGGCGCTGCTGTTCGGCGACTCGCTGGTGGTGCTCGGCGGTGACGGCATCCGGCGGTTCCTGCCACCGCCGCCACTGCTGTGGGCGTCGCTGGGGCGGCTGGCGGTGCCGTCCGCGGCGGACACCGCCGCCCGGAGCGAGGGCGCTGTGCTTCGCGCCGACATCGGTGCGGAGCCGCGCTACAGGGCCACGTTCGACAGCACCGGGCTCGCGCGGCTGGAGCGCATCGCCGGTGGACGTATCATGGAGTGGGTGGCGCGAACGGATGCCCGCAATGTCCGCTACGTGAACGAGGCGGCCCGCCGGTCGCTCACCATCGTCATCACCAGGAACGAGGCCGTGGAGGGGTTCGATGCATCGTTCTGGGATCACTGAGTTGCGTCGCCTGGCGCTCGGCGCGGTGGCCATGACGCTGCTGCTGCTCGGGGCGTGTCGCTGGGGCTACAACTTCAGCGGTGGCGGCCTGCCATCCAACATCCGCACGGTGGCGGTGATGCCGTTCGAGAACCGCACACCGTCGGCCGAGCTGCCCAGCGAGCTCACCGATCGCCTGCGGAGCGGCATCGAGCGGCGCCTCGGGCTTCGTGGCGCGCCACCCCGCACCGCGGACGCGCTCGTGCGCGGCACGATCGTGCGCTACGAGCTGGACATCCCGATCGCGTACAGCGCCGAGCCGGTGGTCACCACGACCGCGCGACGCCGCCTGAGCATCGTGGTGGATCTCGAGATTCTCGATCAGAAGAACAACAAGGTGCTCTGGGCGCGGCAGGGGCTCTCCGCCGAGGGCGACTACGCCGAGGGCGCGGAGGCGTCTGGCCGCGGCGATGCCCTGGATCGGATCGTGAACGACGTGATCGAGGGAGCACAATCGCAGTGGTGAGCCGCGCTCGCGGCCGCCGCGGCACCGGTGCGTTCGGCTGCCTCATGATGCTCGCCGTGCTCGCCGCCGTGGGCTACGTCGTGTACCAGGCGGCGCAGCCGTACCAGCGTTTCTACCGGCTGCGCGACCGGGCGCGGTTCGAGGCCGGGGTGGCGCAGCAGCGCCCGGATGCCGAGATCCGACGTCGCTTGGCGTCGTTCGGCGATTCGCTCGGCCTGTCCGGCGACGATCTCGGATTGAGGGTGAGGCGCACGGCGCGGCAGATCCGCGTCTCGGCACGGTACGCGGACACCATCGTGGTGCCGGGCTACGCGCGTCCCGTGGAGTTCGTGGTGGACGAGGTGCGCCGCTTTTGACGACGCTCGATCCCCTGCGCAAGGTCATGTCGTGGGACGCGGCCGTCCACTGGCGCCAGTCGCAGGTTGGCGCCGTCGTGTTCACCAACGGCGTGTTCGACCTCCTGCACCCGGGCCACGTGGACGTGATCGTCGCATCGCGCGCGTTGGGTGCGTCGCTCGTGGTAGGCGTGAACAGCGACGCGTCCGTGCGGCGGCTCAAGGGCCCGGAGCGGCCCGTCCGCACCGAGGCCGAGCGCGCGTACGTACTTGCGGCGCTCGAGGCGGTGGACGCCGTCGTCGTGTTCGAGCAGGACACGCCGCTCCAGATCATCAGCCTGCTCATGCCCGACGTCCTCGTGAAGGGCGGCGACTATACGCCCGACACCGTCGTGGGCGCTCCCGAGGTCCAGGCGCGCGGCGGCCGCGTCGTCATCGTGCCGCTCACGCCGGGCCATTCCACCACCTCCACTGTCGAGAAGCTCCGTGACCGCTTCGGTTCCCCCCCGCGTCGTTCGTGACGCCGCCACGCTGCGCCCCGTGGTCCTCGAGCGCGGCGTGGCGGAGAACGCCGAGGGCTCGTGCCTCGTGGCGTTCGGTAGTACCCGCGTGCTCTGCACCGCGTCCGTGGAGGAGAGCGTGCCGTCGTGGCGGCGCGGACGGGGCGAGGGATGGCTCACCGCGGAGTACGCCATGCTGCCACGTGCCACCCGCACCCGGACGGCGCGCGAGCGGGGCACCGTGGGCGGGCGCACGCGCGAGATCGAGCGGCTGATCGGGCGCAGCATGCGCGCCATGCTCGATGACTTCCGGTTCGGCGAGCGCACCGTGCGCGTGGACTGCGACGTCCTCTCCGCGGACGGCGGCACGCGCACGGCGGCGATCACGGGCGCGTGCGTGGCCGTGATCGACGCGTTCGATGGGCTGGTGAAGGCGGGGCTGCTGCCCGAGACGCCGGTGCGCCGGCGCGTGGCCGCGGTGAGCGTGGGCGTGGTGGGCGGTGAGCCGCGCCTGGATCTCGACTACGACGAGGACGTGATCGCGGACGTGGACATGAACGTCGTGATGAGTAGCGAGGGCCGCTTCGTGGAGGTGCAGGGCACCGGTGAGCAGAACACGTTCGACCGGCGCGAGCTCGATGTCCTGCTCGATCTCGCCGTGGCGGGCATCCAGCGTCTGGAGCAGGCGCAGCGCGAGGTGCTCGGCCGGTGACCGGGCGCCGGGCCACGGTGCTCGTGGCCACCCGCAATCCCGGCAAGCTGCGCGAGCTGCAGCCCATGTTCGCCGCGGCCGGCTACACCGCGCTCGATCTCGGGGCGGCGGGCGTCGTGCACACGGCGGCGGAAGACACGCTGGAGGAGTTCGCGACGTTCGAGGAGAACGCGCTCGCCAAGGCGCGCTACTTCCACGCCGTCTCCGGCGGGCTGCCGACGGTGGCGGACGACTCCGGCCTGGTGGTGGACGCGCTGGACGGCGCGCCGGGCGTGCGGAGCCGGCGGTGGTGCGGGCGCACCGAGCTCACCGGGCACCTCCTGGACCAGGCCAACAACGAGAAGCTCGTCGCCATGCTCGCCGGGCAGCCCTCACGGGCGGCGCGCTTCGTCTGTGCGGCCGCGTTCGTGGACGACGGACGCGAGGTGGTGCGGCGCGGTGAGACCGCAGGCGTGATCCTCGATGCGCCCGCGGGGGCAGAGGGGTTTGGCTACGACCCGTACTTCTGGTCCGAGGATCTGCAGCGGTCGTTCGGCGAGGCGCCCGCGGCGGACAAGGCGCGTGTGAGCCACCGGGCCCGCGCGATCGCCGCGCTGCTGCTCGCGCTGCGGAGCGATCAGCCCGACCACCGTTGACGGAGCAGATCGTGGGCTTTATAATTGCAGCTTCGTGCGGGGCGTAGCGTAGTCCGGTAGCGCGCCTGCTTTGGGAGCAGGAGGTCGCCGGTTCGAATCCGGCCGCCCCGATGGCCGGGTGGCCCCGCACGATGCGCGGGCTCACTGGCATCGAACGATGCGCCAGTAGCTCAGTTGGATAGAGCAACAGCCTTCTAAGCTGTGGGTCGGGGGTTCGATTCCCTCCTGGCGCGTCAGCTGATCTCGAATTCGCGCCGTTAGCTCAATTGGCAGAGCAAGTGACTCTTAATCACTAGGTTGTAGGTTCGATTCCTACACGGCGCACTTCTCGCTTGGCGGCTCCGTTGCTCTCTCGCAACGGGGCCGCTCGCGTATCCGCCCGTGCCGCGCGCCCGCTCCCCCGCCCGAACGAAGGGGAGACTCCGCGATGCCCCCGGCGGCATCGCCCGCGACGGCACCGTTCGTCAGCCTGGGCTGAGATGGTGTGGGCGTGCAGACGCACGGCCAGGCGTCGTTCCTCGCCGGCGACCCGCAGGCCCAGGACGGCCAGGGATGCTTCGCGCGCTGGCCTCGGTCGGCTGCGCCCTCGTGCTCGAGAACGATCGCTACGGCTCCATACCGCGATTCTTCTGCGGGGTGACCGGCGCGCCCTCGCGGCGCAGGCGGCGCACGCGGCGCACGCTGCGCGCCCGGGCGCCCCACGCGACCTCGATCACGGCGCGCTCGGCAT
>DATANT010000113.1:0-5517 GCA_036266115.1 Gemmatimonadaceae bacterium | reverse complement strand
GACCCGAACGCCGGGTATCGCTGCCGGCAGGCGCAGCATCGTCGCGGCACCACCATGCAGCGTGGCCGTGCACCGATCGACGGCACTCTCCCCCCGCGCGACATCGCCGCGAAACATGAGCACCGCCAGCAAAGCCAGTTGCGCTCGAGCTTCGGCAGGCCCGGCGGGTTCGCGGATCTGCGATTGCGACACGGAGGCACAGCCCATCATCACTGCGACTGCTATGGCGATTGTCGCACGCATGGCGGATTGTCACTCGTGGGCAGGTTGTCAGGTATCATGAACAGCCGACGGTGTGTTCTGCGGGCGGCGCGCGGTGCACGCACGAGTAGAGGCGATCGTGGTCAGGCCGGTCCGCAGTCAGGGCAGTCCGGTAGTCTCCCCCGATCCCTGAGCCCGGCCCCCTCGTCCCCCGGGGCCCCAGGCCACGCTCAGGCCGAGATCAATCCCAGCTTGAGCGCCAGCTTCACGTAGTCCGCGCGGTGCGCGAAACCCAGCTTCTCGTTCACCCGCTGCTTGTACGTGTCCACCGTCTTGGGGCTGATGAACAGCTTCTCGCCGATCTCCGGCGCGCTGTAGCCCTCGGCCACCAGGCGTAGCACGTCGCGCTCGCGCTCCGTGAGCCGCTCGTAGCGGGCACGCTCGGCCTGCAGCGGGTCCTTGCGCGTGAGCTCCCGCGCCAGCACGCGGGCCGCCGCCGCCCCCACGTACATCTCGCCCCGTGCCACGGTGCGCACGGCGTCCACCAGCTCGCGATCGGCGGCGTTCTTCATCAGGTACCCGGCAGCGCCCGCCTCGAGCAGCGGCACCAGGTAGTCCTCCTCGGCGTGCATGGTGAGCACCAGCACCCGACTCGCCAGCCCCCGCGCGGCGATCGTCTTCGTGGCCTCCAGGCCGTCCTTGCCGCCCATCGTGAGATCCATCACCACGACGTCCGGCGTCAGGCGCTCGGCCAGCGCGACCGCCTCCTCGCCGTCCCTCGCCTCGCCGACGATCTCGATGTCCTTCGCCGCGCCGAGGACGGCCTTCAGCCCTGCGCGCACGACCGCGTGGTCGTCGGCGAGGATCACGCGAATCAGGTCGCTCATGAGTGCTTCGCTCCCTCGAGTGGAACGGTGGCGAGAATGCGCGTGCCGCGTCCGGGCTCGCTGATCACTTCGAAGTCGCCGTTCACCAGCGACACGCGGTCCCGCATGGAGAATAACCCCATTCCCGGCCGACGGCGCTCGGCCTCGTCCACGTCGAAGCCGCGACCGTCGTCTGCGACCTCCAGCCGCGCCAGTCGTGCGTCCGCGTCCACCCTTACGCTGACCGCCGCCGGCGCGCCGTGCCGCAGCGCGTTCGCCACGCCTTCCTGGGCCACCCGATAGAGAACGGCCGACACGGTGCGCGAGAGCTGTGCGGCGCGCGGGTCCACCGTCACGTCGATCTCCACCGCCTCGTGGCGCTTGCCCGCCTCGCGCGCCAGCGTCTGGAGCGCCGCCGGCAGCCCCAGATCGTCCAGGATGCGCGGATGCATGGTGTGCGCGAGCAGCCGCACCTCCTCGAGCACGTCGGTGGCCAGCTCCCGGATGCCGGCCAGCCGCGCCGCCAGCTCCGGGTCCTGGCTGTCGCGCGCGGCGGCGCTGAGTTGGAGCATGAGCCCCGCCAGCGACTGCGCCGTGGAGTCGTGCAGCTCGCGCGAGATGCGCCCGCGCTCCTCGTCGGCGGTGCTGATCACCTGGGCCGCGAGCTGGCGCATGCGCGCCCGGTCCGAGATGAGCCCGTCGAGCAGGAGATTGAGCGTGCCACCCACGCGCGCCATGTCCCGGTCGGCGATGGCCGAGCGGGGAACGCGCGCCGCGAAGTCGCCCCGCCACACGCGGTCCGCGGTGGCCTCGAGCGCCTTGAGGGGCCGCAGCGCCAGGTAGACGAGCGCGAGGTTCACGGCGAAGGCGACGACGAGCGCGCCCACGAGGAGCACCACCATGCGGCGCGTGCTCGGGTCGCCGGCGTGCGTCGCGAGCGCCACGACGATCGTGGAGACCACGATCAGCGCGTTGGCGCCGGCGAGCTTGCCGAGCAGCGGAACCGCCAGGATGCCGCGCAGCCACGACGGGGGCGGGGTGGTCCCCTCCCCCGGCCGGGCCGGCGCACGCTCGATCTGCGTGCGCCTCGTGCCGAACCCTATCCGTTCAGTGGCATCCATGGTGTCGCTCCCGTGCCCGCGGTCAGACCGCGGGCTTCTCGACGATGAGCACCGTCACCATGCCGAACATGCCGTGCTCACCCTCGGCGTGCGGCAGGATGTGGCAGTGGAACGCCCAGGTGCCAGGGTTGTTGCAGTTGACGATCACGTCCCACCGCTCGCCCGGCGCGATGTTGAGCGTGTCGCACTTCCACGGCATCGGCTGCGCCCAGCCGTCCTTGTCGATCACCGTCATGTGCATGCCGTGCAGGTGCATCGGGTGGATCATCATCCCCTCGTTCATGAAGCGGATGCGCACCTTCTGCCCGAGCTTGGCGACGATCGGCTCGGTGGCCGGAAAGCCCTTGCCGTTCAGAGTATAACCATGCATCCCGTCGTTGAGGATCATGGTGTAGTCCACGTCCACCCGCTCGATGGCCCTCGGCTTCCTGGGCTCCACGATGAACGCGCCGAGCAGCCCCAGCCCCACCTGCTTGGCCGAGTTGCTGTGCGAGTGGTACATGTGGGAGCCCGCGTTGCCCACCGGCACCGTGAACTCGTAGGTGTACTGCGCGCCGGGCTTCACGGGCGGCTGGGTGATGAACGGCACCCCGTCCTGGTCGAAGGGGAGCTCCAGCCCGTGGAAGTGGATGGCCGTGGACTCCGTGAGGTTGTTCGTGAGGTTGATCCGCACCCGGTCGCCCTCCTTCACGCGGATCATGGGGCCCGGCACCTGGCCATTGTAGCACCAGGCATCCACCCACTTGCCCGGCTCGGTCTCCCACTTTTGCGGCGCGGCGGTGAGGTCGTAGATCTTCACGCCCTTCTCCACGCGCGGCGTCATGAGCTGGTTGCCCTTGCCCTCGGTCTTGGCCGGAAAGGCCTTGATCCCCGCCTCATGCATCGCGTCCATGGCATCCGCCTTCGCGCGCATGCCCTCGGGTGTCGCCGGGTGCGCGGCCATGGTGCCGCCGCTGTGGTCCATGCCGCCCGCGGCCGCACCAGCCTTCCCTGCCTGCTGGGGCGCGGCTTCGGCGCTGCAGCTCGTGAGCACGCTGGCCACGGCGGGCGCGGCCAGGGCGGTGAGGCCCGCCCGGCGCAGGAAGGAGCGGCGGGTCGCGGGCTCGGTGATGAAGGACGGCGTGGTGAGATCGGACTTGGAAGTCATGGCTGGCTCTGGTCGGCTGGAGTGAAGGTGCTGACCGGAAGCTACCGGCGCCCAGCGGTCCGATCTGTCGGGCGGTGGTGGATTCTCCCTCGGGGGAATGGATGGTGGGGCTGTGGGGGAATCCCTGACGGCCGGCGCCCTCAGCGCGCGCGCCGGACCTCGTGCAGCACGCCCGCGCCCGCACCAGCCTTTGCGCTGGCAGCGGCCGGTACCCGGCCGTCGATGGTGCGCCAGACGTTGTAGATGAACGCGTAGGCGCCGAGCGCGGAGAGCGCCCCGCCCACCGCGAGCAGCAGCCCGCCGGCCCGCTGCAGGTGCGGTCGGAGCATGAAGCCGGCGACCATCAGGGCGAGGCCGACGTTGGAGATCCACCAGTGCCATCCGGCCAGCCGGCGCGCGTGCAGCGCGTGCCCCGTGAAGCGCGGCACCACGTGGTACGCCACGCCGTAGATCATCATCGTCACGAAGCCGAGCAGGTTGAGGTGCAGGTGCGCCGGCCGGTAGATGATCCACAGGGGCTGCATGGCCATGCCCACGCCCAACGTCACGCCCAGGCCCAGCCAGGCGAGACTCGACTTGAGGAAGGCCTTCGCGAACCAGTCCATCATGGCCGCGCCTCCACGGCGCCGGCCGGCGGGCGGCTGCCCGGGCGCGGCGTGATGGTGGCCAGGATGGTGAGCGTCTCCCCCGCGGCGCGCATGCTGTGCTGCTCTCCGGGCTCGTATGCCACCACGTCGCCCGCGGACACCCGGCACTCGCCGTCGCCCCCCGTGAGCACGCCCGCGCCCTGCAGCACGGAGAGGATCACGGTGGAGGGGCTGTGGTGTGGCGGCACCTCCTGACCGGGCTCGATACGGAAGACCACGAGGCGCGCATCGGGGGCATCGAGCACCACCGCGGTGGCCGGACGCTCCGGGTGCGACGTCACGGCGGTGGCGGCGGCCTGTTGCGGATGCAGGGCTCTCATCGCGCGTCCTCCCGGCGCCGGCCCAGCAGGCGCGTGGCGGGTGAGGGCTGCGCGGCGGGCGGTGTACGGGTCATGTCGTGCTCCTCGTCGGACTGCGGCAACGTGCGGTGAGTCGAGGAGTCTAGGGTGTGCGCGACGGGCCGCAGTCGGGCGTCCTGCTCGCCGTGGGTGCGGAGATCCCCCACGGCCGCCGCACCGTCATCCGCCGGTGCGCAGCGCCTCCAGCCACACCCGCCGCACCTCGCTCGCCCCGCGCGCCGTGAGCTCGAACGGGCGATCGCCCAGCACCCAGCGCTCGTCGGGCGGCGCGCTCAGGCCGTGACCGTGGAAGGCCCGATGCACGTCGGCCAGCAGCACGCCGGGCGCGGACGCGGCCAGGGAGCGGATGGCGTCGTTGTAGGTGGCCAGCCACTGCAACTCGCGCCGCGCGTCGGTGTCCGTGTTCAGCCACCCGTGGCCGTCGGTGGGGTCGAGCACCGTGGTGAGCAGCACGAGGGATTGCGGACGCTTGTCCCGCGCGGTGCGGAGCACGCGCTCCAGCCGGCCCACGATTCCCTGCACCAGGGTGGCCGGCGGCGTGGGCGCGCCGAGCATGCGGAGCACGTCGTCGCGGCCGGCGCTCAGGGTGAAGAGCGTGGCCTCGTCACTCTCCGGCACGCGGCTCAACTGGTAGGCGAGCACGCTCACCGTGGTCGCGCCGTCGGTGGCGTAGTGATCGCTGGGATGCGCCGACGGATGGTCCAGCTCGTGAGCGTTCCGGAACGCGATGCCCGGATAGTGCGTCGCGAGGTCGCGCCCCGTGAACTCCGGCCACCGCTGGTCGTCGTTCCGGTAGAGCAGGGCGGCCGCGCCCAGGCCGCGGGGCAGCGCGGCATCGTCCCCCGTGTGCGGGGTGGCCACGTTAGCGGTGGCCGGGTAGCGGTCGATCGAGAGGCTGTCTCCCAGCGCGATGAAGCGCGAGAACTCTCCGGGATGCGGCACGAGGCAAGGCGGCTGGGGTACCTGATACGTGAGCGGAACCCGAATCTTAGGGCGCGAGCCCACCCCATGGTACGGCCGTGGTACGGCCATGCTGCGGCCGCCGGTCCGTTCCCCTTCCGCTCCCGGTGTCTACCGCCATCCTGGCCGCCATCCTGCCCATTCGTCACCGCGCGGAACGGGCGGTGCGCGCGGTATATTCCGGTCGCATACCCACAGGAGCCGCCCCATGACCGA
>DATANT010000112.1:0-19666 GCA_036266115.1 Gemmatimonadaceae bacterium | reverse complement strand
TCCCGACGGCAACATCCTGAGCATCGTCGGCCGGTAGCGCGCGAGGTGCCACCACCCGGCGACCACGCGCCGCGGCGTGCACGCGAGCCGGTGGAGATCGCCGAGCGGGTGCATGCCGACGGCGGCGACGCGGCGGAGTGGGACGACGATGGCGTGGCGGACGATCAACGGCAGCTCACCTCCACCTGCTCGCATCCCACGCCGCCACCGGACGCGCGCGGCGCGCTCAGCGCGCGAGCACGCGCCCCGCGATCAGCCCGAGCGCGCCGCCCGCGAGCATCCCCCAGAACGCGGCGATCGTGCGCAGCGACGCGTCCAGCGCCCAGAACTCCGGCGGCAGGAACAGCGCGACGCTGGCGACGGCGGCACCGAGGGAGTGGCCGATCACCAGCCCCCAGAACATGCCGCGCTCGCGCGCCGAGCGGCGCTGCAGGCGGTGGCCCAGTTGCAGCATGAGCGCCGGCGCGGCGAAGAGGCCGAGCAGGAGCGCCAGGTGGTGCGCGCTCATCGCCGCCGCCAGCGTGGGTGCAGCCAGAGCCAGTAGCCGCTGGCCAGCAGGATGACCAGCGCCACCGCGGCGGCGTCCGTGAGCAGCACCCAACGGCTGCCGAATGCCTCGCCCGAGTGGAGCTGCTCCAGGAACACGTCGCCGCGCGCGCCCACGTGTATCACCTCGCCGCTCGCCAGGTCCACCGTGACCTCGGTGGTGCGCGGGTCGGAGAGGCGCACCTTCACGTAGCCCTTGGACGGTCGAACGTCCATGCGGTCCACCTCCGCGCCGTGGCCGGTGAGGCCACTGGCCGCCACCGCCGTCTGCGCCAGCTCGGCCAATGGCCGCGCCGCGCTGAACGGCGCGGAGGCTTCGTGGGAGACCTCGGGCATGAGCCCCAGCCCACGCTTGTGGTTCAGCACGATGCCGGTGACCGCCAGCACGAACAGCACCACCGTGAACAGCACGCCGAGCCACAGGTGCGCGTAGAACATCACGCGCGGCATGCGGTGCGGCCTGGCGCGCGCCGGGGTCGGCGTGGGCGCGCGGGAGAGGGTCTCAGTCATCGCCCGGAAGCTAGACACCGGGACGAAGCCAGGCGAGGGGGAATCGCCGCGCAGTGCCGGCACCTCGCGCCGCGGGACGCGGCGTGTGCGCGCGGTGGCGCCGGCCTCGCACGACTCCTGCGGTCTGCGAGAGCACCATGCCACCCGCCAACACCGCGCTGATCGCCGAACTCGCCGCCATCGAAGCCGCCGGTGGCGACGGCGACGTGCGCGTGGGTCGCGCGCGGCTGCACGTGTCGAGCCTGGGCAAGTGCTACTTCCCCGAGGCGGGGGTGACCAAGGGCGAGCTGCTGCGCTACTACGCCGGCGTCGCGCCGGTGCTGCTGCCGCTGCTGCGCGATCGGCCGCTGGTGCTGCAGCGCTATCCCGAAGGCGTGGGCGGCACGTCGTTCTACCAGCAGCGCGCGCCGGAGCACGCGCCGCCGGGCGTGCGCGTGATGGACGTGCGCACCACCGAGGGCGACCTGGCGCCGCGCGTGGTGGGCGGCGCGCTCATCACGCTGCTCTGGCTCGCGCAGCTGGGCGTGATCGCCATGCACCCGTGGCTCGCGCGCGTGCGCCGGCCAGACGCGCTCGACTTCGCGGTGCTCGACCTGGACCCGGGTGACGGCGTGCCGTTCGTGCGGGTGCAGGAGGTGGCGCTGCTGGTGCGCGACGCGCTCGCCGAGCGGCGCCTGGGTGGCGCGGTCAAGACGTCGGGCTCGCGCGGGCTGCACGTCTTCGTGCCGCTGCGCGCGGGCACCTCGGAGGCCGCCGCGCGCGAGCTCGCGCAGCGGATTGCCGAGCGCGTGGCGGAGCGCAGCCCGCGCGTGGCGACCGTGGCGAGGAGCGTGAAGGCGCGGCCGCCGGGCACGGTATACGTGGACTACCTGCAGAACGCCGTCGGGAAGTCGGTGGCCTGCGCGTACAGCGTGCGTCCCCGCCCGGGCGCCACCGTCTCCACGCCGCTGCGGTGGGCCGAGTTGGACGGCCCGCTGGATCCGGGTGCGTTCACGGTGCGTTCACTGCCCGGGCGGCTGGCGGCGGTGGGCGACGTGTGGGCGGAGGAGTTGCGGGGCGCGCGAACGGGATGAGGGATGCGGGGGATTGGTGATGCGGTGGCGCGGAGTGGGGGTACCCTCGTAGTTGGGGGGGGACCCCCGCGCCCTGCTCCCCGGACCCTCACCCCCCGCGCGGCAGCCGCACCGTGAACACCGATCCCAGCCCCACCTCGCTCTCCACCGTCAGCTCGCCCCCCATCGCGCGCGCCAGGTCGCGGCTGATCGCCAACCCCAACCCGCTCCCCTCGGCGCTGCGGCCCCCACCGGACTGCACCTGCACGAATGGGTCGAAGACGTGGGCCTGGCGCGACTTGGGGATCCCCCATCCCGTATCGTGCACCGCGATGAACACCTCGCGCTGCGCGGCCTCGCAGGTGACCGTGATCCGCCCGCCCGGATCGGTGAACTTCACGGCGTTCTGCACCAGGTTCAGCACGATCTGCTGCAGCTTGTCCCGGTCCGCCCGCGCCGTGACGTCGTCCGGGCAGCTGGCCGCGCCGAAGCGCAGCCGCCTGGCCATGAGCTGTGGCATCACCAGCGTCTCCACGTGCGTGAGCACGTCGGTCACCGGCACGTCGGTGATGTCGTAGTTCACGTTGCCCGTCTCGAGCTTCGCGAAGTTCAGCACGTCGTTGATGAGGTTCAGCAGATGCTGCTGGCTGCGGCGGATGCGCGAGAGGTCCTCGAGCTGCGCGGCCGTCACCGGCCCGCGGATGCCGAGCGCCAGCAGCTCCGTGTAGCCGGCGATGGCGTTGAGCGGCGTGCGTAGCTCGTGGCTCATCACCGCCAGGAAGTCGGTCTTCGTGCGGTTGGCCTGCTCGGCCTCCAGCCGCGCCGCCTCGATCAGTGCGCGCGACCGCCGCTCGGCGTCCAGCAGCTGCGTGCGCTCCAGCGCCTGCGCGCACTGCCGGGCGAGCGTGGCGGCGAACGCGCGATCGGCGGTGCCGATGGACGCGCCGTCGGAGAAGTTGAGGCCGAGCGCGCCGATCACCCGGGCTTCCACGTGCAGGGGGAGTACCAGCATGGGGCCATGCCCCAGCCGCGGCCGTCCCTCGGCAAGGTGCGGATAGCGCCGCTCGCGCTCCTCGGTCGTGGCCAGGAACAGCTCCTCACCGCTGCGCGCCACGTCGGTGAGCGGAAACGGGGAATCCAGCGGGATGCGATGATTGGCGTCGAGCAGCTCGGGGGCATGGCCCGCGGCGTACAGCACCTCCATGGTGGCGCCGTCGTCGCAGATGTGCGCCACCGACCCGGCGTGCGCGCCCAGCGCGGCCATTCCCTGCTCCACCACGATGGAGCCCACCTCGTGCGGGCTCCAACTGTCGGACAGCGCCGCGGTGATCGCCTGCAGGCGCGACGTTCTGGCGGCGGCATGCTCGGCGGCCTCGCGCTCGCGCTGGGCGGCGGCGTAGAGCCGGGCGTGGTCGATGGCGTAGGCGGCGAAGGTGCCCAGCTCCTCGGCCAGCTGCAGGTCCGCCGCGCTGAAGTGGCGCCCCTGCGTGAACGAGCCGAGGGAGAGCACGCCGAGCGTGCGCGAGGGCGTCGCCACCGGCACCATCATGGCCGAGCGCAGGCCGAGCTGATGCAGCACGGCGCGCTGATCCGCGTTCGGCACGGCCTCCCTGAGCATGCCGTCCGTCACCACGCGCCACATCTGCGGCTTCCGGGTCCGGTACACCATCACCGGCCCGGCTGTCGCGTCGGGGTCCAGCACGAGCTGTCGCGCCAGCTCGCGCAGGGTGTCCGCCGTCTCCGGGTCGCGGCTGGCCAGGGTGAGCAGCTCGAGCTCGTGCGACCCCGTGGGCACGTGCACCGAGCAGGTATCGGCCAGGTGCGCGATGGCCAGCTCCGCGATGCTCGCCAGCGTGCGCTGGTAGTCGAGCGAGGCTGCCAGCACGGTCGCGACGTCAGCCGTGAAGCGGCGATGCGCCTCGGTGCGGACGCGAGCGCTGACATCCAGCGAGAGCACGAGGTGAGCGCGCCGACCGTGGAGCGTCGTGTCCTGCGTGCTGATCTCGACGTCGATGACCGTGCCGTCCTTCGTGCAGTGGCGGTACAGACCCTGCGGCTCGAGGCGCGCCGACGGGGGCCATGCCCGGCTCGGCTCTGGCAGCCGCTCGCCGGGCGGGCGGATGTCGCGCGCCGTCATCTGCAGGAATTCCTCGCGCGTCCAGCCATAGCGCGCGAGGGCCGCCTGGTTCACGTCGAGAAAGGCGAGCGTCTCGGCATCCATCACCCACATGGGGAACGGCCCATCCTCGAAGAGCGAGTGAGGTGGGCTGACCGGTGGGCCGGCGTCGGACCGAGACGCCTCTGGGCTGGCCATCAGGAGTCGTGTGGGCGCGGCAGCCTGGCTTGGGTCGTCGTCCCTTGCTCGCGTTGCGGCCGGCTGATCAGCCGCGCGCGACCCGCACGCCGGTGCGGTGCCCCACTATGCAGCCACCCGTCCGGGAAACACAAGACTTCGATGGCCGCTGGCGCGCGCGCGTTCGTGCTCCGCGACACCGGCGCTACCGCCGCGAGCGCGGCGACGCCCGCGTGGACTCCACCGCCGCTCCCGCGTCGAAGGCCGTCACCACCGGATGTCCCACCCATCCCGGCGGCACCGGCACGCCCAGCAGCCAGAGCGCGGTGGGGGCCGTGTCCATGACGCTCACCGCCGCCTGGATGGCGTGCCCGGCGCGCACGCCCTCGCCCCAGGCGATCCACGGGATCTGCAGGTCGCGCGGGTCGGCGCTGCCGTGGCCCTTGCCATGCCCGCCGTGATCGGCGGTGAGCAGCAGCGTCCACTGCCCCGCACCGTAGGCGTCGTCCGCGGCCCGCAGCAGGTCACGCAGCGCGAGGTCGGCCAGCCGCACGTTCATGCGGTACGACCAGTCCATCCACCCCAGGGCGTGGCCCGCCAGGTCGGGCTCCGCGATGTGCACGAAGAGCACGTTGGGCTGCAGGCGGCGCATCACCGCGGCCGCGTCGTTCACCGTGCGCTCCGCATCGTACGGCAGCCAGGTGAGCGATGGCGCCTGCCAGTAGTCCAGCGTGCCCGGCACCACGAGATGACGCAGCTTGGCCTTGCTCATGACGGCCGCCGTGCGAAAGCCGGCGGCGTGCGCGACGCCGAACACCGTGGGCACGCGCACCACGCCGCGCTCCCGCACGGAGTCCGTGTTCCAGCTCACGCCGTGCACCGCCGGCGGCACCCCCGTGAGCATGGAGACGTGCGAGGGCAGCGTCTTGCTCGGCAGCACCGTGGTGGCCGCGAGCGTCGCGCTCCCCTCGCGCAGCAGGCGCTGGAGCGTGGGCGCCGGCGAGCGCGCGATGGCGTCGGGGCGCAGGCCGTCGATGGAGACGATGACCACGTGGCTGGTGACGCGACCCACCGGCGCGGGCGCCGCCGGCGGGGTGACGCGCGCGCACGCCGCGGCGGCGCACAGCAGAGCGGCGGCGAGCAGGCGAGAGCGCATGGCCAAAGTTAGCGCGCAGCCCGGGGAAAACGAGCAGGGGGCCCGGCGTCTGCCAGGCCCCCTGCCTCCACTCCATACGAGCGATCCCTTACTGGAGGGCCGGGATCGTCGTGCCGTAGGTGGCGTTCACCGCCGCGATGATGCCGTTGGTCACCGCCCGGTGGGCCGGCAGCCGCGGGTGCACGCCGTCGAGCGATATCCACGTACCGAACGGCTCGGTGGGGCTGGCAAGGTTGGGCACCGTGGAGATCTGCGCCGGGTTCGCCCGCGCCGCGAGCAGCGTGGGGTTGGGATCGTAGTAGGCGAAGCCGAGCGCCGCGGCCTTGGCCTGGATGCCGGTATTGTACTCCGCCACGGTCGTGCTCACCGTCGCGATCTCCGCCGCGTCGAGCACGAAGATGTCGCCCACCAGAGTGCCCGGCACGGCGCCCGGCGCGCAGGCGATCACCGGTGGGTGCCCGGTAGCGGGGTTGGCGCGATACTGCCGGATCTGGCTCACGATCTGGAACGAGATGAGCGCCGTGGTGGTGGGCGTGCAGCTCGGGTGGATCACCGTCGCCTCGGCCGGCGTGGTGGCCCCGGTGAACTGGTCGAAGCCCGCCTTGAACGCGGGGTTGAAGAGCGCCTGCACCGGGAAGAGCACCGGCGCGTTGGCCACGTTCACCACGCCGATGAGCACTCCCTCCAGCCCGGGCGCGCCGCGGACGAGCGAGTCGATGCCCGCGTCGTAGCTCGCGGTGAAGGCGGCCGGCGGCGTGAGGCCGGGGCTCACGCCCGCCAGGGGCACGAGGATGCCCGAGACGCCGGCCGCGAGCACGTCGTTGTTCCCCATCCACACCGAGACGAACGTCGGCCCGGCCATGAGCGCGCGCTCCACCTGCGAGCGTCCGCCCAGGATGAACGTGGTGAGCGCGTTGGACGAGGCGCTGGTGGTCGCGAGCAGATCCACCGCCGACGCGCCGGGCACGGCCACGTTGTTGAGCGCGACGGCGCCCGAGCCCGAGGTGCGCAGCGCGCACGGTGGCGCCGCGGCGCCGCCCACCCGCGTCTGCGTCTGGAAGTTGTCGATGGGCGCGGGGCAGCCCGGCTTCGCGAGTGACGGATAGACGTACGCGGCGCCGGCCGCGGCCGCGAACAGCTTGGCGTAGCTCTGCTGCTGCGTGGAGTCGTTGATGCCGCCCGACTGATAGCCCGCGGTGATGCTGTTGCCGAGCGCCACGTAGCTGGCGAACCGCTCGCCGCCCGTAGGGGTGGGCGAGGTGATGATGTCCGGGTCGTCCGCGCAGGCGCCGATCAGCGCCGCCGCGGCGAGCGCGGTGACCGCCCGCGCCATCCCCATGTCGCTGCGAATCATCTAGGAATCTCCCTGGGAATCGTGGGCGTCAGAATTGCGCTTTGAGGCTGAGCGCGAACACGTTGGCGTCGAGCGCGTACCAGCCGCCGTTGAGCTGCGAGGCGTTCTGCTCGCGCGTCTCGCGCTCGACCACGCGTCCGCGACGCCCCTTCGTCTCCACGCGCCAGTAGCCGAGGTCCAGCACGTACCGGCCGGCCAGCGGAATGCCCACGCCGGCGGTGAAGTTGTAGCGATTCATGTCCGGCAGCAGCGGCGTCACCGTCACGTCGGGCACCGGCGTCTTCGCGTAGCTGGCGCCCAGCCGGCCGCGCCAGGCATTGGGGAACGTGTACTCGCCCGAGCCGCGGATGGCCCAGGAGTCGCCGTAGTCCTCGATGAGCGTCCGATTGCTGCCGGCGGCCGGCCCGGTGAACTCCACCGGGAGCTCCTTGAACGTGGACCAGTCCACCCACGCATAGTCCAGCGAGAGCAGCGTGTTGCGCAGGCCCGTGTAGCCCACGCCCACCTGCAGCTGCGCGGGGTGGTTGATCTTCGTGTTCACGCCCTGCGGCACGAGCGGCCCGCCGGCGGCGAACTGCCCCGCGAGCACGGCGTCCAGCGGTGTGCCGCCGGGGACCGGCGTGCCATCGGGCTGCAGGAACACGGGGTTGTTCGCCGCCAGGATCAGTCCCGTGTTCACCGGCGCGAACGTGGCGTCGGCGTCGTCGTACTCGAAGCGCACCTCGGACAGGTAGCGCGCGCCGAGCTGCACCGTCTCGGTCACCTGGGCGTGCACGCCCAGGTTGAAGCCGAAGGCGGTGGTGCTGCCTTTCAGCTGCGCCTGCGCGAACTCGGTTTCGGGCGGGATGCCGAACGAGGCGAAGGTGGTGCCGGGCGGCACCGGCGAGCCCGCGGGCAGCTCCTGCTGGGAGAAGTCGATGCCCTGGCGCAGCTCCACCGTGGAATAGCCGATCACCGGCCCGCCGCCGATCGACACGCGTCCCTCGGCGAAGGAGTACGCGACGTTCGGCTGGATGTAGATGGTCTGGAGCGAGGCCTTCTGCGCCAGGAAGCGGCCCGGGAAGTCACTCTTCCACTGGGACGTGAGCCCGTAGGGCACGTAGACGCCCAGGCCGAACGCGAGATCGGGGCGGTACTGCCAGTTCACGAAGAGGTGCGGCGGGAACTCGAACGGCGCGTCGCCCTCGTCCTCGATGCCCGAGAAGTCCCGCGTGAAGCTGCCATTCACCCCGATGGCGGCGACGCCGGCGTAGATGGAGATGCCGGGCAGGCGCGTGGCCGCGCCCGGGTTCCAGTAGATCACCGAGGGATCCAGGCACGGCGCGCCGGTGGTGGCGCCGCCGCGCGCGATCGCGCAGGTGCCGACCTCGTTGAGCCCGAAGGCCTGGGCTCGAGCGAGCGCGGGAGTCGCCGCCAGCGCGGCCACCCCCAGCGCCAGCGGCATCGAACGCCGGACCAACTGCTGCACCAACCGCATCTGCTTCATGCTGCGACTCCAGATGAGAGAGTGTTGGAATGGCTACGAGGGTTGCATGGCGCGCCGGCTCCTCACCGGCTGGGCGGGCGAGCGGGACGTACGACGGGGCGGATGAGGGGAGCCGACCGGTGGGCCACGGGACCGTGGCTCTCGGCCGATCGCGGGCGAGGGGAAACGGGGAAGTGCTGCTACGGTCGGGCTCGTGGCGCCTAGTGTCAAGATGGCGAGCCTGGCGCGGGCGTCCTCCCGGCCGCCACCCCCGTCTGCCCGCTCCGTGGACCATCGGCCGGTGCGCCTCGCGGTGCGCCGGCCACGTCGAGCACTCGCAGGCGAACAGCGTGCCAGGGGCGGTGGGCGACCGCGAACCGGTATCGATCCTGCCGTGGCACGCGTCACCCGTGGTTGCCCGCCCCACCCGCGCGTGGAGCCGATGCCCGGTCGTGCCGTTGCGCCATCCCAGCAGCGCTCAGCAGCTCTCAGCACCTCAGCGAGGGAATACCCGGGAATGACCCCAGCCACTGGCATGCGACTGACCGCGCTCGCGCGCGACGCGCAACTCACGCTGCAGGCGATCGAGGGCGGCGGGGACGTGGATCCCATGGTGACGGGCGTGACCGACGACTCGCGGCGCGTGCGCGCGGGCGACCTGTTCGTGGCCTACGAAGGGCGCCGCACCGATGGCCGGCGGTTCGTCACCGACGCGCTGGCCGCCGGCGCGGTGGCCGTGTGCGCGGGGGCGCCGGTACCCGGTGTGCCCACGCTGGTCACCAGCGAGCCGCGGCTGGCGCTCGCCCGGCTGGCGGCGGCCATGTACCGGCACCCGGCCCGCGAGCTGCCGCTGGTGGGGATCACGGGCTCGCTGGGCAAGACGTCCACCGCGCTGCTCATGGAAGCCTGCCTGGCCGCGGGGCACCGGCGCGTGGGCATCATCGGCTCGCTCGGCGTCCGCGCCCGCGGGCAGGCGCTCGACACCCAGATGACCACCCCCGGCGCGCCGGTGATCCACGCCGCCCTGCGCTTCATGGCCGACGAGCACGTGGACGTCGCGGTGATGGAGGTGACGTCGCATGGCATCCTGCTGGAGCGCGTGGCGGGGCTGACGTTCGACATGGGCCTGTTCACCAACCTGGTGCCCGACGAGCATCTGGAGTTCCACCCCACGCCCGAGCACTACATCCGGACCAAGCTGCGCTTTCTGGAGATGCTCCGGCGGGACGCGCCGCTGGTGTACAACTGGGACGACGCCCGCGTGCGCGCCGCCGCCGCCACCCACACCCGCGGGCCGGTGATCGGGGTGTCCCTCGCCGGCGACCCTCGGGCGCCGGTGCGGGTGGCCGACGTGCGCCCCCACGCCGCGGGCAGCGACTTCTGCCTGGTGATCCAGGCGCCACTCCGCACCCTCGCCGGGCAGGCGGTGCCGGCCGAGGCGCTCGACCTGCGCCTGCCGCTGCTGGGGCACGCGCAGGTGGGCAACGCCGCCTTCGCCGCGGTCACCGCGCTCCTGGCCGGCGTTCCCGCGGCCGACGTGCGGCGCGGGCTCGCCGGGGTGCCGCCCATTCGTCGCCGCATGGAGATCGTGCACGCCCACGGGCCGCTGGTGGTGGACGACACCGTGGGCCATCCCCGCAGCATCGCCGAGGTGCAGGCGCTCGCGCTGGCGCTGCCCGGGCGCCCGGTGCGGGCGGTGTACGCCGTGCGCGGCACGCGCGGCGCGGCCATCAACGCGAGCAACGCGAGCGCCCTGGCCGACTTCGTGGCGGCCACCGGGGCGGAGTTGGTGCTCACCGAGAGCGCCGACGTGGCCGACGCGCGCAATCGGGTGACCGAGGTGGAGCGCGACGCCGCGCGCACGGTGCTGGACCGCCGCGGCGTGGCCTACGCCTACGAGCCCGAGCTGCGCGCCGCGGTGCGGCACGCGCTGGCCGGCGCTCCCGACGAGGCGCTGGTGCTGCTGCTCGGCGCGCAGGGGATGGATGAGGGAGCGCGATTCGCCCGGGAGGTGTTGGGGCTGGATGGCGGAGGGCGCTGAGCGCCCACTGCCCGCCATCCGCGGATCCCACCGCGCATCAGAACCAGAATGCGCGCCGCAACCGGTCGCCGGTGGTCTCGTGCGCGGGGCCCGAGCAGGTGGCGGGATCGGGGAGGGAGTTCAGCCGCTCGGCGGTGGACGCGACGCGCGGGAACCCGGTACGCAGCACCTCGTCCACCGGCTCGGGGCCGTAGCTCACGAGCAGGCGGTCGCCCGAGACGATGAGGCGATTGCGGATGCTCGGCACCGGCTGGCCGTTGACGATGAACCTGAGCGTGTCTGCCGGGCCGGTGACGTAGCGCACGCCGCCGTCGGTGACCAGGTAGTCGTCGCCGATGCCGAAGCCCAGGTTGGCGAGGAGGTGCCCCCACGTGACGCCGGCGGCGTGCACGTGCACCGCGTCCGCGTCGTTGTCGTGCATGTGCACGCGCTCCTGCGGCATCACCTGCGCCGTGCCCGCGTGGCAGCTCCCCACGTCTTCCATGTACCGGTCGCCCGAGAGATCGAGCCGCGCGCCGTTGAGCGTCACCGCCCAGTTGGCGTGATAGTGTACCACCGGCGGCTCCGGCATCGCGGCGAACCGGGCGCCGCCGAGCAGGGCGACGCCCGCCACCAGGCCGCCGGCGAACGCGATGAGTCCCTTTCGTCCATCCATCTCTCAGACCGTCCCGGGTGATCGTGCGAGGAGGCGCCACCGCCCTTCGCCGCGGTGCGCTCCGATCCGTCCGAGCGGGGAAATGTAGAGGCGCGACGGCCGCGCGTCTCCGGGCACCTCCCCACTCGTGCACGCTCATCCCGCGCGCCCATTCACCGCACCCGGACCACCGCTCCCACGGACGGCACCCCGTTCTGGTCCATCACGAAGAGCAGGTAGTGCCCCGGCGGGGCCAGGTTGGCGTTGGCCGGCGCGGACACGTTCACGCCGTCCGCGGCCGGCGCGAAGTGCAGGGTGTTGCCGCGCTGGCTCTCGTCGAAGGCGTGCGTCACCGAGCCCAGACGGATCCACCGTACCTGCCGGATGGCCGCGCGATCGGGCGTGCGCACGCGGAACGTCTGGCCGTAGCCCACCACCGCCGGCGCCGCCGAGATCGTCGGCCGGTCCGCCGGCTCACCCGTGGGCTTGAACAGGTAGGCGGGCTCGAAGTAGTTGGCGTCGCGGTAGCTCGTGGTGGTGGCGTTCGCGTCGCCGCCGCCGGCGCTCAGCACGCGGCCGTCGGGCAGCAGGATGGTGACCGAGTGGTACAGCCGCGGCACGGAGTTGCTGGCGAGCAGCGTCCAGCTCTCGGTGACGGGGTCCCACTCTTCGGCCGCGTACACGGCGCCCGCCGGATTGTCGAAGCCGGTGGCGTTCGTCCCTCCGCTCACGAACACGCGGCCGTTGGGGAGCAGCGTGGCGTTGAGCTGGCGGCGGGCGTGGAACATGGGGCTCGTGAGCCGCCACCGGTACGACGTCTTGTTGAGGTCGATCACCTCGGCGCTGCGCTTCGGCACCTGGCCCACGTAGCGTCCGTGGCCACCCATGCTGATGATCTTGCCGTCGTCGTACATCACCGAGGAGCCGTACTCGCGCGCCCCGTCCGCCGTGCTGCCGTAGGCGCTCCACCTGCCGCTGCCGGTCCAGTCCAGCCAGCGCACGTACGATTGCTCGCCGGCGTAGAACACCTTGCCGTTGGGCGCCACGAAGAGCCGCGGGTAGTAGGGGAGCTTCATCACCGCGCCGGTGAGCTTGCGCCACGTGCCGGTGGACGGGCTCCAGATCTCGGGCATCGCGGCGTTGCCGCCCGTCTGGTCGTTCCCGGCCACCACCAGCACCTCGCCGTTGGGCAGCGCGGTGGCGGTGGGATACCAGCGCCCCCGCTGCATGTCGGGCAGCCGCGTCCACGTGCCGGTGGCGGGGTCGAACACGTTGGCGTCCGGCAAACCCTTGTTGTCGTCGATGTGGCCACCGGCCACGAAGATGCGCCCGTCGGGGAGCAGCGTGTGACCGCCGCAGAACAGGTTGCTGGTGGACGGCACCGGCGTGAATGTGGCCGCCGCCGGGTTCCAGATCTGCGGCTGGCCGTACTTGCCGAAGGCGAGCAGGCGGCCGTCGGGCAGCAGGTGCAGGTGCACGGCCACGATGGGCCACGGCGTGGGCGTCGTCCAACGTCCGCGCAGCGCCCGCGTGGCGCACGGACGATCCTCGGGCGCCGCGGAGTCCACCACCACGCCGCCGGCGCGGAGCCGCACCATCCCGTGCGCGGGGACGGTGATGAACGTCTCGGAACGGGCGCGCTCCTCGGTGCGCGGCGGGAGGACGACCGTGCCCGTGCTCACGATGGTGCTGTCCCCCACGCGCGCGCTGTCCACCGTCCACGTGGCCACCACGGCGGTGGTATCCGCGTTGCGGGCGGCGAACGTGGTGCCGCACGCGTGGGCCAGCGTCACGCGGGGGGTGGTGTCCTGGCCGACCAGACCGGGCGAGACACTCCGGGACGGCGGGCCGGTGGCACTGTCACGACACGTGCTGGCGATCGCCATCACGGCGACGGGCACGACGAACGTCAGGGCGAGACGGGCGAGACGCATGGCCGCTCCTCCATCCACTCCGCCGCGCGGCCGACGTCGCGCCACCATCGACGGCGAGCGACGGTCGCCGGATCGCGCCGGCGCACTACAGTCTGTGGGTCGTGACGACCCGGAATGGCCGGCCTCGCGCAATCCATGCCGGTGACGCGCAACGGTCACGACCACGCGCGCGGCAGCCCTTTCTCCCTCTTGCAGCGTGTCCCGCGGGCCCGCCTTGGGCACCCGCTCGGGAGGGTCGCGGCGCCCATGGTGGTGCGTCCACGCGACAGGCGCGGGTGAGCGCGCCACAGCGCGCCACAGCGCGTTCGCGGCGTCCGTAGCGTTCCCGATCACCGCGGATCGCACGCGCCACGCATGGCCGTCCGTGGTCGCGCGGAGTGGGCGCGCGGGAGCGGCGCGCCCTCGGCGCACGCCCGGTCCACGCACCCCTGCCCGTTGCCGGACGGGGGCCGGCAATGCCAGTATCCAGGGACGATGGCGTCGTCCCTCCACCCCACCGCCCGCACCGGCTTCACGCCGCTGGCCGGAGCCGCCTGGTACAAGCGGCTGCATGCCCGGCTGCTCGCCTGCGGCAGCCGGCGCTACACGAGCGCCGTGGAAGACCACAAACGGATGCTCTTCGGCTCCCTGGGTGGGCGCGTGCTGGAGATCGGGCCGGGGCCGGGCACCAACCTGCCCTACTTCCGGGCGGACGCGGAGTGGATCGGGGTGGAGCCCAACCCGTTCATGCTCGAGTACATCGAGCGCGCGGCGCGCGAGCTGGGACGGACGGTGGACGTCCGCGCCGGCAGCGCCGAGTACCTGCCGTTCCCCACGGCGTCGGTGGACGCCGTGGCGTGCTCCCTGGTGCTGTGCACGGTGCACGACGTGGCCGCCGCGCTGCGCGAGGTGCGGCGCGTGCTGCGCCCGGGCGGCACGTTCGCGTTCATCGAGCACGTGGCCGCGCCGCGCGGCACGGCGCTCCGGGCCACGCAGCGCGTGGCGCGCCCGGTGTGGCGCGCGCTGGCCGACGGCTGCCACCCGGACCGCGAGACGTGGGCGGCGATCCAGGACGCCGGGTTCGCGCGCGTGGAGATGGTGCACTTCCGCGCGCCGCTGCCGGTGGTCGGCCCCCACGTGGCGGGGCTGGCGATCAGGTAGGAGCCCCCGGCGCCCCTGGCCGCCGAGCCAGCTCGCGGCGCGTGAGGGCGCCCGGATGATGGCGGGAGTACCGGGCTGGACGGCAGAGAACCGGCGAACGGCGCGATACGTGGCCCCGGACGTGCAGCGATCGTGAGGTGGATCACGAAGTCGATCGCGGCGGGGGAGCACCGGGCCTCCCCGTGGCCATCGCCCAGCGGTGCCTCCTATGACTTACTACCATGGAATCGGCCCGGCCCTTCGCGCGGTGGAAGTGCAGATCCTCATGGCCACCCTGGACCCGAGCGACCGGCGGTTCGAGCTGCTCGCCAGGGCCGTGGTGGGCTATGCGCACGCCGCGCGGGTGATTGGACTGGACGACGCCGAGATGCTCGCCGAGTTGCGGCGTGAGCTCGACCGCGGGGGTGAGTTCGAGCGCCCCACGTGGCGCCCGTGGCACGACCGGCTGCTCTCGCTGGCGCGCGAGCGATGGGCAGACGCCGACCGTCCACCGGTGACGGGCAGCGGGTCGCTGCCGCGGCCGTCGCAGCCCATGCAGCAGCCCTCCCGGGAGCATCGCTAGACGAGCGCCAGGGATCGGCGCGCCGCCAGGGGCGGCCGGGCCGGACACGCACGGAGCGCCATGGGGCGGGCTCGCCTCGTGGCGCTCCGTGCCGCTATCATGATCGATGATGCGCGAGCATGCGCTATCGCGGGGCCCCCCCATTCGAACGATGGCGCCCCCGGCCCCCGCCGCCATCACCCTTCGCCCGCCCCCGTCACCGGATCCCCGCAACGGCCGCCCGCTCCCGGCCGCCCCCGCCGCCCATGCGCCTCCCCACCCCGCTGGTCACCCCCGCCTGGCTCGCCGAGCATCTGCACGCTCCCACGCTCCGCGTGCTCGATACCTCCTGGTACCTGCCGGCCGCCCGCCGCGACGCGCGCGCCGAGTACGAGGCGGCACGGGTGCCGGGCGCGATGTTCTTCGACGTCGACGCCGCCAGCGACCAGGCCACCGCGCTGCCGCACATGCTCCCCTCGGCGGACACCTTCGCGCGGTACGCCGCCACACTCGGCGTGGGTGACGGCGATGCGGTGGTGGTGTACGACGGCTCCGGCACCAACCTGAGCGCCGGCCGCGCGTGGTTCATGTTCCGCGCCTTCGGCCACGAGCGCGTGGCGGTGCTCGACGGCGGTCGCGAGCGCTGGTTGGCCGGAGGCTACCCGGTGGAGCGAGGCCCCGCGCCGGCGCCGCGGCCCGCGGCGCACCCCATCCCGGCCCGGCTGGACGATCGCCGGGTGCGCGATCGGAACGCGATGCTCGCCAACCTGGCCACCGGTGCGGAGCAGGTGGTGGACGCGCGCTCCGCCGGTCGGTTCGCCGGCACCGAGCCCGAGCCCCGTCCCGGGCTGCGCGGCGGCCACGTGCCAGGCAGCGCCAACCTTCCGTTCGGCGAGCTGGTGGACCCCGCCACCGGGCAGCTCCTGGATCCCGCCACGCTGCGCGCGCGCCTGGCCGAGCATCGGGTGGACCTCGCCCGCCCCATCGTGGCCACGTGCGGCTCGGGCACCAGCGCCTGCGCCATCGCACTCGCGCTCGAGTCCCTCGGCCACGATGCGTGGGCCGTCTACGACGGCTCCTGGGCCGAATGGGGGGCCGACGACGCACTGCCCGTGGCGCACGCCGGTGCGCCCCTACCCGACACCAACACCCCGACACGAAATGGATAGGCTGTTCTTCTCGCTCGGCTCCCTCTCGGCCGGGCTGGCCGTGGCCGCCGGCGCGTTCGGCGCGCACGCGCTGCGCGCCCGGCTCTCGCCCGCCGATCTCGCCATCTTCGAGACCGCGGCGCGCTACCAGATGTATCACGCGCTCGCGCTCCTCGCCGTGGCCTGGGCCACCACGCGCTGGCCGGGCGCGCTGGGCGGTTGGGCGGGGTGGCTGTTCGTCGCGGGCACGCTCGTGTTCTCGGGCAGCCTGTACACGCTCGTGCTCACGGGCCAGCGCTGGCTGGGGGCGGTGACGCCCATCGGCGGCGTGTGCTTCCTGGCCGGCTGGATCTGCCTGATGCTCCTCGCGCTGCGCTCCGCCTGACCGGGTGGTCGGGAACCCGCTCGGCCGCGGCCCATCTCCCGGGGCCGTCGGCCGGCGGCGGCTTCTAGATTTATCGATGTGACGCTCACCCCGATCGAGCGCGGACAACGCCCCGGCGCCCCGGCCGCGCGCGCCCCTGGAGCGCACCACCGCCGGCCGGTGGTGCGGCTCCGCACTCGCATTCCCCTGCTCGTGCTCACGGCCTCGCTCCTGCTCACCGCCGGCGCGGGCTTCTTCGCGGCCCGGCTGGAGACGGCGCGCCACGAGGCCGCGTTCGCGACGGCGGTGCAGTCCACGCGCGACCGCATCGAGCACCGGCTGGAGCTCAAGGCCTCCATCCTCCAGGGCGCGGGCGCCCTGTTCGCGTCCAGCGGCGAGGTGACGCGCGAGGAGTTCCGCTCGTACGTGCGCCACTTCGCCGCGAGCGAGAACTATCCGGGCGTGCAGGGCGTCGGCTTCGCGCGGCGCGTCACGCCAGCCAACGTGGGCGCGCTGGAGCGCGGCATGCACGCGCAGGGGGTGCCGGGCTTCCACGTCTGGCCCATGAGCGAGCGGCCGAACCTGTACCCCATCGTGTATCTGGAGCCGCTGGACGCGCGCAACCGCGCCGCGCTGGGCTTCGACATGTTCACGGAGCCGGTGCGGGCGGCCGCGATGGCGGCGGCCCGCGACAGCGGTATGCCCATGCTCTCGGGCCGGGTGCGGCTGGTGCAGGAGATCGACCACGACGTGCAGCCCGGCTTCCTGATCTACGAGCCGGTGTACGAGCATGGCACGTCGCCATCCACGGTGGAGGCGCGGCAGACGGCGCTCGTGGGCTGGGTGTACAGCCCGTTCCGCGCGCGCGACCTGTTCACCGGCATCTTCGGCTCGGAGACCGAGCCGCGGGTAGCGTTCCAGGTGTACGATGGCGCCACCGTCGCGCCAGAATACCTCCTGTTCGACTCGCGACGGCCTCCGCGCGCGCTGGACGCGTCCGCGCTCCGCGATACGGTCACGCTGCCGGTGTTCGGCCGCACCTGGACGCTGGCGTTCGCCGCGCGCCCCTCCGCGGCCGACCGCACCGGCCGGCTCATCGCGCCGGCCATCGTGATCTTCGGCGTGCTGGTGAGCCTCGTGCTCTTCGCCGTCACGCGCGCCGAGGTGCAGGCTCGCGCCCGGGCGCAGCACAGCGAGATCACGCGCAGCCGCTTCTACGCCGCCATGAGCCACGAGCTGCGCACGCCGCTCAACGCCATCCTGGGCTACAACGACCTGCTCCTCGTGGGGGTGTACGGGCCGCTCGCCGAGGGGCAGCAGCGCGGCATCGAGCGCAGCCAGCTGGCGGCGCGCCATCTACTGGACGTCGTGAACGACGTGCTCGACCTCTCCAAGATCGAGGCCGGCAAGATGGACCTGGACGACGAGCCGGTGGCCATCGCGCCGCTGGTGCAGGACCTCTTCACCACGCTGCACCGCATGGCCGAGGAGGCCGGCGCCACGCTGCGCTTGGAGTGCGACGACCCGGCGCAGCGCGTGCACACCGACGCGCGCCGCGTGCGACAGATCCTCCTCAACCTGCTCTCCAACGCCATCAAGTTCGGGAGCGGCGGCCAGGTGCTGGTGCGCTGCACCCACACCAGGAGCGGCGGCGTGGAGGTGACGGTGGTGGACGAGGGCCCCGGGATCGCCGAGGAGGACCAGCAGCAGATCTTCGAGGAGTTCGTGCAACTGCCCAGCCTCGCGCGCGGCGGCACGGGCCTCGGCCTGCCCATCTCGCGCAAGCTCGCCACCATCCTCGGCGGCTCGCTCACCGTGGAGTCCGCGCCCGGCGCGGGCGCCACGTTCCGCCTCACGTTGCCGGCGGTGCGACCGAGGACGGAGTCCTGAGGCACGCCATCCGCTCCGCGCGCCGCATCCTCGCCGCCTGAGCGCGCGCGGCGGGAACGCGGGCACGCGCGCCCGTGCCGTTCCATCGAGACAACATTGACGCGCCACCAGCGCGCCGCCATCGGCGTTGTCGCCGGCGTGCCGCTCTCACCGTCGGCGCGAGCGCGCACCGATATCATCGATCGACGCGATCGACGAGCCGCCATGCTCGCGACGACAGCGAAGTGGCGCGAGCACCCGCGAACTCGTCAACGAGCCGGACCACCCACGCGTAGGTAGTGGAGGTCGTCCGCGCTCTTCCAGTTCCTGGGTCGTGCGCGAGCCATCGAATCGGCTCACGTCAGGATCCACCGCACCACCACCAGGCGCCTGGCCGGCGCCGCAGCCCCACGCCGGCCAAGCGCTTCCTTATGAGAGGGATGTGAGATGGGCATTCGCTGGTTCACCCGCGCCGCGCTCGCGGCGCTCCTAGTCTCCGTACCTGCCGTCCACGCCAGGGCGCAGCAGACGGGGCAGATCTCCGGAGTCGTCAGCGACTCCGCGTCGGGGGCGCCGCTCAGCGCCGCCCAGGTCTCGATCGCCGGCAGCACGCTCGGCGCCATGACCAACGCCGAGGGCCGCTACCTTATAGTGAACGTGCCGGCCGGCACGCACACGCTGGAAGTGCGCCGCCTGGGCTTCCGGCAGCGCCAGATTCCCGGCGTCGTGTTGACCGCTGGTGGCCGCGCGACCGCGGACATCCAGCTCCGCACCGCCGCGCTCCAGCTCGAGGCCGTGGTCAGCACCGGCCTCGTGGATCCCACCTCCGGCACGCGCGTGCCGTTCACCGTGGGCCGCATCGACGCCGCCGACGCTCCGGTGCCGGCCTCCAACGCCATCGAGACCATCCAGGGCAAGATCGCCGGCGCCACCATGGTCACCGGCGGCCAGCCGGGCGGCGGCACGAGCCTGCTGCTCCGCACGCCCACGAGCATCAACAAGTCCACCGCACCGCTGCTCGTGGTGGACGGCGTGATCCTCAGCCAGTCCTTCGACGGCTCGAACGCCGATCTCCAGGGCATGGACATCGAGAACATCGAGATCGTGAAGGGCGCGGCCGCGGCCTCGCTGTACGGCTCGCGCGCCGCCAACGGCGTCGTGCAGATCCGCACCAAGCGCGGCTCCAGCCTGGCCGACGGCCAGACGCGCGTCGTCGTGCGGTCCGAGCTCGGGAGCAACACGATCGCCAACAAGATCGACTGGGCGCAGTACCACTCCTTCCGCGTCAACGACGCCGGGCAGTACGTGGACGCCGCAAACAATGTGCTGTTCCCCAACGCGCCTGACTCGGCACGTGCGGCACGCGTGGAGAAGCCGGCCCACCAGCGGTTCCAGGACTCCCGCTATCCGGACCCCACCTTCGATCAGGTGGATGCCTTCTTCGATCCGGGGCAGTTCTACAAGAACTCCATCAGCATCTCGCAGAACACCGGCAAGACGAACTGGTTCATGTCGTTCGTGAACTCCCGCGAGGACGGCGTGGTGCTGGGCAACGGTGCCTACGGGCAGAACGACGTCCGGCTCAACCTGGACCACCGGCCGCTCGAGAACCTGACGCT
>DATANT010000111.1:0-6875 GCA_036266115.1 Gemmatimonadaceae bacterium | reverse complement strand
CCCGCGACACATGTGCGCTCCGCATGCGCGCTCCGCACGCGCGCGGCGCGCGATGCTCACGCGGTGTCGTGGCCCGCCTCGATCGCCGACGAGTCGTGCAGCGTTCCGGTGCTCGCATCGGCGCGCGGCAGCGGATCGGCGTACGGCGCCGCGCGATGCACGTCGTCCACACCGGTGCGCGCGGCGTTCACGTCCACACGCTCCACGCCGGACGGCGCGTTCTCGTACGCGGCGCGCGCATAGCGCCGCATCGCGCTCCACTCGCCGTGGCGAGCGTGCACCTCGCCGGACCAGCCGGCGGCGAGGTCGCGCTCCACCTCGTCGAACGATCGGCCGGCGTACGGTGGATGCCGCGCCGCGAGATGGCCGGTGCGATACGCGGGCCGCACGCGCTCGTACGTGAGGTCCGCCGGACGCTCGGGATCCGTCTCGAAGTGCGCGCGATGGCGCACGTCGTCATCGGCGGAATAGTCGGCCGAGAAGCCGGTGCCCGTGGCGACGAATGGCGTCGCGACGGGCTCGATGGCGCGATCGCCGACGATGCGTCCGCGCTCCTGCGCCCCCTGGTGCGTGTCGCCGAGTCGGTCGTCCATCCCGCCCTCCTGAATGGGGTAGCGGAATGGAACGCGGCAAGAAGGGGACCCGACCCCGCACGCCGGCTGCGGGCGGGCGCGGACGGGCGCGAACGTCACGGCCGCCGGCGAGGCCGCGGCGGTGGGCAGCCTCGCTGGCACCCACCGCCGCGACGCTCGCGCACGCGTGCTGGCCGCCGCTCACTTGCTGCCGTGCACCACCCGCTTGACGAGACTGCCGCTCGCCAGCTGCGCGCTGCCGTTCGGCACCTGGTTGAGCAGCGCGAGCTCCTCCACGTCCACCGCCGAGGGGTAGCGGCGCGCGAACTCGCTGAGCGTCATGGCCTGCGGCAGCTTGACGATGTCCAGCCGGTTGGGCTGCGCGTTCAACACCTTGGAGTCGGTGACCCGGGCGAAGCTCCCGATGGCCTGGCGCAGCGCCGCGTCGTTCGCGGCGAATCGCTCCGCCGGAGCGTAGCCCAGGAGCTGGTAGGTGCGCCCACCGTACTCCAGGAAGGCGGCGACGCCACGCAGGACACCCTGATCCGTCTGCGCCTCGAACAGGCCGCTGACTGCCGGCATTCCGTTGACGGCCTGCCGGCTCATGCTCCCGGCGCTGATGCCCTCCTGCCCGAAGAACTGCTGGGCCGCCTGCTGGGCGCTGCCCTGGGCGAAGGTGAGCTGCAGCATCGCGTCCTGCTGCGGGCTCACCGCCACCACGGCCTGGGGAGTGTTCTGCGTCTTCCAGCCCTGGGGGAAGGTGAGGCGGAACGCGAGCTCGGGATGATAGAACACCCCGCCTTCGAAGTAGCCGTCGCGCGGATTCTGGCCGTAGATGAGCCCATTGGTGCGCGCGAGGAACGTGTCGCGATTGCGGATGGTGTTGTCGAGCGGGCGATTCACCCCCGCCGCACGACGCTCGGCGGCCTGCACGCGCTCGCCGGGATCGGGGTGCGTGGACATCCAGCTCGGGATGCCGCTCGCGCCCGACTGCGCGCTGATGCGCTGCAGCGACGCGAAGATGTCGCCCTGCTCGCGCACGTCGTAGTTCTGGGCGAGCGCGTAGCGGAAGCCGAGGTCGTCGGACTGTCGCTCGTCGTCACGCCCGTACTTGAGGAAGAGCAGCCCCAGCCCCTGCGCGGCGATGTCGCCGAACTGCGCGACCTGCGGCGAGAGGATCATCCCCACGCCGAGCCCGATCTGCGCGAGCTGCTGCTGGCTCATCTGCTGGACCGAGTGGCGCGCGGTGACGTGGCCGATCTCGTGGCCCAGCACGGTGGCCAGCTCGGCCTCGTCCTCCATGAGGGCGAGGATGCCGCGGGTGACGTAGATGGGGCCGCCGGGGAGGGCGAAGGCGTTGGGCGTGGGGTCGTCGACCACCTTGAAGCTCCACGGCAGGTTGGGGCGCTCCGAGGCGCGCGCGAGGCGCATGCCCACCTGCGAGACGTATTGCTGGAGCGCCTGATCGGGCACCAGCGCCATGCTGGCCTCCACCTGCTTGGCGCCCTCCTGCCCCATCTGGATCTCCTGCGCCTCGGAGACGAGGGCGAGCTCCCGCTTGCCGGTGACCGGGTTCCGGGCGCAGGCGGCCGCCACGAGCAGGAGGAAGGTGAGGGCCGCGAGCCGACGGGCGGCCGAGGGGTCACGGAAGAGTCCGACAGGGTTCGATGAGCTTGGCATGGTCGAGATCCGGGTGAAGGCCTGGCACTGCCTGCTGAGCTGTATTCATGGATCGTGCTCGGACGGCGGAACCCTGGGGCTGGGTACCGGGTCCGGGCGACGGGGGCGGAGGCGGGGGCGGGGGCGGGGTGGTGTGGGCGGAGAAATGGTGGTGCGGGCGCGCGGGGGCGGGGCTACCCTCGTGGTTGGGGGGGACCCCCGCGCCCGGGCCCGGACGTGGACGACCAACCGCCGGCGGCCGGCCCCACTCGCTCCCGGCCACCACCACCCCGACCCCGCTGCGTCGAATCTCCAGCCACGGCCGGGCTGGGACCAGGGCTTGGGCGGCGATCCGCCGCCTCGGGAGGCCACCGGTGACCGCCACCGAGGGAGCCGAGGTCCATCTGGCATGAGATCGCCGCGCCACCCACTCGTCATGCTCGCCGCCCTGGCCGCCCTGGCCCTCGCGGCCTGTGATGCCTATCCGACTACCCCCGGGCCTCAGTCTACCCCCGGCCTTCCGTGGGGCATCGTCCGCTTCGCCTTTGAGGAATACCCCGGGGACACGCTCAGCGTGATCGTCACGCATGGACCCACGCTCGAGGCCGCTCGCGCGTACGTGCGCACCGGCCGCGGCCCGCGCATCCCCATCGGACCGATCGTCCGCGGCGCCGGCATCGACGGACGCTACCCCTTCCACTTCCTGCCCGATCAGGTGCGGCTGGTGGAGCACGTCCTCGAGCCGTGCGACGCCGCGTTCATGTACACCGAGATCGACGTGGAGGAGTTCTTCCGCGTGGCCGCGGGCGCCCTGGACGCGTCGCACGTGCTCTGGTGCCCGGCGAGCGCCTACCCGGTGGCCGTGGATTAGCAGCGAGACGCCGGAGGGAGAGCCCACGTAGTTGCGGGCACCCTGGCACTCGCGGCCGCTCCCGCCGTATGGCTCTCCAGCCACGTCGCATCCGATCGCGTCGCCCGCGCCCGTTCGCTGCCGGCATCACCGTCGCACCGCCATCACCCGGGCCATTCCGGAGCTCCGCATGCGAATCGCCGCCCTCCTACTCGCCGCCACCACCGCCTGCTCGGCCCAACCGGGCGCCGAGCTCGCCCTCGGCAGCCTGCCGGAGATCCCGCCCATGCAGCCGTCCATCGCCGGCACCATCACCAGCGTGGACGGCGAGCGGGTGCGCGTGGAGGAGCGACCGTCGGAGCCGTCGGGCGGCAAGAAGGCACTGGTCCGCCTCACCGAGCGCACCCAGCTCCTCCGTCGCGACGGCTCGGCGGCGACGGTGGCGGATCTGGTGCTCGGAACGCGGGTGAGCGTGTGGTTCGTGGGGCCAGTGATGGAGTCGTACCCGGTGCAGGCCACCGCACGGGCGGTGGTGCTGGAACAACCCGCCCGTCCAACCGACTCGGCACCCCCGACACCGTAGCGAGGCCACGGCCACGTCACGGCTGAGCTCGCGGGTCAACTCGGCGCGCCCGGGGGCCGGCGGCTGTCAGCGACCGATCGGTCCGACACGCGATCAAGTGGTGGTGCACGACGGCGCGTCCGCCAGCATCTTGATTATTGGGGGGGCCCCCGCGCCGACCACCCGCCGCCGCCCCCTCCCCCCAGCGCCCCGCGCTCCGCGGCCGTATCCATTCGATAGAGCCCACCGCCCCAGATCCGCCCACCCCGTATCCCGAGGTGACCATGCATCTCGCCGCCCTCGCCTTCGTCCTCCCGGCCGCACTGGCGCTCGTGCTGCCCGCGGCCGCTCCCCCACCCCCCTCCACGCCGATCGCCGTCACCGAGAAGCCGGTGGCCATCAAGGAATGGACGGTGCCCTGGGAGAAGACGCGCCCGCGTGATCCCTTCGTCGCCCCCGACGGGAAGGTCTGGTTCGTGGGCCAGACGGGGAACTACGTGGCCTACCTCGAGCCGACGAGCGGCAAGTTCACCCGCTTCACCATTCCCGAGGGCGCCAACCCGCACAACCTCATCGTGGATCGGGACGGCATCGTCTGGTACGCCGGCAACCGCAACGGCACCATCGGGCGCCTGAACCCCGCCGACGGCAGCGTGAAGGAGTATCGCATGCCCGACGCCAGCGTCCGCGATCCGCACACCCTGGTGTTCGACCAGGCCGGCGACATCTGGTTCACCGCGCAGAGCGGCAACGTGGTGGGCAAGCTCACGCGCACCACCGGCGACATCCGGCTCGTGAAGATGCCCATCGCCAATTCGCGGCCCTACGGCATCGTCATCGACTCGCGGAACCGCCCCTGGTTCAACCTCTTCGGCACCAACGCCATCGGCACGGTGGACCCGAAGACCATGGCGCTGCGCTCGTTCCCACTCCCCAACGATCGCGCGCGCGGCCGGCGCATCGCCATCACGGCCGACGACATGGTGTGGTACGTGGACTACACGCGCGGCTACCTGGGCCGCCTGGATCCCACGACGGGCAAGGTGCAGGAGTGGGCCGCCCCCAGCGGCGCGGGGTCGCTCCCGTACGCCATGACGGCCGACGACCGCGGCCGGCTCTGGTTCGTGGAGACCGGCGTGCAGCCCAACCGGCTGGTCGGCTTCGACCCCACGAGCTCGCAGTTCTTCAGCGTCACGCCCATCGCCGAGAGCGGCGGGCTGACGGTGCGCCACATGGTGTTCCACCAGCCCACGCGCTCGCTCTGGTTCGGCACCGACGCGAACACCATCGCGCGGGCCACCATCAGCGAGTGAGCGATGTGGCGCGGCCGGAGCGAGAACCTTCGCTCCGGCCGCTTCGCATCACGCCCGTCGCCGCGCCATCGGTGCACCGCGACCGGTGCGGCGCGCCGGCGTGCGCGAGGCCGCCGTCGACCGACACCCCGGCCCCGGTGATGTAGGTCGCGTCGAAGGCCTGGAACAGCGCCGCTCACGCGACCGCCGCCGAGTCGATGCGCCCCATCGGAGTGGCCGCGCTGCTCTCTCGAAGGCGCGCCGATGGGCGACTGGGCGAGAAGCACATGACGCGGCTCGTGGCCAACCACGCGCCCTGACCGGCCGGGTCGTCCGGCCGAGTGCCATCGGCCGGGCAGCGCGCTAACGTTCTCGCGTCCCCGCCGCACCGTCGTTGGCCGCGCGTCCCCATCTCATGTCCGTCGTCCTTCGCACCACCCTGCTCCTCGCCGCGTCCAACGTCTTCATGACGTTCGCGTGGTACGCGCACCTCAGGAACCTGGGCGGCCGCCCGTGGTTCGTGGCGGCGCTCCTGAGCTGGGGCGTGGCCCTGTTCGAGTACCTGCTGCAGGTACCCGCCAACCGCATCGGCTACACCGAGCTCTCGCTGGGCCAGCTCAAGATCCTGCAGGAGGCGATCACGCTCACGGTGTTCGTGCCGTTCGCGGTGCTCTACATGCGCCAGCCGCTGAAGCTCGACTACCTGTGGGCGGCGCTGTGCATGCTGGGGGCGGTGTATTTCATGTTCCGGACGTCGTAGGGAGAGCGCGGCGGATCGCTGGCAGGGGTGGAGGGGCAGTCAAGTTTGTCATCGCGCAGGAGCGAGGGCTCTCCCTTCGTCGTCCCGTGGGACGGGGCCTTCCTTGTCATCCCGCAGGAGTGGGCGGCCCGCAGGGCCGCACACGAGTGTCGGGATCGCCTTCACGTGCGTGATGCGTGTCCGCCGTGCCGGCCTGCCTGCCGTCGTTGACGGGGACCAGGGGTCGAACCGCCGCGAGGGAGAGCGATCCCGACACTCGCCCCGCCTTTGGCGGGGCTCCTGCGGGATGACAACATGGGCTGGCCCCGCCGTCCGTCAGCGCCCCTGACCGCTGACACCGTGGGCTGGCTCCGCGTGTCGCAGTTCTCCTGCGGGCTGAGAGGCCTGGCGACGCCGCCGCCCCACCATCACTCACACCGCCGCACCACCGCCCGCGGCTCGCGTGCCGCCGGCAGCAACTCGCTGGCCGCCCGCGCGTGCGGCAGCGCGCGGCCGCAGTCGCCGCGTCGCGCGTACAGCTGCGCCACGCGCAGCCGCAGGCGGTAGCTGCCGGGGTCCAGCCGCGCCGCGCGGGCCAGCGTGCGCACGGCGGTGGCGTCGTCGGCCACCGCCATGGCCGCGAGCTGCAGCCCGCTGCGCACCAGCGCGGCGGAGCCGGCGGCCAGCAACAGCGCCGCCAGCAGGCGCCGACGGCCGGGTGCCCACGGCGCCACGGCGTGCGACGGCGACACCTCGGCCAGCGCACCGAACGCCGTCCACGCGAGCAGGGTGGGCGCGGCGAGCAGCAGCACGGCGTCGAACAGCCCCACCACCACGGTGGCCACGAGGGCGGCGAGCAGCGTGAGCGCGCTGAGGTACTCCTCGGGGCGGCGCGCGTCGCGCAGGCGCACCAGCGCGTTCACGCCCAGCCCCGCGAGCGCGAGCAGCAGCAGCGCGGCGGTCACGACGCCACGCTCGCTCGCCAGCGCCACCCAGTCGCTGCTCGGCCACGGGTTCGCGGTCGCGCGGTCCGCCTGCGCGAGCGACGGGTCGCGGCGCCCGGCGACGGCCGGATACGCCACCGCCCAGTTGCCCGGCCCCACGCCGAGCACCGGGTGCTGCCGCGCGAGGCGCAGCGAGGTGCGGTACTGCACCAGCCGCCCGGCGCCGCTCCCCTCGCGGTAGTTCGCGACGTCCTTCA
>DATANT010000110.1:0-3862 GCA_036266115.1 Gemmatimonadaceae bacterium | reverse complement strand
CCTCGGGCAGCGTGCACACCAGCGAACGCGAGCGGCTGGGCGCGATCGTGCTGGCCGAACGTCCGCTGCGCTCGGCGGATGCCACGCGGGTGGCGGCGGTGCTGCGCGACGCGCTGGCGCAGGCCGGCGTGGACGCGCTGCCGTGGTCCGAGTCGGCGCGACGCACGCGTGAGCGGTTGGGCTTCCTGCACGCGCTGGAGCCCGAGCGGTGGCCGGACGTGTCGGACGAGGCGCTCGCGGCCACGCTGGACGAGTGGCTGGGACCCTCGCTCACCGGCATGCGCCGCCGCGACGAGGTGGCGCGGCTGGACCTGGGGGCGTTGCTGCTGGACCGGGTGCCCTGGGAGCAGCGCCGGCGGTTGGACGAGCTGGCGCCCACGCACGTGGCGGTGCCGAGCGGGTCGCGGCTTCCGGTGGACTACGCCGCGCCCGAGGCGCCGGCGCTGCGGGTGCGGCTGCAGGAGATGTTCGGCCTGGCCGACGGGCCGCGGGTGGGCGGTGGCCGGGTGCCGCTCACGCTCCACCTGCTCTCGCCGGCGCAGCGCCCGGTGCAGGTGACGCGGGATCTGGCCGGGTTCTGGCGGTCCAGCTACTTCGACGTGCGGCGGGAGCTGCGGGGGCGGTATCCGCGGCACCACTGGCCGGAGAACCCGATGGAGGCGGAGGCGACGGCGCGGGCGAAGCGGCGGGGAGGGTGAGCGGGGGGCGGCGTGTCGCGGTGCGCGGGGGTCCCCCCCCCAACATCGAGGGTACCGCCGCCGCCGCACCGCCGCATCATCGAACGCCCGCACCGCCCATCCTCAGCGCGCGCGCCGCGCCCGATACCCCGCCCGCTCCCTCATCTCACGGCTTCAACTCCCGGCCCGACGGCGGCGCGAACACCTCCTGCCCCGGGTCCGGACGCCAGCGCGCGATCGGCGGCGGCGGGCCGGGCCGCCCCGTGAGCCGTCGCCAGATCGACACGCCCACGGCCACCACCGAGCCCACGGCCACCAGGCCGGCGAGCAGCGCCAGCCCGAACACCACGAGCACTCCGGCCACGCCGAATGCCACCACGGCGAGCGCGGTGACGGCGAAGCGATTGGAGGTGGCGAGGCGGTAGACGCTGAGCATGGGGACCTTCCCGGTGCGAGTGGTCCACGCACGGTAGGGCGGTGCAGCGGGCGACGCCAGTGGGCGACGCCAGTGGGCCGGCTACGACGCCTGCTCGCGCGGCGCCGACTCCCGCTGAGTCACCGAGTCGGCACGCCGCGGCCGTGTGCGCGCACGCGTGCCGCCATGCTGAACCTGCCGCAGCAGCTCCTCGATGCGGGCCGCCGCTTCGGGCAGCCGCCGGGCGCCGTGCGTGGGGATGGGCCGCGCGTTGAGCGTGCGCGTGTCGCCGTTCGCGAAGTGCAGCACGATGGAGCTGCGCGTGCCGTGGGCGTCCACGGTGGACGTGATCTCCACGCGCGAGATGCCGTCCATGGCGTGGCGGCGCGACGTCACCGGCACCAGCCAGCGCCGCTCGTGCATCGCCACGCCGCGCGCCGCGTCGAACGCCCAGTAGTCGCTGCGGTTGGCCACGAGCAGCGCGCCGGCACCCGCCACCGCGAGCAGCGCGCCGAGCGGCCGCAGCCACCAGGCTGCGGAGCCGACGACGAGCGTGTTCGCGGCCAGCGCGGATACGCCGCACGCCAGGCCGGCGCCGAGGAGCGCCAGCCCCACGGCGCTGCCGGCGGCCCGCTCGCCCAGTGAGCGGGCGACCGAGACGTGGAGGCGGTCGGAGGAGAGCTGCTGGTAGGTGAGCTTCATGGGGGGCTCCACTCCCAGGACGAGCGAGCCGGCCGGATGGTAGCCCGCCCCCGGCATTCCGTGGCCGGAAACGGGCCTGCCCCGCGTGCCGGGCGGCCTAGCGCAGCCGCGCGAGATCCGCCTCGGCGGCCAGGTAACCGAAGGCGGGCCACTGACTTCCGGCCACGATGGCGCGGAGCACCCGGTCTGCCTCCACGGGCCGCCCTTCGGCCCGATACCAGGCGCTCACGCCGTATGCCACCGACACGTCGGCCGACGTGGCGCCACCCGCCACCGGAGCGAGCAGGGCGTCGGGCGTCAGCGTGCCGTTGTACAGCAGGAGCAGGCGCAGGTAGTTCTCATTCTCGATCAGGCGGAGCGTATCCGAGAACGGCGCCACGAGCGCCCGCGCCTCGGCGTCGCGTCCCAGCCGGCGCAGGGTGAGATAGGTCCAGTGCGCCGCGGCCACGCGCGAGTCGGGCAGGGCACGCGCGCGCATCGCCTCCTGCCACACCGGAAGCGCGGCCTCCATGTCGCCCCGCAGGTAGTGCGCGAGCCCCAGGTGGTACCAGATGTTGCCCTGCAGCGTGCTCACCGGGATGCCGCTCGCGTTGGGCTGCCCGTCGGGCTCCACCTCGTCGGGGTGGCCGCGCACGAGCGCCGCGGCGCGCTCCAGATCGTGAACCGCGCGGTTGAGCTGGCGGACGGTGAGCCACCGGTGGCCGCGGTGGCGCCAGATGCGCGCGTCGTCGGGAAAGCGGCGCGTGCCTTCGGTGAAAACGGCGATGGCCTCCTGGAAGCGCCCCAGATACGCCATGCGCCGCCCCACCCAGATGAGGGCGTCGGGATCGTCGGGACGGGCCGCCGCCTCGCGCCGCGCCTCGGCGAGCTGCGCCTCGTAGCGCTCGCGCGTGGCCGGCGGCAGCGCCGGCGCGCGAAGCGTGTCGCCGAGCAGCGAGATCGCCTGGACGGCGGAGGGGGATGGTGCGTCCTGCGCGGCGGCGGCGGCTGGCCGGAGCAGCAGGCCGAGCGTGATGAGCCCGAAGGCGAGTGCGGTGCGGTGCATGGGCGCCAACGATACACGCCGGCGCCCGGAACGGAAGACGCACCGCGCCGGCGCGGTGCATCGTCCGTCACGCCGCGTCACCCGCCGTCAGACGTGATCCACCACCTGCGTCGCGCCCTGGGCGTGCGCGCAGTGCGCGCAGCAGTAGAACGTCTGGTTGGCCTCGATGCCGTGGCCGATGATCTTGCACCCGCAGTGCGCGCAGACCGGCGCGAGCTTGTGGATGGCGCACTCGAAGCTGTCGAACACGTGCCGCGCACCCGCGGCGATGACTTCGAACGACAGGTAGTAGTCGTTGCCGCACACCTCGCACCTGGCCATGGTCGTCGCCTCTCCGGAATGGGGTGCGGGAGAGCGCCGCGAGAGCCGTGCCGCGCACCCCGCGCGTCGTTCAGGCTGTCGGCGACCCCAGCCGCAGGCCGCGCACGATCTTCGCCGTCGTGATCACCTGCCCAACGTGCCGCTGCGTGTGCTCGGCCGCGTGGAAGAGCAGGCCGCGCACGGTGGAGGGAAGCGCGGCGCGCCCGACGAGCCGCTCGTCGCCCAGGGACTCCGGCGGTGTCGCGGCGAGCTGGGCCACCGCGCGGGCGATGGCGTCCTCGGCGCCGGCCAGCAACGTCGCGGCATCCGCTGGCGGGTCACCAGGCTCGCCCTCGGCGCGCAGCGCGGCGAGCTGCTCCCTGCTCAACGACTCGCCGCGCGCGTAGCCGAACAGGCGGTCCAGGCTGCCCGCCAGATGTCGCACGTGATAGCCCACCGACGCCGCGCCCCCGGGGCGCACCCACAGCTCGTCGAGCGTGAGCGGGCCGGCGGCGAGCGGCAGGTCTTCGCGCGCCTGCGAGAGCGCGTGGGCGACGGGCTGCAGTTCCGAGGCGATGCCGGGGATGGGGCCGCGGAGCCAGGGTTCGGGAGTGGTCATGGGTGGGGGGGCGGGGGACAGGAGAACAGCGCGAGAACTGCATGCGAGCAGACGGCGGGAGCACTGCCCAGCGTGGGACCAGCGAATCGTGTCATCCCGCAGGA
>DATANT010000109.1:0-6813 GCA_036266115.1 Gemmatimonadaceae bacterium | reverse complement strand
CGGCACGGTGGTGGACCTGGAAGTGGTCTCCTCCAAGCTGCAGAAGACGCCGGTGCTCCAGCTCTCGGGGCAGAGCCCCAACTGGACCATCACGTTCGAGGACGGGGGAGACGATGGCGTGGCCGACTTCGACGACCTCGTCCTGCAGGTGACGGCCTCGCCCTGACGGCGGGCCGCGGGGCGGTGGTGCCGGCCGTCCGGCACCACGCGGAGCGGGGCCGCGCCACCGTCAGTCAGCCGCGCATGCGCGCCGGCTCCACGACGTCGCCGAATACGGCTACGCGCGGCCGGCGCGCGTAGCTCCGCCATCCGCACGCCGGGCACTCCGGCGTCCACCGGCATGCGGTAGCCATCCGCAGCCACCCCGCGCGGCGCGGAGCGTCCACGTGCGGTGATGACGGCCGGAACGACGGGCCACCGCGGTGGCGTGGCTCGGGCAGCCACCATGCGCGCTCACGATGGCGGCACCGGCCGGCGGCGCGCCCCGTTCCGATTGTCGGTGGGGACGTGTAGCATCCCACACCCCCCCGCCACTCGCTCCCGCCCTCCGTGCCCCTCCACGTCGTCCTCGCCCACGACCCCGCGCTGCTGCTCGAACGCGCCGCCGACGGCTTTCTGGCCGCGCCGCGCGGCACGCCCGAGCGCCCGTTCCCGTCGCCCGGCTACCTGCTGGCGCTCCGGCAGGGCGGGCTGCGCGATGACCTGATGCGCCTCGCGGCCCGGCGCGGATGCCCGGGGTGGTTCGACCCACCCCTCTGCGTGTTCGCGGAGATCACGCGGTGGCTCGGGGCCACGAGCCGTCAGCCGCTGGGCGATGCGGAGCGGCTGGTGCTGCTCACCAACACGCTGCGCCGGTTGGACGGCGACGTCTTCTCCCACGGCCGCCGGCCGGAGGACTACGTACAGGCCATCGATGCGCTGGTGGGCGAGCTGTGCGCCGAGGACGTGGCAGCGGCCGACTTCGCGCACGCGCTGGAGCACGGCGCCGGCGCCGACGAGCGCGACGACTTCGAGCGCCGGCGCGACGCCGAGCTCGCGGCGCTGTACGCCGCCTATCGCTCGGCGCTCGATGCGGCGGGGCGGCGCGACGGGCGCGACGGCCTGGTGGACTGCGCGCGCGCGGTGCGGGAATCTCCGGACCTCGTGGCCGAGCGGCTGGGCGGGAGGCGCGAGGTGCGGCTGGTGGGGCTGCAGGACCTGCGCGGCGGTTGGCGGGCGCTGCTCGCCGCGCTCGCGCAATCGCCAGCGCTGGATGGGGTGGCGCTCTACACGTCGGCGGAGCTCGACCTGGACGCGCTCGGCGCCACCGTGGACGACCAGCGAGCACCCGGCACGCTGGCCGCGCGGCTGTTCGCGGCCGCCGCACCCTCGCGCCTTGCCCTGGACGTGGACGGCATAGCCGCACCGGACGCCGCGCGCGAGCTGGAGGAGGTCGCGCGCCGCGTGCGCCGGCTGTGCGACGGCGGCGTGCCGCCGCACCGCATCGCCGTGGTGGCTCGCGAGTCGCGCCCGCACGTGCCACTGGCCGCCGCCGCCCTCCGCCGCTTCGGCGTGCCCGTCACCGCGCGGCAGCGCACCGCGCTGCACGAGATCCCCGCCGTTCGCGCCGTGCTGGTGCTGCTGGACGCCGCCGCCGAAGGTTGGACGCGCCACGGCCTGGTGGAGGTGGCCGAGCATCCGTACCTGCGTAGCGCGCTCGACGCCGGCATTCTCAACACCATCGGGTACCGACGCCAGGTGCGCGGGTTGAGCGCGTGGCGAGCGGCGCTGGCCGACCTGCGCGACCAGGCCGAGCGGCGCGAGCGTGGCGACGAAGCTCACGCGTCCACCTGGGATCGGCGCGCGGCGCTGCCCGCGGCCAGCGCCGTGGCGCGCGCGGCGGAGGCCTTCGAGGAGCTCGCCGCGCGCGCCGACGGGTTGGACCGGGAGCGCACGCTCGCGGCGTGGGTGGCATGGCTGCGCGCCACCGTGGACGGCGACCCGTGGGCCATCAGGGCGCGGCTCGAGCAGCTGCCCGCCGCGGACCGCTACGACGTGCTGCGCGCCGACCTGGCCGGCTGGCAGGCGCTGGGCGCGCTGGCCGGCGAGTGGGGCGGCGCGCTGGAGCGCTTCGGTGGCGGCAGCGATGCGCTGCACCCTGGCGCCTTCGCGGCCCGGCTGCGCGCGCTGTGCGCCGGCGACGTCGCGCTCTGGACCGAGACCCAGCACGGCGTGCAGCTGTTCGAGGGCCCGGCCGCGGCGTATCGCGCCTTCGACCATGTGTTCGTGGTGGGGCTCGAGAGCGGGCAGTTCCCGCAGCGCGCGCCGCGGTCGCCGCTACTGGGCGAGTGGGAGCGCGAGCAGTTGGTGGAGGCCGGGCTGCCGCTGGACCCGGTGAATGCCTGGGATCAGCGCGAGCGGGAGCTGTTCCGCGTGCTGGGCGCCGGCGCGGGCACGCGGCTCACGCTCAGCTGGTCGCGCTGCGACGAGAGCGGGCGCGAGGTGGTGCGCTCGGCGTTCGTGGACGAGGTGGAGACCGTGGCCACGCTGCAGGTGCACGAGATCGCGATGTCCACCGTGCTCACCGACCACATGCCGCTGTGCGCCACGCACGATGCCATGGCGCACGCCGCGCGCGTGGCCGGCATCGAGCGGCTGCGGCACGGTGGCGCGGTCTCCGCCTGGAATGGCGCGATCGAGGACGAGGCGCTGCTCGCCGAGCTGGCGATCGAGTTCGGCGACGAGCGCATCTGGAGCCCCACCCAGCTCGAGTCCTACGCCAAGTGCCCATGGTCGTACTTCGCCACGCGGCTGCTGCGGCTGGAGACGCGCACGGAGCCGGACGACGGCATCGAGCCCAGCCTGCGCGGCACCATCCTGCACCGCGCGCTGCAGCGGTTCTACGACTTCGCCCTGCGCGAGCGCGGCGGCCGGCCGGTGCTGCTGCACCCGGAGGAGGGCGCCAAGGCGGAGCGCGACCTGCTGCGCGAGCTGGATGCGGCCATCGCCGAGGAGGAGGAACGCGGGAGCTGGCTGGGCGCGCCGGCACTCCGCGGGGCGCTGCACGCAGAGCTCTCGCGCATCCTGCGGCGCTACCTGGCGTTCGAGCTGGACCACAACCGCAAGATGTTCGGCAACCGGGGCAACAACCCCCGCATCCTGCGCACCGGCGTGGTGGCGCACGAGGTGCGCTTCGAGGACGTCGCGCTGGATGCCGATGGCGTCTCCGTGCGCTTCCGCGGCTCCATCGACCGCGTGGAGTTCAGCGTGGAAGATCGGGTGGCAGACGCCGGGCCGTACGTGGCCGCGGTGGACTACAAGACGTCCGCCGGCGCCGTGCCGGGCAAGGGCGAGAAGGCTGCGTGGGCGGAAGGAGTGGTGCTGCAGCTCCCGCTGTACGCGCGCGTGCTCGCGGAGCTGTACCCCGACAGGGATGTGTGCCGCATCGAATACCGCGTGCTCGGGAGCGGCGAGGTGAAACACGGGCTGCAGCTCTATCAGGTGGACAAGCTGCCCAAGCTGGTCGAGAACGAGCCGGACAACGAGCAGATGGTGGACGCGATCGCCGCGGTGGGCCGGCACGTGCGGAACGCGCGCGCGGGACGGTTCCCGGCCGATCCCGCGCCATCGTGCGGGTGCCCCACCTGGTGCCCGGCGCTCGACATCTGCCGCGTGAAGGACGGCCCGCAACTGGGAGGATGGTGAGATGACGGCGACGAGCTCGACGCCACCCGCCGGCTACACCGCCTCGCAGTGGAGCGCGGTGCGCGAATGCGACCGGCACCTGCTGGTGGCCGCCGGCGCCGGCACCGGCAAGACCCACACGGTGGTGGGCAAGCTGCTCTACCTGCTCGGCGTGCCGCTGGGCGGGCACGTGCACCCGTCGCCCATCCGCCTGCGCGACCTGGCCGCCATCACCTTCACCAACCAGGCCGCGGCCGATCTCACGGGCAAGCTGCGCGGCGCGCTGCGCGACGCGAGCCAGCGGGATCTGGCGTACGAGGTGGACGCCGCGCGGGTGGGGACCATCCATGGGTTCTGCGGCGACGTGCTGCGCGAGTTCGCGCTGCGCGGACGCCAGCCGGTGGGCGCGCGCGTGCTGGACGAGGGCGAGGGCGGCGCGCTGCTTGCCGAGGCGGCCCGCGCGGCGCTGCTGGAGGCGCTGGAGGTGGACGAGATCTCGGGGCTGCAGGAGCTCGTGGGCCACTACGCGCCGCGTGAGGTGGAGCGGTGGACGGCGCGGCTGGCCGGCGACGCCGACCGCCTGCGGCGGCTGACGGACGGCTACGACTCGCTCGGCGCGCGCGAGCGGGCGCTGGTGCGGCTGGCCTCCGACGCGTATCAGCGCCTGCAGGCCGCGCTGCACGAACGCGGCGCGCTGGACTTCGACCGCATGATCGTCGCCACGCGCGACCTCGTGCGCGACGAGCCGAGCGTGCGCCGCGCGCTGCAGCGGCGCATCCGTGTGCTCGTGGTGGACGAGTTCCAGGACGTGGACCCGGTGCAGCGCGAGATCGCGTACCTGCTGGGTGGTGTGGAGCAGGCCGCGACCGACGGAGCGCCGGTCACGCGGCTGGTGCTGGTCGGAGATCCCAAGCAGAGCATCTACCGCTTTCGCCGCGCGGACGTGAGCGTGTGGAACCAGGTGGAGCGCGACTTCGGGGAGCGTGGCCGCGGCATGGTGGTGCAGCTCGCCGAGAACTTTCGCAGCGTCGCCCCGGTGCTCGCCTTCGTGGAGCGGTGCATCGGGCCGTGCCTGGACGAAGCGGTGGATGACGAGGCCGGCCGGCAGGACTTCGAGGTGGCGTTCGCGCCGGTGCGCGTCACCCGCCACGATCCCCCGGCGCACGCCGGCGTGGAGTTCCTGGTGGTGCCGCCGCGCGAGGACGGCAACGCCCGCCGCATGGGCGAGGCGCGCGTGCTGGAGGCGGAGCTGGTGGCCGAGCGCATGCTCGCGCTGCGGCGGGAGCATGGCGTGCCGTGGAAGGAGATGGCGGTGCTCCTCACGGGATGGGGCGCGCTCGACGTCTACCAGGACGCGCTGCGCCAGCGGGGCATTCCCACCTACGCGCTACGGAGCGAGGGCTTCCTCTTCACGCGCGAGGTGGTGGACCTCGTGCTGGCCCTGCGCGTCGCGCGCGACCCCGGCGACGATCAGGCGCTCCTGGGCTTCCTGCGCAGCCCGTTCGTGGGCGTGAAGGACGAGACGCTGCTCGCGCTCGCGCGAAGCTGCCACCGCCCGTACTGGCAGCACCTGGCCAGCCTGCAGGTAGCCGATGCCGCCGAGCGGGCGCTGATGGAGCATGGCCTCGCGCTCGTGGCGCGCCATGCGGCGCTCCGCGACCGGATGCCCGCCGCGCAACTGCTGGACGAGCTGCTCGCCGAAACCGGGTACCTGGGGCACCTGGCGCTGCTCGGGGAGCGCGGCAGGCAGGGCATCGCCAACGTCCGCCAGCTGTTGGACGACCTGCGGCGGCGCCCCGACGCGAGCGTGGGCGAGCTGCTGCGCGAGCTCGGCGAGCGTCGCGACCGCGGCGACCGCGTGGCCCAGGCGCGACTCCACGGCGCCGAGGACGACGTGGTGACCATCACCTCGGTGCACAGCGCCAAGGGAATGGAGTGGGGTGCCGTGTTCTGGTGCGACCTGATGCGCGCGGCCAGCGCCGACAGCGACAAGCTGCTCGTGGGACGGGACGACCTGCTGCTCGGAGACCCGGAGGAGAAGGCCGACGACCAGAGCGAGGACTGGCAGGCACTGAGCCGCCACCTGGGGCTGGAGGCGGAGGCGGAGCAGCGACGTCTGTGGTACGTGGCCGCCACGCGCGCCAAGGACCGGCTGGTGCTGAGCGGCATCGCGCCCGGCAAGGGCGCGCGGCTCAAGGGCACGCCGGCCGCGATGCTGATGAAGACGTACCCCGCGCTGGCCGATGGCGTGGCGTGCACGGTGCCGTTCGCCGGGCAGGATGCGACGTTCGAGGCGCAGGTGTTGCTGGCCGTCGGCGCATCGCCGGACGCTCCGGAGATCGGCGCCGACGTGAGCGAGGGCGCGCCGCTCGCCGTGCCGGCGGACGCCGTGCGCGTACCGCTGGGCCGCGGCCGGCACTCCGCCACGTCGCTCATGCAGCACGAACGGTGCGGCGTGCGCCATCACCTGCGGTACGTGCTCGGGCTGCCCGAGCCGAAGTTCGACGGACAGGCGCACGAGCCCGCGGGCGGCCGCGCGCGCGACGGGATCGCCGCCGTCACGCGCGGCCAGATCGTGCACGACGTGCTGGAGCGGCTGCGCGCCGACGCGGACGTGGAGCTGCTGCTCGAGAGCGCGATCGAGCGGTGGGACCTCGCGGCGCCCGCGCGCCACTCACCGGCGGGTGCGGCGTACCGCGCGGCGCTCGGTGACGAGCTGCGGCGGGTGGCGGCGCACGAGGGCTATGCGGCGCTCGCCGCGCTGCCCACGGCGCGACGGGAGATCGGGTTTCTGCACGTCGCCAGCGAGCACGCGGTGGTGGTGGGCAGCATGGACCTGGCGGCTGCCAGCGGAGAGCAGCTGGTGTTACTCGACGTGAAGACGTCGGCGGTGGAGGGACAGGCGGCCGCCGAGCGCGCGGCCGGTGCCTACGCCGTGCAGCAGACGGCCTACACGGCGGCCGCGCAGGCGCTCACCGGAATGCCGGTGGCGCGCTTCGTCTTCCACTTCTCGCGCGGCGGGGTGCAGGTGGACGGCGTGCCATCGGCCGCGGCGGTGAACATGGAGGAGCGGCTCGGCGCCTGTGGCGACGGCGGCGCGAGCTACGCTACCGATGCGGCGGAGTGCGGCCGATGTGGGTACCGCGCGGC
>DATANT010000108.1:0-4906 GCA_036266115.1 Gemmatimonadaceae bacterium | reverse complement strand
CGGCGGGTGCGCCGAGTACCTCGCGCCGGCGCCGCTCGCCCTCGTGCCCATGGCCGACGACGTACGTCAGTCGCTCCACGCCCTGGGGCTGCGCACCGCGGGCGCGCTCGCCCGGCTGGAGGCGCAGGACGTCGAGCGGCGTTGGGGCGCCGAGGGGCTCGCCGCCTGGCGCCTGGCGCGCGGCGAGGACCGCCGCCGCCCGGTGCTCGCGCGTCCCGACGCCGATCGCACGGTGAGCGCCGAGCTGGCGATGCCGGCCGCGACGATGGAGCCGGTGCTCTTTCTCGTGCGCGCCGCGCTCGATCGCCTGGTGCGCGGCCTCGTGGCCGAAGGGCGCGGCGCGGCCGCGGTGGCCATCACGCTCACGCTGGACGACGGGCGGGGCGCGCTCCCCGCGGGCGGGGTGCCGCACACGGTGACGCGCGAGGTGCGGCCGGCGCGCCCGCTCGCCCGCGTCGCCCCGCTCTTCGAGCGCTGCCGGTCGCTGCTCGACCAGTGGACGCTCACCGCCCCGGTGTGCGCCGTGACGGTGCGCATCGCGGCCACGGCACCCATGAGCGCCGAGCAGGGTGACCTGCTCGCGCCGGCGTGGCGCGACCCGGCCGCGGCGGACGCGGCGCTCGAGCGGCTGCGGGCGGAGCTGGGGCCCAACGTGGTCGTGCGGCCGGTGGCGCGCGACGAGCACCGGTTGGAGAAGGCGGGAGGGTGGGACGAGCGCACGGCGGATCTGGACGGTGCGGGGTCCAGGATGCGGGCGGTGCGGACACCTCTGCCGACGGCCATGCGCTTGCCGACGGCCATGCGTTCGGAGGCGCCGGATGGCGGTGGGATGGTGGGGGGCGGCGAGGGAGCAGAGGGCAGATTCGTTGTTGGGGGGGGACCCCCGCGCGAACCAGAGCCCCTGTGCGAGCTCGCCCACGAGCCCCAACCCGACCCGGCGGCCGCACCCGCTCTCCCCACCCTTCCCCCCGTCGCCCTCCGCCTGCTCGAGTCCCCGGAGCGCGTGCAGGTGGAATGGGCCACCGACCGTCCCACGGTGGTCTGGTGGCGCGGCCGGCGGCTCGCGCTCGCCCACGCCACTGGCCCCGAGCGCCTGGCCGGCGACTGGTGGCACGACCCGTATCACCGCGACTACTGGCGCTGCCAGTCGGCGGACGGCGCGTTCGTCATCTATCGCGACGGCGCGAGCGCCGAGGGCGAGGCCCGCCAGCCGTGGTACCTGCAGGGATGGTACGACTGACCGCGGCGTCCGGTGGCGCGCGACGTCCCGCCACGCCCGGTCCCGTCTACGTCGAGCTCCACTGTCGTTCCGTCTTCTCGCTGCTCGACGGCGCCTCGCAGCCCGAGGCGCTCGCCGCGCGCGCGCAGGCGCTCGGCTACCCCGCCCTCGCGCTCACCGATCGCGACGACCTGGGGGGCGCGGTGCGCTTCAGCCAGGCCACGGCGAGCGCGGGTATCGGCGGCATCATCGGCGCCGAGATCACGATCGACGTGGCGGCCGACACCCGCCACCACCTCGTCCTCCTGGCCGAGGATCGCGCGGGCTACGGCAACCTGGCCACGCTCATCACGCGCGCGCGCCTGCACGCGCCGCGCGGCGAGCCCGCCGTGCCCCTCGATCTGCTCGCGCGGCACGCTGGCGGGCTGTTCGCGCTCACCGGCGGCCCGCGCGGATGGGTGCCGTCGCGGCTGGCCGCGGGAGATCGCGTGGGCGCGCGCCGCGCCGCGGAGACGCTGCACGAGATCTTCGACGGGCGGCTCGCGCTCGAGTGCTGGGACCACGACCTGCCCGAGGAGCGCCGCATGGTTCGCGCGCTCATCCCGCTCGCCCGGCGGCTCGGCGCGCCGTGGGTGGTGACGAACGACGTGCGCTACGCCGAACCCGGTGGACGCATGGTGCACGACGTGCTGTGCGCGCTGCGCCATGCGCGCCCGCTGGACGCGATGGGCACGCGGCTCCGCCCCAATGGCGAGTGGTATCTGCGGTCCATCGCCGAGCAGCGGCATCGCTGGCGGCACGACGAATCCGGCCTCCGGGCCACGCTCGCCATCGCCGAGCGGTGCAGGTTCCGGCTCGCGGACCTGCGGCCCACGCTGCCCGCCTTTCCGCTGCCACCCGGCATCACCGCCGACGAGTATCTGGAGCGGCTGGCGATGGATGGCGCGGCCGAGCGGTGGGGCGAGCGGTGGCGCGCGAGAGAGACGCACGTGCGCCAGGTGCGCCACGAGCTCGCCGTCATCCGGCGCCTCGGGCTCGCCGGCTACTTCCTGATCGTGTGGGACATCGTGCGCTTCGCGCGCCGCGAGGGGATCCTCTGCCAGGGGCGTGGCTCGGCCGCCAACTCCGCGGTGTGCTACTGCCTGGGAATCACCGCCGTGGACCCCGTGCGCATGGAGCTGCTCTTCGAGCGCTTCCTGAGCGAGGATCGGCAGGAGGCGCCGGACATCGACATCGACTTCGCGCACCGCGAGCGCGAGCGGGTGCTGCAGTACGTGTACGAGCGCTACGGACGCGAGCATGCCGCCATGGTGTGCGAGCACATCACCTACCGCGGCCGCTCCGCCGTGCGCGACGCGGCGCGCGTGCTCGGCTTCTCGGTGCAGCAGGCGGACGAGCTGAGCCAGCTGAGCGACCGGTTCTCGGCGCGGGCCACGGCGGAGGCGCTGCGCGGAGCCGGAGGTGAGGACGGCGCGGCCCGTCCGCTCGCCGCCGGCCTCGCCTCCCATCTCGTGCGCGGCACCGAGGCCACCACGCGCGCCAATGCCGTCAAGCACGAGGCGCGGCGGCTCGCGGCCGACGATCATGTGGAGCGCCGCAATCCCACCACGGCCGTGCGCCCCGCTGCCGGCAGCGTGCTCGCCAGCGCCGGCCTCGATCTCGCCGATCGTCGCGTGCGGCTGCTGGCCGACATCGTGGAGGGGCTGCACCAGGCGCCGCGCCACCGCTCCATCCACAGCGGCGGCTTCGTGCTCACCGCCGAGCCGCTGTGCACCGTGGTGCCCATCGAGCCCGCGTCCATGCCGGGGCGCACCGTCATCCAGTGGGAGAAGGACGACCTCGACGCCGCCGGGCTGGTGAAGATCGATCTCCTGGGCCTGGGCATGCTCACCGTGCTGCAGGACTGTCTCAAGTACGTGCGCGCCACGCGCGGCGTCTCGCTGGACCTGGCGACGCTCGACATGGACGACCAGGCCGTGTACGACATGCTGTGCCGCGCCGATACCATCGGCGTGTTCCAGGTGGAGAGCCGCGCGCAGCAGGTCACGCTGCCACGCCTGCGGCCGCGCTGCTTCTACGATCTCGTCGTCGAGGTCGCGCTCATCCGCCCGGGGCCCATCCAGGGCGACATGGTGCATCCCTACCTGCGGCGACGTGCCGGTGAGGAGGCGGTGGCCTACCCGCATCCGTCGCTCGAGCCCATCCTGCGGCGCACGCTCGGCGTGCCGCTGTTCCAGGAGCAGGGCATGCAGGTGGCCATCGCGTGCGCCGGCTTCACGCCCGGCGAGGCCGACCGGCTGCGTCGCGCCATGGGGCACAAGCGCTCGCACGAGCGCATGGCCGAGATCTGCGAGCAGCTCGTGCAGGGCATGCAGCGGAACGGTATTCCCGAAGACACCGCCCGCCGCATCTACCAGCAGATCAACGCCTTCGCGGACTACGGCTTTCCCGAGTCCCACGCCGCGAGCTTCGCGCTGCTCGTCTACGCGTCGGCGTATCTCAAGCACTACTACACGCCGGAGTTCACCGCCGCGTTGCTCAACGCGCAACCCATGGGCTTCTACGCGCCCGGCACGCTCGTGAAGGACGCGCGCCGCCACGGCGCCCGCGTCCGCCCGGTGGACCTCACCCGCTCGGCGTGGGACCACACGCTGGAGGTGGACGGCGAGCTCACCGTGGTGCCGCGCGATGGGGTGATCGAGGTTCGCCCGGCGCCATCCTCCCGCGCGCCGGATGCGGCGCGTGCGGCAGCCGGGGAGACCAGCGCGCCGGCCGTGCGACTGGGCCTGCGCTCCATCCGCGGGCTCGCTGCCGCCGCGCGCGCGCGGCTGGAGGCCGCGCTCGCCGAGGGGCCGTTCACGAGTGTGGCCGACGTCGTGCACCGCACCCGCCTGGATGCCCGTCCGCTCCGCCTGCTCGCCGAGGCGGGCGCGTTCGACGCGATGTTCCCCGACGTCCCCCGCGAGCAGCGGCGGCGCACCGCGCTCTGGCACGTGCTCGAGGCCCGGCGGGGCGCCGCCGGTCCGCTCGCGCCGCTGGCGGCGCGCCCCGGCACGCCGTCCCTTCCGCGCATGAGCGCCTTCGAGCTCACCGAGGCCGACTACCGGCTCACGTCGCTCTCCCTCAACGGCCACCCCATGCGCCACCTGCGCGCCACGCTCGCGCCCAACGGCGTGCTCACCGCGCGCGAGGCGCTGCGCCGCGCCGACGGCGACCGGGTGGCCGTGGCCGGCCTCGTGATCTGCCGCCAGCGTCCCGGCACCGCGAAGGGCTTCGCCTTTCTCACGCTCGAGGACGAGACCGGGTGGCTCAACATCGTGGTGCCACCCAGGCGCTTCGAGGAGGATGCGCACGTGATCTCGCGCTCACCACTGCTGCTGGTGCGCGGCACGCTGCAGGTGGAGCACCGCGTGGTGCACCTGCGCGGCGCGAGCTTCCGGGCGCTGAGCGCGCCGGTGGGCGCCGAGCACGCGCGGAGCCACGATTTCCGGTAGGCGAGAGACGCGACGCTGACCGCCACGAGCAGGCCACTCTCAGTCATCCCGCGCGGAGCGGCCCGCAGGGCCGCGCAGTCGAGGGATCGTAACCGTTCAGTGGACCGGCAGGAGCGGCGGCGCGGGCCGGCCGGTGCGGTGCGCGTCGAGCGCCGCGGTGAGGTAGTCGACGACGTGGCGCGACTGCTGCCGG
>DATANT010000107.1:0-13163 GCA_036266115.1 Gemmatimonadaceae bacterium | reverse complement strand
CACCCAGTCGAACGCCAGCCAGTCCGCGGTGGGCGAGGTGGTGAGCTGGGCCATCTCGGCGCCCGGCGCGTTGCGCATGAGAAACAGCTCGGGCGGGCGGTTGGCGGTGGAGTGCACGTTGGCCAGCCAGCGGCCGTCGGGTGAGGCCACGGCATCGTGCGAGCCCTTCGCGGACGTCAGCCTGGTGCGCGTGCCCCCGGCCAGCGGCATGCGCCACACGTGCTGCTCGAACGGCGAGCCCTCGTTGGTGGTGAGCGCGAACGCGCGGTCGTCGTGCGTGAGCTCCACGCCCAGCACTTCCCACATGCCGCTCGTCAGCTGGCGGCGGTCGCCGCCGCCCCGGGCCACGGAGTACAGGTGGGCGTAGCCATCCGCCTCGCTCACGAACCAGGCGCGCTGGCCATCGGGCGTCCAGCCGGCGCAGTTGGAGCACGGGCCGCCCACCCAGGCGGTGTCGCGGAGGACGTCGAGCATGGTGATGCTGCCATCCGAGCCCACCTGGTGCAGCCAGCGCGTCTTGTAATCGCGGCTCACCGTGAACACCAGCGCCGCATCGCCCGCCGTGTTCCAGCCCACGAGATTGGCGAGCGACGCCGGGCTCGTGTCGCCGGGCGTCAGGTTCAGCCAGCGCACGTCACCCGCAGCCGTCGTCACGAACGCCACGCGGCCACGCTCCGGCGCGTCCCCCACCTTGGTGCGCATGGTCAGGTCTTCGGTGTAGCCGCTCGCCGTCACCCACTTGGGAATGATCGTGCGCGACGCGGACTCGCTGGGCACCGCCGTGGCCAGCAGCAGCGCCCGCCCGGACGGCGACACCGAGAGCTGCGCGACGCGCTCCGTCTTGCCCAGGTAGAGCGGGCGCGCGCCCAGGGAGTCGCGGCGCGCCTGCTCCGCCTTGGTCACGCTGTCGCGCCACAGCTCGTCGCGCACCGCGGCCAGCAGCTCGCGCTGCTGGCGCTCCAGCGCGCCACGCTGGCCCACGGCCGGCTTGTCGGGCTTGGGCGCCTCGCCCTTGCGCACGTCGAGCAGCTGGCGAATGGCGGCGCCGTCTAGCGTGAGCCCGAACACGGCGTCGTCGCGCACGAAGAAGAGCTCGCGCCCGTCCGTGGAGAAGGCGGGGGAGCGCTCGGTGGCCGTCGTCTGGGTGAGACGGCGGCTGGTCGCCCCGGCGAGGTCCACGAGATACAGGTCGCCCTGGTAGCTCACCACGCGGCGGCGCCGGTCCGGCGTCTCGGCGCCCGGGGCGAGCAGCGGCCCCACCGAATCCATGTGCGCCGGCGTCACCGCCTCGGGCGTCGCGCCCGCCTGCGCGCGCACGCGGTACGGCTTGGGCGACTCACGCCAGCTCGTGCCCGGCGGCAGCCACTGGAAGTAGATCCAGCGGCCGTCCGGGCTCCAGCGCACCGACTGCGGCTCCCGGCCGTACACCTCCGGCCCGCGCATCATGTTGGCGATGGAGAGGTCGAAGGCCGCGACGGGTGGCCTGGCGTCGGCACCCTGGGCGTGAACCGCAGCGGGGAGCAGCGGCGCGAGCGCGAGGAGCAGTCTGCGCGTCATGAATGGAGGAAGGAGGAAGCGGTGGCAGGGGGACTCCCAGACAACGCCGGGCCGTACCCCAGCGCTGACGGGCCAGGAGCGAACGGGCGGAACCCGCCCGCCGCCGTCCGGCCTTTCTATTGCAAAGGTCGGCCAGGCGCGCCTCTCCCGCCACCCCTCATGTCCACTGCCCGCGTCATCACGCCGAGCCAGAGTCCGGTGCAGCGGCGAAGTTCCACCCGGCGCTTCGCGGTGGGGCTGGCGCGCGCGCTCGCCGGCGCCATCATCTTCGCCCTCCCGCTGCTCATGACGGCGGAGATGTGGTGGCTGGGGTTCTCGATGCCGCCATTCCGGATCGCGCTGCTCGTGGCCGTGCTCCTGCCGCTGCTCGTGGGCATGTCCGCGATCTCGGGCTTCGAGCCCACGCACGACGTGTGGGAGGACGTGCGCGACGCGTGCGTGGCGTTCGCGGTGGGCGTCGTGAGCTCGGTGGGCATCCTGCTGCTGCTCGCCGTGTTCACTCAGGGCATGTCGGTGCGCGAGCTGGTGGGCAAGGCGACGCTGCAGGCGGTGCCGGCGAGCATCGGCGCGCTGCTCGCGCGGAGCCAGTTGGGTGGTGGAGAAGAGGCGCGGCGCGAGCGCGCGGAGCGCGCGCCGTCCTACTGGGCGGAGCTGCTGCTGATGACCGTCGGCGCGCTCTTTCTGGCCTTCAACGTGGCACCCACCGAGGAGATCGTGCTCATCGCGTATCGGCTGCCGCTCTGGAGCGCGGTGGGCGTCGTGGTGGTGTCGGTGATCGCCATGCACGCGTTCGTGTACGCGGTGGAGTTCCATGGCCAGGAGGCGGTGCCCGAGGGGATGCCCGTGTGGCTCGCCTTCCTGCGCCTCACCGTGGTGGGCTACGCCATCGCCCTGCTCATCAGCGCCTACGTCCTGTGGACGTTCGGCCGCTTCACCGGAAACGCGCCGCTCATGATCGTGATCCCCACCGTGGTGCTGGCCTTTCCCGCCGCCATCGGCGCGGCGGCGGCGCGGCTGCTCGTATGAACCTGGTGCACGGGCGGCATCACACGTCGGCGCTGGAGTGGGCCGTCGCGATCCTGGGCGGCGCGCTGGTGATCGCGCTGCTCGGCTACCTGGTGGCGGAGGCGGTGCGCCGGCCGGACACGCCACCCGACGTGCTGGCCCGGGTGGAGCGGGTGCGCGTGGTGCGCGGAGGGTATCTCGTGCAGATCCGGGTGGCGAACCGCGGCGAGCGCACCGCGCAGGGGCTCATCGTCACCGGCGAGCTGCGGCGCGACGGCGCGGCGCCGGCCACCAGCGCGGCGACGTTCGACTACGTGCCCGCCCGCTCGGAGCGCGCCGGCGGGCTGTTCTTCCAGGACGATCCCCGAGCCGGACGGCTGGAGTTGCGGGTGGGTGGGTTTCAGGAGCCCTGAGCGGGCGGGGCGGGGAAGGGCGAGCAAGCCACTCGCCAACACCGACTTGGCGACTGCGGGCGCTCCGCGACGGGCCGGCGCGCCCACGCCGGCCCGTTCGGCTTATGGTGAGTCAAGCCGTTGTCGTGCAAGGAGATGACTCCGTTCTGGCTGGCCCGGGCGCATCCCGCCGCCTGCCCCCGCCGGGACTCGGGTACATGGATTATCAAGTCCTGCCGTACCCCACACCGGAGCATTACCTTGAGTCCGTGCCCCCTCTCCCTGCCCTCCGCCCGGCGGCCGGCGTCGCCCTCCTCTCCCTGGTGCTGGGCGCGTGCAGCGCGTCGGCGCCCCCGTCCATGCAGGCCGCGTCGCTCGACCCCGTGCGCGCCGTGCCGGCCTCGCACACCGGGCCGGTGCTCGCGCCGTTCGCCGGGCGCCGTGTGGCCGTGTGGCCCACGCAGCGTGTGGCGCCGGCCGGCGCCGCCGCCTGGTGGCCGAGCGGTGGGGCGGCGGACTCCGCGCTGCGCACGCTCGACGACTCGCTGTCCGCGGTGCTCGGTCGGCGGGGACTGGACGGCACGTGGGTGTTCGCCGACGCCGTGGAGCGCATGGGGCGTCGGAACGCGTCGTTCGTGAGCGATCCGCGTCGCCTCACCGTGACGGTGCTCTCGTCCACCAAGCGCACCGGCGATCCCGTGTCGGAGCCGCTCATCGGGCAGCTGCGCGCGCTGGCCGGCGTGGCGGACGCGCGGTTCGCGCTCGTGCCCGCGGAGCTGGTCCTGGGCACGGCCGCCGACGGGACGCGGCGCGCGGTGCTGCGCCTGGCGCTGGTGGACGTTCGCTCCACGCAGCTTCTCTGGACCGGTGAGGTCGCCAGCGACTCCACCACCTCGTGGTCTCCCGCGCTCGCGGCCAACGTCGCCGAGCATCTCGCTGACCTGATCGTGCCTCGCTGAGGCCGCGCTCACTTTCCGAAACGACAGCACCCCATGGCAATACCGGTCACGCTCATCCCCGGCGACGGCATCGGCCCGAGCATCACCCAGGCCACCGTGCGTGTGCTCGACGCCGTCGGTGCTCCTTTCGAGTGGGACGAGCAGCTCGCCGGCGCGTCGGCGGTCGCGCGCTTCGACGACCCCATGCCCGAGGCGACACTCGATTCCATCAAGCGCACGCGGCTCGCGCTCAAGGGGCCGCTGGAGACGCCGGTGGGCGGTGGCTATCGCTCGGTGAACGTGGCGCTGCGCAAGTCGTTCGACCTCTACGCCAACGTGCGGCCGGCCAAGGACATCGTGCCGGGCGGCCGCTATGACGACGTGGATATCGTGCTGGTGCGCGAGAACACCGAGGGGCTGTACTCCGGCATCGAGCACTACATCAAGGTGGGGGACGATCCCAAGGCCGCGGCCGAGTCCATCGCGCTCGTCACGCGCAAGGGCTCGGAGCGGGTGATCCGGTACGCGTTCGACTACGCGCTGGCGCACGGGCGCCGCAAGGTCACGCTGGTGCACAAGGCGAACATCCTCAAGTTCACCAGCGGGCTCTTTCTGGAAGTGGGGCGCGAGCTGGCGCGCGAGTATCTGGGACGCGTGGAGTTCGAGGACCGCATCGTGGACGCCGCGGCCATGCAGCTCGTGCTCAAGCCGGAGGCGTTCGACGTGATCGTCACCACCAACCTGTTCGGCGACATCCTCTCGGACCTGGTGTCCGGGCTGGTGGGCGGACTCGGGCTGGCGCCGGGCGCGAACATCGGCAGCAACGCGGCCATCTTCGAGGCCGTGCACGGCACCGCGCCCGACATCGCGGGCAAGGGGGTGGCCAATCCCGGCGCCCTGCTGCTGGCCGCCGCGCTGATGCTGGACCACGTGGGCGAGAAGGCGCGGGCCGACCGCATTCGCTCGGCGCTGGAAGCCGTCATTCGCGAGGGGCAGACGGTGACGCGCGATCTGGGCGGCACGGCCAGCACGGACGACTTCACCAGCGCCATCATCGCCAGGCTCTGAGCATGATGCGCGTGCTGCACGTCTCCGACCTGCATTTCGGGCGCCCCGCGGTGCCCGAGCAGATCGAGGCGATCGAAGCGGTGATCCAGGAACAGCGCTTCGACGTGGTGGCGATCAGCGGGGACGTGACGCAGCGCGCGCGGGCGGGGGAGTTCCAGCGGGCCAGCGTGTTCATCCGCGACGCGCAGCGCGTGAGCCAGGTGATCGTGGTGCCGGGCAATCACGACGTGCGCTGGTGGGAGGCGCCGCTGGGCGTGCGCGACGCCGCGAGGATCACCGAGGACTACCGCACCTTCATCTGTCCCAGCATCGAGCCGGTGCTGCGCGTGCCGGGTGTGACCTTCGTGGGGCTCAACACCTCGCACGGGATCACGTTCCGCACGCTCACCTGGAACATGCGGGACCTGTCGGTGATGGGCGACATCACCAGGTCACAGCTCGCCCGCGCCCGCCAGGAGTTCACGGCGTCGCCCGAGGGCGATGCCCGGGTGGTGGTGATGCACCACAACCCGGTGAAGGGCGAGCTGTCGCAGCGGCACGGGCTCAAGCACACGCCCAGGATCCTGGGGGCGTTCGCCGACATGGGGGTGGACCTCGTGCTCTGCGGCCACGATCACCAGGAAGCCATTCATTACATAGAGCATACCCGGAAGGGCACGGTGATCTCCACCGCGGGCACCGTCTCCAGCCGGTCGCGAGGAGGTCGACCGTCATCCATGAACGTCATCTCGATCACGAGCGCCGCGATCGACGTGCACACCCTGGTGTGGTCACGCGGTACCCGAACCTTCACGCCGGGGCCCACGCGATGCTTCGAGCGTTGAGCCGCCTGCTACGGCGGCAGAACCAGGTCCAGCTCTCCCTCGATTTCGACACGCCGTCGGCCACCGCCGGCGAGCTGCTCGCCCGCCTGCACACGCTGGGCATGCCGCAGCGCGTGGACCGGCTCCGGCTGACGCGCAACCGCACGGTGATGGTGAGCTTCAGCGGCAACGAGCTGCGCATCCACGAGGGCTTCCTCCCGGCGCCGGAGCCGGTGCTGGAGGCCGTCGTGGCCTTCGTGCGCGCCCGCACGCGCGCCGAGCGGGCGCGGGCGCGCGAGGTGATCCTGAGCTATCAGATCCCGCGCAGCGCCGGGGTGCGCCGCCAGCCGCGCACGGCGCCCGAGGACGAGCTGCTCCTGCGCCAGCTGCGCCTCTGGCACCAGCGCTACAACGTGCACTACTTCGGTGGTCGGCTGCGCCCGGTGCCCATCCGCGTCTCGCGCCGCATGAAGACGCGCCTCGGGCACTACACCGCGGCGTCGCCCACCGGCGACGCCGCCGAGATCGCGATCAGCCGCGGCCACATCCAGCGGCACGGATGGGACGAGGCGCTGCACACGCTGCTGCACGAGATGGTGCACCAGTGGCAGGACGAGAGCGGTCACGCCATCGATCACGGCGCCACGTTCCGCGCGAAGGCGCGCGAGGTGGAGATCACTCCGTTTGCCCGACGCACCGTGGTGGCGGAGACGCGCCGCAAGGCCAAGCGGCCGCCGCAGCCGCACGTGCTCGGCTTGCGGGCGGCGCGCGAGGAATGACCAGCGGGTGGCTGGCCGGGTGGCGGCCGTTGCCGTCCGGGCGCCGGCCGGCCACCTTTCAGACTCGCCACACCCTCATCCTCCTGTCCTACGTCGTATGGCTACCATCGCTCCCGACCACGTGAAGGGTCCGGCCGCGCCGCAGAAGCATGTCGGGCGCCCCGTGACGGACTTCTACAACATCGACAGCGTGCTCAGCGAAGAGGAGCGCGCCATTCGCGACACCGTACGCCAGTGGGTGAACGACCGCGTGCTGCCGATCATCGGCCGGTGCTACGTGGACGGACGCTTCCCCACGGAGCTCATCCCCGAGATGGGCGAGCTCGGGCTGTTCGGCTCCAACCTGCCCGAGGAGTACGGCTGCTCCGGGCTCAGCAGTGTGGCCTACGGCCTCATCATGCAGGAGCTCGAGCGCGGCGACTCCGGGCTGCGGTCGTTCGCCTCCGTGCAGGGCGCGCTCGTCATGTATCCCATCTTCGCCTTCGGGAGCGAGGAGCAGAAGCGTCACTGGCTGCCCAAGATGGCCACGGGCGAGGTGATCGGCTGCTTCGGCCTCACCGAGCCCGACTATGGCTCCAACCCGAGCGGCATGATCACCCGGGCGCGGCAGCAGGCGGACGGGAGCTGGGTGATCAATGGCGCCAAGATGTGGATCACCAATGGCTCGCAGGCGCACGCCGCGATCATCTGGGCCAAGACGGATGACGAGACCAGCGACAAGAGCATCCGCGGCTTCATCGTGCCCACCAACACCCCGGGCTTCACGGCCAAGGACCAGAAGGGCAAGCTCTCCCTCCGCGCGTCGGACACGAGCGAGCTGGTGCTGGCCGACGTGCACGTGCCGGCGGACGCCATCCTCCCCAAGTCGGGTGGACTCAAGAGCCCGCTGATGTGCCTCACCCAGGCGCGCTACGGCATCTCGTGGGGCGCCATCGGCGCCGCGATGGCCTGCCTCGAGGAAGCCGTGTCGTACGCCCAGAACCGCGTGATGTTCGATCGCCCGATCGGCGGCTTCCAGATCCAGCAGGAACGCCTGGCCGACATGCTCACGGAAGTCGTGAAGGCCCAGCTCGTCTCGTTGCACCTGGGTCGGCTCAAGGATGCCGGCACGTTCACGCCCCAGCAGGTATCGCTGGCCAAGCGCAACAACGTGAGCATCGCCACCGACGTCGCGCGCGAGGCACGCCGGCTGCTCGGCGCCAACGGCATCCTGGCCGAGTACGCGTCCATGCGCCACATGGCCAACCTGGAGAGCGTCTACACCTACGAGGGGACGCACGACGTCCACTCGCTCATCCTTGGTCAGGCGATCACGGGGCTCGACGCATTCCGGTGACGACGTGATGTAAGGGAAGCGTCAGGAGTTCCGCCTCCTGATCGCTGAACAATCCATGATGCGTGAGCGCCTCGTTCGGGATGTGTCCGAACGAGGCGCTCGTGTTTTCGCGCGCGGCGCAACGTGTCGTGCCGCACCCGATGTCACGAAATACCGGCCTCAGCATCAGCAGAACTCGGATCTTGCGCGCGCCTGTCCACGAGCACTACCGTGGCACCCTCGGTACCTCAGCGCTACTCATCCTAGCCGAGGAGGCGGAGTAACATGCTGCACAATCCGTGGTCACGCAGTTCGTGGAATCGCAAGGGTGCGCGATGGTGGTTGGTGCTGGCACTGTCGACCGTGACGGCGGCACCGCTCGCCGCGCAGCAAGGCGGGGTGCTCGCCGGGGTCGTGCTCGCCGAGCGAACGGCCCAGCCGGTGGCGAGCGCGCAGGTCGCCGTGGACAACTCGACGCTCGGCACCACCACCGACGCGCAGGGACGCTTCCGCATCAGCAACGTTCCCGGCACCACCGTCTCCATCACCGTACGCCGCATCGGCTACCGGCCGCAGACGCAGCAGGTGCAGGTGGGCAACGAGGCCATCAGCATCACGCTGGCCGAGCGGGTCATCGCGCTCGATGAGGTGGTGGTCACCGGCACCGCCGGCAACACCCAGCAACGCGCGGTGGGCAACGCGGTATCGCAGATCAAGGCCGCCGACGTCATGGCCACGCAGCCCGTGCAGAACCTGCAGCAGCTGCTCAACGGGCGGGCCACTGGTGTGGCCGTCATCGCCAACTCGGGCCAGGTGGGCACGGGCAGTCGCGTGAGCGTCCGCGGCGCCACCTCGCTCTCCCTCAACTCCGACCCGCTCATCTACGTGGATGGCGTGCGCGTGGACAACGCGCAGTCCACGGGGCCGGTCAACCAGGCGTTCGGGGCGCGCTCCGTCTCGCGATGGAACGACTTCAACCCCGAAGACATCGAGAGCATCGAGGTGATCAAGGGCCCCGCCGCCGCCACCCTGTACGGCACGGAGGCGGCCAACGGCGTCATCCAGATCATCACGAAGAAGGGCTCGGCCGGCGCGCCCACCTGGAACGCATCCGTGCACACGGGCGTGCAGCGGTTCTACGACTTCAAGGACCGGCTGTTCACCAACTATGGCGTGAACCCGCTCACCGAGCAGCTCGAGACGATGAACATCGCCCAGCTGGAGGAGGACCGCGGCAATCAGGACATCTGGCGCACTGGCTACTCCAACGAGCTGAACCTGAGCGTCGGTGGCGGCTCGCCGACGTTCCGCTACTACGCGGGCTTTGGCGGTGAGAAGAGCACCGGTGCCGACCGCGCCAACAAGCTCGACCGGTTCAATTCCCACGTGAACCTCTCGCTCACACCGAGCGCGAAGTGGGACCTGTCGGCCAGCCTGGGCTACACCAACGGGCGCACCAACCTCCCGCTCGAGGCGGGCGGCGGGGGCGCGACGTGGACGACCTACTGGGCGAACCCGAGCACGCTCGACAGCCCGCAGCGCGGCTTCTACAGCGGCACGCCCGAGCAGTACCTCCAGGGGTTCGAGATCTTCCAGGACGTCGAGCGCTTCACCGGGTCGCTCACGTTCAACCACCGGCCCGCGAGCTGGTTCAATCATCGCATCATCGTGGGCACCGACGTGCTCGGCGAGGACAACCAGGAGATCGCCCAGCGGAACGACGAGCTCTCGATCTTCGGTCTCGATGGACCCACCGGCGGGTACATGGAAGTCTCCACCCGCAACGTGAGCTACAACACGTTCGACTACGTCGCCAACGCCACCTACGCACCGCTCACGGACTGGGAGTTCACGAGCTCCCTGGGCGCGCAGTACTACGCCCGCTCCACCCAGACGCGCGGCGTGTACGGCGAGGGGTTCCCGGCGCCGGGGCTCAAGTCGCTCCAGGCGCTCAGCACCATCGACCTGCAGAACGACGACCTGATCGAGAACAACACCATCGGCGTCTTCTTCCAGCAGCAGTTCGCGTGGCGCAACCGGGTGTTCATCACCGGCGCCGTGCGCGCCGACGACAACAGCGCCTTCGGCGAGAACTTCGACCTCGTCTACTATCCCAAGGCGAGCCTGTCCTGGGTGGTGAGCGAGGAGCCGTTCTTCAAGGTGCCGTGGGTGAACGCGCTCAAGCTGCGCGCCGCATACGGGCAGAGCGGACTGCAGCCGGCGGCGCTCACCGCCATCCCGACGTTCATTCCGGGTGGCGCAGGGACCGTGACGCCGGGGAACTTCGGCAACCTGGACCTCGGCCCGGAGCGCAGCGACGAGACGGAGCTCGGCTTCGACCTCGGCATGTTCGAGGATCGGATGGGCGTGGAGTTCACCTATTTCGGTGGCACCACGCGCGACGCCATCCTCGCGCGCAGCGTGCCGCCGTCGTCGGGCTTCGGCGGCATCGCCGACGTCGTGTCCGGTCAGGGAATCCAGTTCTTCAACGCCGGCCGCATCACCAAGAGCGGGGTGGAGGTGCTCGTGCGCGGCTCGCCCATCCAGGGTGAGAGATTCGGCTGGGACCTGAGTTTCAGCGTCAGCAGGAACTCCAATGAGATCAAGGATCTCGGATCCGTGGACACCGTGTCGCTCTCCTCGAACGAGGCGCACGTGGTGGGCTATCCGGCGGGGTCCTGGTTCTCGCGGCGAGTGGTGAGCGCCGAATTCGACACGGATGGCAAGACGGCCATCAATCTCATGTGCGACGATGGTCGGGGCGGCAGCGTGCCCTGCGCCGGGGCGCCGCGCGTCTTCCTGGGCAATACCTCGCCCAAGACCGAAGGGGCGTTCACGACCACCTTCACCTTCTTCAAGAACTTCAGGCTGAACGCGCTGGTGGACTTCAAGCGCGGCTACAAGAAGCTCGATGGCAACGAACGGGTGCGCTGCTACCTGTTCGAGGTGTGCCGCGAGAACTTCTTCCCCGAGGAGTTCGACCCGGTGCACATCGCGCGCGTGCAGAACGGCAGCTCGTTCATCGACGAGTACACGCAGGACGCGAGCTTCACCAAGCTCCGCGAGCTCGCGCTCACCTACAACCTCCCACAGAGTGTGGCCGGCCGGGCCAGGCTCAACACGGCCTCCGTCACAATCGCTGGCCGCAATCTGCTCACCTGGACCGACTACAAGGGTCTGGAGCCGGAGGCGTCGTTCATCGGCGGCAGCCGCGGCTCCACCGGCCAGTTCGAGCAGAACGTCCTCCCACAGCTCCAGCAGTGGGTTCTCTCGTTCAACCTCGGGTTCTGAGGATATATGATGCCCATTATCGGAACCCAGACCACGCCCGACGCCACCCGGACGATGCATCACCCAGCCTGCCGGGTGTTCCCCGGCGCCGCGCGCGGCGCGCGCGTGTTGGGCGCCGCGCTACTCGCCGCGGCCCTCGGCGCCTGTGACGCGCTGGACCGGGCGCTCGAGGTGGAGACGCCCAGCCGGGTGCCGGCGTCCAGTCTGCAGACGCCGTCGAGCGCCGAGCTGCTGGTGACCAGCGCGCAGCGCGATCTCGAGTGCGCGTACGCGTCCTACATCGTGGGGAGCGGCCTCGTGGCCGGCGAGCTGCAGGACGGCAGTCAGACGGCCTCCCGCTGGGACTACGACCGTCGCAGCATCCGGCCAGAGCAGACGGCGTACGCGTCCACCTCGTGCGAGGGCACGTACGGTCTCTACACGCCGCTCAACACCGCCCGGTTCACGGGGGACAACGCGACCACCCGCCTGGAGGGATGGACGGACGAGGAGGTGGCGAACCGCCAGTTCCTGATCGCCCGGGCGGCCAACTATGCCGCCTTCGCGCTCGTCTTTCTCGGCGAATCGTTCTGCTCCGCGTCCATCGACGTGGGCCCGGAGCTCACCTCGGAGCAGGTGTTCACCGAGGCGGAGGCGCGCTTCACCAAGGCGTTGGCCGCCGCACAGGCGGCCGGTGACGACAGCCTGGCCAATCTCGCCTTGCTGGGACGCGCCAAGGCACGGCTGGACAAGGGCGATGCGGCGGGCGCGCTGGCCGACGCGCAGCTGATACCGCCGGACTTCGTGTACTACGCCACGTACAACGCCGCCAACAGCCGCCAGTTCAACCGGGTGTTCGATCTCAACGGGCAGGGCACCTCGGTGACCGTGGCACCGGCGTACCGTACCCTGGGCGACCCGCGCGTGATGGTGACCGACAGCGGGCGGGAGTCGGCGGACCAGAACACGAGGCTCTGGGTGCAGCACAAGTACCAGAGCCGGGAGGCCCCCATCCCGCTCGCCCGGGCCGCCGAGGCCCAGCTCATCATCGCCGAGGTGACGGGCGCGATGACGCCAGAGCAGGTGGCCGAGGAGCGTCGTCGCGAGTTCTTCCTGGAAGGCCGCCGGATGGGTGACATCCGGCGCTACAATCTGCCGTACGACCCGGCGCCGGGGGTGCCGTACCCAGCCGAGGCCAGCAGTACGAAGGGCGGAACCTACCAGGACCTGCCCGGCAAGTGTCTGCCGCTTCCGGACGTGGAGCGCGGCAACAACCCCAATCTCTGATACCGGTTGGGTGCAGGCATGCGCACGGCCCCGGCGGAACGCCCGTCGGGGCCGTGCCAGTTCCCGCACCGGGGCTCGCGCCCAATTATCTTGAACGCCTCGGCTGGCCGGGTAGATTTCATGTGAAAACTTTCACGAGGAGAACCCGCGGTGAAGATAGCCGTGTGCGTCAAGCGTGTCCCGGACATGGAGACGCGCTTCAAGATTGCGAGCGATGCGAGGTCGGTGGACGAGACCGGCCTCAAGTTCGACATCAACGATTTCGATGCGTGGGCCGTGGAGGCCGCGCTGCAGCTCAAGGAGAAGGCGGGGCAGGGTGAGGTGGTGGTGATGTCCCTGGGACCCGACACGGTCCAGGAGACCATCCGCAAGGCTCTCAGCATGGGCGCGGACCGTGGCGTGCAGCTCAAGGCCGACCGTGTCCCGTTCGACGGGCTCGCCATCGCGCGCGCACTGGCCGCCGAGCTGAAGGACGGCGGCTACGACCTGGTGCTCTTCGGCAAGAAGTCCATCGACTCCTCCAACGAGATGGTGGGGCCCATGGTGGCCGAGCTCCTGGGCCTGCCGTGCGTGACGGCGGTGCACAAGCTCGACATCGCCGACGGTCGTGGTACCGCGCAGCGGGCCATCGAGGGCGGCGCGGAGGTGGTGACGTTTCCGCTGCCCGCGGTGCTGACCGTGGACGAGGGGCTCAACCAGGCGCGCTATCCCTCGCTCAAGGGGATCATGGCCGCCAAGAAGAAGCCCAT
>DATANT010000106.1:0-1616 GCA_036266115.1 Gemmatimonadaceae bacterium | reverse complement strand
TCATCAGGGCACTCGCGCGTTGGTGTCGGACGTGACGGTGGTGGTCGTGGTGTCCGTCTGCGCCGTCGCGACGGCGAGCCGCACCGGCTGGCCCGGCTGCACCTTCTGAAGTCCGTCCACGATCACGCGCTCGCCGGGGGCGATGCCATCGAGGATGGCCCAGGACCCACCGCGCAGCCCGCCCACCTTCACCGGGCGGCTCACCACGACGTCGCTGTCGCCCACGACCATCACGCTGGCACCCTGCGGCGTCACCGTCACGGCGCGTTGCGGGATCAGCATGCCGTCGGCGCGCATGCCCGCCTCGATGCGCACGCGCACGAACTGGCCGGGCAGCAGCTCACGATCGGGGTTGGGGAACTCGGCGCGGAGCGCCGCCGTGCCGGTGGCCTCGTCGATCCGGAGGTCGAGGAAGTTGAGATGTCCGGGGCGCTCGTAGATGCTGCCGTCCTCGAGCACCAGGCGAACCTCCACGCGCTCGATCGCGGAGGGCACCTTCACCGAGCCGGCGGCGACCGCCTGGCGAATGGCGAGGAGCTCGGAGCTCGACTGCGAGAAGTTCGCGTAGATGGGATGGACCTGCTCGATGCGGGTGAGCAGCGTGGCGCTGGCGGCGCTCACCAGCGCGCCCTCGGTGACCTCGGCGCGGCCGGCGCGGCCGGCGATCGGCGCGTTCACGGTGGTGTAGCCCAGGTTCAGGCGCGCGGTCTCCACCTGGGCGCGGGCCGCGGCGACGTCGGCCTGCGCGGTGCGCAGGCGCGCGATGGCCGCGTCGTACTCCTGCTGGCTGATGGCCTGCTGGGACACCAGCCCTTCGTAGCGGGTCACGTCCTGCTGGGCGTTGGCCGCCGTGGCCTCGGCGCGAGCGAACGTCGCCTGCGCCGCGCTCAGCTGCGCGCGCAGCGGGCGTGGGTCGATGGCGAACAGCGGCTGGCCGGCGCGCACGTCCGTGCCTTCCTCGTACAGCCGCCGCTCCACCACGCCGTCCACCCGCGCCCGAACCTCGGCGATCCGCACGGCCTGCAGGCGGCCGGGCACCTCGATGAGGTTGGCGAGCGGTTGCGACTGGGCCGTGACCACGGTGACTTCCGGCGGTGGCGGCGCCTGCTGAGGCGCGGGCTTGGAGCAGCCAGCGAGGAGCAGGGCAATAGCCGTTGCGGCCGCTCCAAGCCGTGCGTGGCTGGCCTGTGGCAGCGCGTTGGGCACCGCAATCGTCATTGTATGGCTCAGTCGGATGATGCAGGAACAGGGGGTCGCCGCCGGGTGCGGCGATTCCCGGAGGAGCTGAATATAGACTGGATTGTCTAGTTCACAATGCCACCCGAGCCCTTCCCGCCGAGGTGAGCCGGGCTCGTGCGCGCTCGATGCTCGTGCCAGTCATCGGGGCGCGGCAGCAGGCACAGAGGATCGATTGCCGTGGTAGTCCGGTCCGCGCAACCGGCGGACGCGCCGGCAGGCGGACCGCTACGACTTCCTTACATCCGATGGCCGTTGCGAGTCTTGACGGACCGGGCGGCGACCTGTATTTAACCGATGCATTATTTAATGAAGGTGTTAAATAAACGGATGACCGCCGACCATCTCAGCATCACCTTCGCCGCCCTCGCCGATCCGAC
>DATANT010000105.1:0-3644 GCA_036266115.1 Gemmatimonadaceae bacterium | reverse complement strand
GGATGAAGATGGGGAAATGCCAGTCGGTCGAGATGGTGTCGCTCCAGGGGTGGCGGGATCGGCCCGACGGGCGGGTGCAGCGCCGAGGTGGAGACTAACCGCATCGTCAACTGCGCCGCCACGGCATACGGCGGTTACCCCGATGTGCGTCGTGGGTGGTGCGCGACGGGCGAGGCGGTGGGGGACCATGGGACTGCCGCTCCATCATCGTCATCGCGCAGGAGCGCGCGGCACGGACTGCATCCCCTCTTTTGTCCTCCCGCAGGCGCGCGCGGCCCGGAGGGCATCCCCCTCGTGTCATCGCGCAGGAGTGCAGCCGTTCCTTGTCATCCCGCGGGAGCGAGCCCCCAATTGTCCTCCCGCAGGAGTGCGCGGCCCGCAGGGCATCCCACCTCTTGTCATCCCGCAGGAGCGTCGAAGACGCGAGTGTCGGGATCGCCTTCCCGTCCCGTGATGCGCGTCCGCCGTGCCTGCCTGCCGCCGTTGACTGGGACCAGGGGCCCAACGGCCGCGGGGGAGAGCGATCCCGACACTCGCTCGCTGCGCTCACTCCTGCGGGATGACACGTTTGGCTGGCCCACGCTCGGCAGTGCTCCGGCGGGCTGACACGATGGCCTGGCCGCGCCGTCCGGCAGCGCCCCCGGCCATCCCGTTGGTAGCCGCACCAGATACCGATCCGATGCCGATTCGAGCCGCTCGAACACCGAAGGAACCGCGAACACCAGGCTCGCGCCGGGGTATCAGTCTGGGTTGGTAAACACCTCACTGGACTGGACTTGACCCGGTTGGACGCGATGATGACTCGAATGGATGGGAGCTGGGGGCCGCAGCAGCCCGCGATCAACTTCGACGCGGCTGGTGGCATCGACCTGGAGCGGCTGGAGCGCAGTCTGTTGCTCGACGGCGAGCGGGTGGGCGATGGGCGCTATCGCGTGACCGGTGGCTCGCAGGATCACTGGGTGGACCTCTACACGACCTCGCATCCGCGGTGCGACTGCGGCGACCACCTGTGGCGCGAGCGGATCTGCAAGCACATCCTCGCGGCGCTCCTGCGCGAGGGTAACGACCGGGTGGTACGGGCGCTCGGCGGACTGGTGCCGCGGCTGCGCGGTGCGGGGCAGCAGGCGGCGTAGGGGAGAGGGCCAGAGGTCAGGAGCCAGGAGCCGGAAGAACGGCGGAGGGCCGGAGACAGCGGACAGGGGCAGGAGAAGAACGGAAGAAAACAGAAGTCGGGGGCCGCGGTCGGCGGTCGACCTGCCGCGCCTGGACGGCGATCCCGACACTCGCCCCGCCAGAGGCGGGGCTCCTGCGGGATGACACGTTCGGGCGGGCCTCCTGCGCTTCCGCCGTTCTACCCTCCTGGCTTCTACCCTCCTGGCTTCTACCCTACCGATGCTCCACGACCCCCACCTGCTGGCACATGGTCAGCAGGGGGCAGGTGGAGCAGCGGGGGAGCACGCCCGTGCAGACGTGCTTGCCGAACGGCACGAGCAACCGATTGATCTCCACCCAGTAGGGCGTCGGCAGCACGCGCTCCAGGGCGCGCATGGTGCGCTGGGGGGTGGGCTCGTGCACCACGCCCCACCGGTTGGTCACGCGGTGGACGTGGATGTCCACGCTGATGGTCTGCGCGCCGCACGCGATGCCCAGCGCCAGGTGGGCGCACTTGGGACCTACCCCGCGGAAGCTGGTGAGCACCTCCGCGTCGCATGGCAGCTCGCCGCCGAAGTCCGCCACCGTGCGGCGGGCGATCTCGCGCACCTGCCCGGCCTTGGGCTCGTGGAAGGTGCACGGGCGGATGCACGCGTCGATCTCGGCCACCGGCAGGGCGGCGAGGGCGGCCGGCGTGGGCGCGGCGGCGAACAGGCGTAGCGCGGCCGGCAGCGAGACCTCGTCGCGCGTGCGGATGGAGAGCACGCAGGCCACCAGCTGGTGGAAGACGGACCGCCAGCCACGATCCGCCAGCTCGAACATGGCCGCGTCGGCGAACGGGCGCACCGCGTCGCGCAGCAACGGGATGGCCACGTCGAAGTCGAACGGCCGCTTGGTGGCACGCGTGTGGCGCGTGGATGGTGCGGAACTGCCTGGCCTGGGGCGTGCCATGGGCGCTACACCTGCCGTCGCACGCGGCGCAGCCGGCGGTGTCCGCCACCAGTGCCGCGCGCGTCATCGGCCGCCGGCGGCGGCTCTTCCTGGTGCGCCTCTGCCGGGGCGTCGCGCACGATGAAGCGCTGGATGGCCGCGAGCACGGCCGCGCAGAACGCCGCCCACGCCAGCCCCAGGAGCGCGCCACCCACCACGTCGCTCGGATAGTGCACGCCCAGCCAGAGGCGGCTGGCGGCGATGGCGGCGATCAGCACCGCCGCGATGAGCAGGGTGAGCCGCCGCGCCCACGCGTGCCGGTGCAGCCTGGCGGCCGCGAACGCGATGGTGCCGTAGGCCGCGACCGCCGCGGTGGCGTGGCCCGATGGAAAGGACGACGTGACCACCTGCGTGCCCCACTCGAACACGTGCGGGCGCGGACGTTCCACGACGAGCTTCACGAGGGTGTTGATGGCCACCGCGCCCAGCGTGGCGCCCACCACCAGCGCCGCCGAGTACCGGTGACGGAGCAGGGTGAGGAAGAGCGCGACGATGCCGGCGATCACGAACACCACCACGATGGCCCCGAGGGACGTGATCTGGAGCGCGAGGTAGTCCAGAAGGGTGCCGCGATGTCCGGCGATCCACTGCAGCACGCTCTCGTCGAAGTGCTGCGTCTGGCCGCCGAGCACCGCTTCGGTGAGCTCGGCCAGCGCCCAGGCGGCGGCCACCGTCACCAGGCCGCCGCCGATGAGGAGCAGCCCCAGCGCGACCCGCAGGTCCTGCACCTGCCGCGCGACGGCCTGCAGCAGCCGGTAAACCCGCGCGCCGCGCCGCGTGGGCGCGTGGGGAGCGGGAGCGGCGATCAGCGTGTACGGGTCCGGCGTCTCGTGGTCGGGCGTCATGCGGCCAGGGTGCGCATACGACGGGCCGGCGCGAGCGCGCGGTGCAGGCGGCCTTGAGCGCCGTGGTCATCAGGGGTTAGCTTGCGCATCGACGGCGCCGTAGCCAAGTGGTAAGGCAGCGGACTGCAAATCCGCTATTCGTCGGTTCGATTCCGACCGGCGCCTCTCTCGTGCGGGACAACAGATTGACCGATTGATGGTACGCGAACGCCTCGCCTTCGGGCGGGGCGTTCTGCGTGGATGCGGGTCGTGGAGTTGCGGCGGCGCCAACGTCACCCGATCGTAGCGCCCCGGCGCCCGTGCCGCCCCGCCGTGGCAGCCGGCGCACCGGGCCGATGACATCATGACGAGCTCCACGGGAGAATCCCGTTCGGCGCGCGTCGCCTCGCTCCGGCATCGAGGCCCCGCGTCGTGGGCCGGCGCACCGCCCACCGGCGGCGCCTGGATGCGGCCGTGCACCTGGCTCGTCACGGGTCTCCTGGCCGCCAGTGGCGGTAGCACCGTGATCGAGGCGCAGTCGGAATCACGGCAGGAGTCGCGGCCGCATCAGGCGACGGCCGAGTTCTTCCTCGGCTCCGCGTGGAGCCTGCCGCTGCCGCTGGTGATCCGGCTGCCGGGCGAGAGCGTCGCGCTGCGGGCGCGCTACGCCACGCGTCC
>DATANT010000104.1:0-3172 GCA_036266115.1 Gemmatimonadaceae bacterium | reverse complement strand
GCCGGCTGACCCGCCGGCTGACCCACCACCTGCTCCACCGTGCGCTCCACCAGAGCGCCGAAGCCCTCCGCGGCGGCCAGCTCCGCGAGCCCGGCGCGCACCACCGCCGGGTCGCCCACCACCAGCAGCTGGAGCCGGTCCAGGTGCAGGTGATCCCGCGCGGCGCGCTGCACGTCCTCCGGCGTCACCGCGCGCACCATCGCGCGGTAGGTGCTGTAGTAGTCGTCCGGCAGCCCCTGCACCACCAGCCCCGCCAGCGCGCCGGCGATGGCGGACGTCGTCTCGTAGCGGATGGGGAACACGCCGTCCAGGTAGTCGGTGGCGAGGCGCAGCTCGGAGTCGCTCACCGGCGCGTCGGCGAAGCGCGCCATCTCGCCCAGCGCCTCGCGCACCGCCAGGTGCGTGGACTCGCTCTGCACCGCGGCCGACACCTCGAACGGCCCCGCGCCGCGCCGCCAGTCGAAGCTGGACTGCGCGCCGTACGTGTAGCCGTGCTTCTCGCGCAGGTTGAGGTTGATGCGACTCGAGAACAGCCCGCCCAGCAGCGCGTTCATCACCGTGACCGCGAAGTAGTCCGGATGCAGCCGCGGCAGGCCCACGTGCCCGATCCGCAGCTCCGACTGCTGGGCATCCGGCTTGACCACGAGGTGCAGCGCGCGCGTCGCGCGCTCGGGCGCGTCGTTCACCGTCACCGGTGGCGGCGCCTCGCCGCTCCACGCGCCGAACGCCGCCTGCGCCAGCCGCTCCGCCTGGGCCATGCTCACGTCGCCCGCCAGCACGAGCGTGGTGCTCGCCGGCCGCCAGCGCGCCGAGTAGAACGACTGCACGTCGGTGCGCGTGATGGCCTGCACGCTCGCCGCATCGCCGCCGTCGGACAGCCCGTAGCGCGAGCCCTGGACGTAGAGCATGCGCGCGAAGGCATCGTCGGCCAGCGACCCGGGATCGGCCGCCCGCTGCATCAGGTCCGCCATCCGCTCGGCCTTCATCCGCTCGATCTCGCGCTCGGGGAACGCGGGCGCGGTGAGCACCTGTCCCATGAGCGCCATCGCGCGCTCCAGCCGGTCCGGCGTCACCGTGAGGCGCGCGACCGCGGCGTCCCAGTCGGCGCCCGCGTCGAACGCCGCGCCCAGCCGCTCGAAGCGCTCGGTGAGCTCCACGCCGTCCATGGTGGCCGTGCCCTCGCTCAGCGCGCGCGCCACGAGCTGCGCCACGCCCTCGCGGCCCGACGGGTCGGCCGTGGCGCCCGCGTCCACCACCGCGAGCACCGTCACCAGCGGCAGCTTCTGCACCGGCGCCACCAGCAGCTGCATGCCGTTGGCGAGCCGGCGGCGCTCGAACTCCGGAAAGTGGTACGGGCGCGGCGCCGAGGGCGCGGGGCGCGGATGATCGGGCAGCGGCGTGGGCGTGGTGGTGGGCGTCGTCATACCGCGTCCTCCGTGGCCGCCACGGCCTCGCGCTCCTCGAGCGGCGGCCCGGCGTCTGGCTCCCGTGGCACGTAGAGCAGGCTCACGCGATTGTCCTCGCCCAGCCGCTCGCGCGCGAAGGCGCTCACCTGCTCCGCCGTGACGCCGCGGTAGCGCTCCACCTCGCCGTTGAGCATCGCGGGATCCTGGAAGTAGGTGGCGTAGAGCGAGAGCTTGTCGGCGCGGCTGCCCGCGCTCTGCAGCGAGGCCACGAGGTCCGTCTCGATGAGCGCCACGGCGCGCTCCACCTCGTCGGCCGTCACGCCATCGGTGCGCATCCGGTCCACCTCCCGGGCCACCTGCCGCTCCAGCTGCGTGGCGTCGGCGTCGGGCCGAGCGGTGACGTCCACGATGAGCAGGTCCGTGCCCTTGGTGAGGTCGAAGGTGTAGGCGCTGGCGTCGGCCGCGATCTGCTGCTCGCGCACCAGCGCGCGGTGCAGCCGGCTGCCGTTCCGCATGCCCAGGATGGCGCCGGCGATGCTGGCCGCGTAGTAGTCGTCGCTGCCGTACACCGGCGAGCGGAAGGCCAGGAAGAGGCGCGTGAGCGCGACGTCGGCGTGCACCACCTCGCGGCGCCAGCCGCCGAACGTGGCGGGCACGCGCATGTCGGGCAGCGGCGGCCGGCTCGCGCCGCTCGGGATGGGGCCGAAGTACGTCTCCACCAGCCGCTTCGCCTCCGCCGGGTCGAAGTCGCCGGCGATGGAGAGCACGGCGTTGTCCGGCGTGTAGTACGTGGCGAAGAAGTCGGCCACGTCGGGCAGGCTGGCCGCGTCCAGGTCCTCGAACGACCCGATGAGCGAGTGGTGGAACGGGTGCTCCGGCGGGAAGGCCAGCGCGGGCAGGCGCTCCCACCAGTCGCCGTACGGCTGGTTGTCCACCGACCAGCGCCGCTCGTTCTTCACCACGTCGCGCTGGGTGTCCAGCTTCTGCTGCGTCATGGCCGGCAGCAGCTGGCCCATGCGGTCCGCCTCCAGCCAGAGCGCGAGCGCGAGCTGGTTGCTCGGCACGGTCTCGAAGTAGTTGGTGCGATCCAGCCACGTGGAGCCATTGAGCGTGCCGCCGGCGCGCTGCACCAGCTCGAAGTGCTCGTTGGCCTCCACGTGCGCCGAGCCCTGGAAGAGCATGTGCTCGAAGAGGTGCGCGAAGCCCGTGCGTCCCGCGCGCTCGTTGGCCGAGCCCACGTGGTACCACAGGTTCACGGCGACGATGGGGGCCGTGCGGTCCTCGCTCAGGACGACGAACAGCCCGTTGGGCAGTCGATAGCTCTCGATGGGAATCTGCATGGCTCGTAAGATGATGCGGGGGCGCCTACCGCGTGTAGGGCTTGCGGGTGCAACGTTCGCACCGCCGACGTTCGCACCGTCGCGCCCGCCCCCTCACTCCTCGCTCCAGCCCGCATGCGACTCGTGCTCGGTATCCTGATCACCGCCGTCCTGCTGTTCACCGCCGTCACGGGGCTCGCGTGGTGGGGGCAGGAGCGCGTGGTGTTCCAGCCGCCGGCGGGGCCATGGCCGCTGGGCGACGGCGCGCGCCGCGTGGAGTACGCGGCGGCGGATGGGCAGCGGCTGTTCGGCTACCTCGTGACGCCGGACGACACCGCCCACGCCGCCCCCGCCGACGCGCCGCGCCGCGTGCTGCTCGCCTTCCACGGCAACGCCGACCTGGCCGCGTGGCAGATCGAGTGGGCGCGGGAGGTGGCGCGCCGCACC
>DATANT010000103.1:0-2811 GCA_036266115.1 Gemmatimonadaceae bacterium | reverse complement strand
CGAGACGGGTACATCAGGTCGAGCAAGCGCGGTCACACGCGGACATCACCAGCACAGACCGACCACCTGATTTGCAGGAGAAACGTGATCGCGAGTGCCCGTTCGTGACCGCCAGTACCGCCCCGAAACCTCCATGGTAAGCAGGCGGTCCCCGGTTCGAGTCCGGGAGAGGGCTTAAAACCCCCGCAAAGCGGGGGTTTTTGTTGTCCGAATTGGGCGCATCGAGCACCTCCCTTTGCGGGAGGGACTCCGGCGAGAGCTCGGTTGCCAAAAAGGGGCCGGAACGGCTTGGACGAGCGCCTTCTCGCCGACTCCACTCCCTCCGACGGGCACCTCGAATTCTTGGGGCTAGGTCTTGGGGACAGATCGGCCTGTCCGCACCCTTGTCGGTCGCGAAGCGGTGGCGGGAGCTGCGGCGGCGGCGCTACCGCAGCGACGGACCGCTCGTATAGGCATCGCTGACGCTCTCTAACTGACAGGAGGTGAGCGGGATTCGTTCGTTACCCGCTTATGAACGCGGCCTGTCACGCCGGAGGTCGCGGGTTCGAGTCCTGTCGCTCCCGTCTCCAAAAACCTCTGCAAAACACTGTATTACGTTGCCTGGACAGGCACGAACTGCGGGTCTGAACTGCATCGTTTGCTGCCCGGTCCCGCTTCGCGCGCGGAAGGTCGCCCAAGAACTACCTGCAAATGGGCCGTCATTGCTCCTCACCGATCACGGCCGATCGAAAGCAGCGGCGGAAAACGGTCACGCCTCCCCGGCGTCGTGGGCTAGCAGGGCGATCTGCACGCGGTTGTTGAACTCGAGCTTCTCGAGCACGCGCGAGACGTGCGACTTGACGGTCGCCACGCTCATGTAGAGCTCGCGGCCGATCTCGGCATTGGACTTGCCCAGCCCGACCGCGACGGCGACCTCGCGCTCGCGCTCGGTGAGGCGGTCGAGTTGCTCGCGGGCGTGCCGCTGGCGGTCGTGGGTCTCGCCGTCGGTCACGTGACCGATCAACCGGCGGGTGATCGTCGGGGAGAGCATCGGCTCGCCGGCGGCGACGGCCCGCACGGCACGGACGATGTCGGCCGGCGGCGTATCCTTGAGGAGGAACCCGCTGGCGCCGGCGCGCAGGGCGCGCAGGACGTCGTCGTCGACCTCGAACGTCGTGAGGACGATGACCTCGGGCGCGTCGTCGTGAGCGCGCAGCAACTCGGTGGCGGCCAGGCCGTCCATCCCGGGCATCCGGATGTCCATCAGCACGATGTGGGGCTCGTGCTCGGCCACCGCGTGTGCGACCTCGCTGCCGTCCGCCGCCTCGCCGACGATCACGATCTCCTCGACGCCCGCGAGCAGCATCGACAGCCCGGCGCGGACGAGCGCGTCGTCGTCGACCACCAGGACGCGGATCTGCTCGCTCACTTCGGCCACGGCAACCAGGCGCGAAGCTGGAAGTCGCCCGCCTCGTCTAGCCCGTGCACGAGGCTGCCGCCGGAGAGCGTCACCCGCTCGGCCAGGCCGACGAGGCCGGTCCCCGCCCCCGGGATCTCCGACTCGCCGGCGGCCAGGACCGGCGCCCGGTTACGCACCTCGATCGTCAGCCCCTCCCCCGGAGCGCCCTCGACACGAAGGTCCACCGCGGCCGACGTCGCGTGCTTGCGCGCGTTGGTCAGCGCCTCCTGGACGATCCGCAGCGCGTGGCGACCGATCGCGTCAGGGACGGCGGCCAGGTCCGCGAGACGGATTTCGGCGTGCAGGAGCATCCCGGCGGCGCGTGACTCCTCGAGCAGGCCAGGCAGCGCCGCCAGCGTCGGCTGAGGCGGCTGCGGCACCTCGCCGTCGCCCCCGTCGCGCAGCACGCCGATCACCGCGCGGAGGTCCTCGAGCGCCTGGTGTGCGCTGGCACGGATCACCGCGGCGGCGCGCGCGACCTCCTCGGGCGGGGCGTCCGGGTGGAACTCCAGCGCGCCGGCGTGCAGGCTCAGCAGCGAGATCCGGTGGGCCAGCACGTCGTGCATCTCGCGCGCGATGCGCGTGCGCTCGGCGTGACGAACCTGCTCGAGGCGCAGCTCCTGCTCGGCCTCGGCATGGCGCACGCGCTCGCGCCGCGACTGGCGGCGCCCGCGGACGAACATGCCCCACGCGACGATGGCGGCGAAGGCCAGCGTCTGGATGACGAAGAACGCCAGCTGCGGGAGCGCGTCGTCGTCGGGCTGGACGGCGCGGAAGACCGGAAACATCGCGAGCTGCAGTCCCGCGACCAGGAACGCAAGCTGCCAGCGGCGGTAGGCGGCGACGGTGAACAGGACGATCAGGCCGGCCAGGCCCGCGGCGGACGAGAAGGCCACGATCGGCACCGAGGCCAGACCGAGGCCGAACGGCCAGCGCCGCCGCCACCAGAGGGCGAGGCAGAGCACCGCCCCACCGATCACATCGAAGACGAGCAGCGGCCCATCCAGCCCGCGGCCGACCTGATCCGCCACTGCCAGGCCGCCTCCCACGGCCGCGAGCAGGAACAGCGAGCTGTCGACGACCCAGTCGCGCCGCACGCGGCGCGCGGGCGGCTCCTCGTCCTCCTCCGGGACGACGAGCAGGCCGGACAGGAGACGGCTAGCGGTCACGACGTCAAGAGTAGGTGGCGCGGCGATTCTTGAACACCGTCCGAAGTCGATCAAGAGCACCGACTTTCGTCGGTCCAAGAATCGCCCCATGACCGATTGCCGAGCCCGGCTTCGCAGCCGATCCTGCCGTCTGTGAACGCCATCGAACACCAGAGGAGTCCCATGCTCGCTCGGCTCGCTCATCTCACCGCCCGTCACCGCAAG
>DATANT010000102.1:0-2602 GCA_036266115.1 Gemmatimonadaceae bacterium | reverse complement strand
GCCACCGACGAGCTGGACGCGGAGCTCGCGACGCGCGGCATCGCGCCGGAGCTGGGCGCGCTGCAGGGCGCGTGGCGCGAGCAGGTGGCCGAGGTGATCACCGCCGCCACGCTCACGCTGCCCGCGGACCGGACGCCCATGCGGGACGGCCGCCGCGGCATCCACACGGAGCACCTGGGCCACATGCTGGCCGAGATGCAGAGCGTGGCCCGGGCGCACCCGGGGGCCACGTGGTAGCAGGGGCCACGCGTCCGGCGCCGCTCTCGGCGAGCGAGGCGTGGGGCGTGCTGCGCGAGGTGCCGGACCCCGAGGTGCCGGTGCTGAGCGTGGTGGACCTGGGGATCGTGCGCGACGTGGCGGTGGAAGGCGACGTGGTGACGGTGACCGTGACGCCCACCTACTCGGGATGTCCCGCGGTGCAGGTGATCGAGCGCGACATCGTGAGCGCGCTCCTCGCGCGCGGCGCGGCCAGCGTGCAGGTACGCACCGCGTGGGCGCCGGCGTGGACCACCGACTGGATCAGTGACGAGGGCCGCGAGAAGCTCCGCGCGTACGGCATCGCGCCGCCGGGCGCCGCCGGCCGGGACCACGCCGCCGGCGAGACGCTGGTGCCGCTCCTGTTGCGCCGCGCCGAGCCCGAGGCGGTGCCCTGCCCGTTCTGCGGCGCCCGCCACACCGAGCTGCGCAGCCAGTTCGGGAGCACCGCGTGCAAGGCGCTGCGCTGGTGCGAGGCCTGCCGGCAGCCCTTCGAGCACTTCAAGCCCATCTGACCGGGCACGCCGCCACGGCGTGGCCGCGCCTTGCCCGCGCGATGGCGAGGTGGCAGGATTGGAGCGCGGCGGTCGGTCGCGTCCACACCAAGGAGCAGTGATGCAGGAACCCACCCACGACGTGACGCCGGACGGCACGTACGTTTTCGAGTTGCAGCTGGAGGATGGCACACGCGCGGTGGTGCCCGTGCTGGCCGAGGACATCGACGAGGTGACCGGGCCCGCCGGGCCGGAGCCGTTGAGCGCGGAGGTGCGCCAGCGCCGGTACGCGGTGGCCCGCCTCATCGCGGAGCCGGAGCTCCGACGCGAGCTCGGGATGTAGTGACGGACGTCCGGCCGCGGTAGCGCCCCACCATGCCCGGGGCTATCCTGCTGGGCATTCGCCCGTTCCCGCATTCCCCTCGATCAGTCGCAGTGATGCCGTTCCATCGCACCGCCCCCGCCACCATCGCTCGGGGCGGCCTGCTCGCCGCCGCGCTCTCCCTCGCCGCCTGCCGCGCGGACGCCGAGGACACGCGTCCCGTCGCCACGCCGCCCAACGACTCGGCGGCCGTCACCGCGCCGATCACCGACAGCGCGGCCGGCGTGGCGGCGCCGCCCGTGGACTCGGTGCCGCCCGCGACCGCGGCCGCCGATACCGGCAGGGCCGCCAGCGTCGCCAACGCCGACACCAGCAAGGCCGCGAGTAGCGGCGGCGCGAAGGTGGACAGCGCGAAGGCGAAGGACGATGGCTGGCCGGTGAAGGGACCGGCGGTGCTTCCCGGGTCGCTGCTGCCGGCCAAGCGCATCGTGGCCTACTACGGCAACCCGCTCTCCAAGCGCATGGGAATCCTGGGCGAGCTGCCGTCGGACCAGATGCTCGCCCGGCTGGACCGGGAAGTGGCGCGCTGGAACGCGGCCGATCCCGCCACGCCGGTGCAGCCGGCGCTGCACCTCGTCACGGTGGTCGCGCAGGGCAGCGCCGGCCGCGACGGCAAGTGGCGCCTGCGCATGGCCGACACCCTCGTCGAGCGCGTGATCTCGTGGGCCGAGTCGCGCAACGCGGTGGTGTTCCTGGACGTGCAGGTGGGGCTCAGCACGCTGCAGGAGGAGCTGCCGCGGCTCGAGCAGTTCCTGAAGCGCCCCAATGTGCACCTGGGCGTCGACCCCGAGTTCTCCATGAAGGGCGGGCAGAAGCCGGGTTCGAGGATCGGCACCTTCGACGCGGCCGACATCAACTACGCGAGCCGCTACCTGCAGGAGCTCGTCGCCGCGCACCAGCTGCCGCCCAAGGTGCTCGTGGTCCATCGGTTCACGCGCCGCATGCTCACCAACACGGACCGCATCACGCTCGATCCGCGCGTGCAGGTGGTGATCCACATGGATGGCTGGGGGCCGCCCACGCTCAAGCGCGACTCGTACCGGCACTACGTGCACGCGGAGCCGGTGCAGTTCACGGGCTTCAAGCTGTTCTACAACAACGACACGAAGAAGGGCCACCCGCTCATGACGCCGGAGCAGATCCTGGCCCTGCATCCCAAGCCGCTGTACATCCAGTACCAGTGAGGGAGCGTTGTCCCCTGGCGCCGGGTGCCGTCACGGGCTAGGGCGGTTGCTGCCTCGGTGTGCAGCGGCATAGCCGGCATGCGCGAATCAGCCGTGGGCATCCGCGGCGGTGATCTGCTCGGGGAAGCGCTCGAGCGCGGCCACCAGCACGTCGCGCGGACGGTCTGACATCGGGCGATCGCTCGGGTGAGAGTCGCCGGGCGAAACCGGGAGAAGAGGACCGGCCACGCGCCGCACTGGGACGCTGGGCGTGCTACGCGTTCCCCACGGCACACCGGCGGACGACG
>DATANT010000101.1:0-11378 GCA_036266115.1 Gemmatimonadaceae bacterium | reverse complement strand
GTGCTGCGACGGCTCGCCGCCGACGCGTCCACGGTGAACGCGCGCCGACTGCGGCGCACGTTCACGCGGGCCGTGGCGGAGCGGCTGGCGCTGCGCGAGCTCGCACCCCTGCGGCCGGGATCCGCCGCCCGCCTGCTGCGTCGCGAGGGCGTCTCGCCGCAGGCGGCCCAGGAGATCGATGCGTTCCTGGAGGAGTTGGACGCGGCGGCGTTCTCGGGGCGCGACACGCCGGTGGCGGGTGGCGCCCGGCGCGCGACCGCGCTGTACGCGAAGATCGACGCCGAGGCGCGCCGCCGTCGCCCGACGCCCCCGTCCGTGCGCACGCTCGGCATCACGCTGTTCGTGGCCGTGGCTGGCGGTGCGGGCCTGGTGACCGCGGTACGGGCGGCCGCCGCCGACGACGCGGCCTCGCTCTTCTCGCGCGGGGTGACGGCGTACGACGCCGGCGCATACACGGCCGCCGTGCGCCTGTTCGGCGGCGCGGCCCAGCAGGCGCCCGCCGCACCCGACGCGTGGGCCAACCTGGGCACCGCCGCGTGGGCGGCGCGCGACACTGGCCGGGCCGTGCTCGGGTGGCAGCGCGCGCTCCGCCTCGAGCCGCTGGCGGGCGACGTCCGCGACCGGCTGCATCTGGTGGGCGGCGCGGAGCAGGGCAGGGCCGGCGTGCCGGCGCTGCCACCGGCGCCGTTGCAGTGGGCGGCGCTCCTCGTCTGGACGCTGGGCTGCGTGACCGCGGCCGCGGTGCTGGCGCGCCGGCGCCGGCTCGCCTCGCCCGCGGTGGTGGCACCGACGGTGGTCGCCCTCCTGCTCGCCGGCACGGCGGTGTGGCTCCATGCGCGCCTGGACGGCCGCGATCTGGCCGTGGTGGCCGCATCGGGGCCGCTGCGCGCGGCGCCGGCGTTCGGGGCGGAGGCCCGCCTCACCCTCATGGCCGGTGAGGTGGCGGTGGTGCGCGGGCGGCAGGGTGCCTGGACGCGGCTCGCGGCCGACGGCGAGCGCGAGGGCTGGATGGAGAGCGAGCGCCTCATCTCACTGGAGGCGCGATGACGATGGGACATGGCGGCGCGAGTGCGCGGCGACGCGCCGGTGATTGACCCGCTTCGCACGCCCGGGGTAGCTTCCGCCGTGCCCAAGATCGCCATCCTGCCCGGTGCCGTCGCTGACCAGATCGCCGCCGGCGAGGTGGTGGAGCGCCCCGCGTCGGTCGCCAAGGAGCTCGTGGAGAACGCGCTCGACGCCGGCGCGCGCGCCATCGAGATCACGGTGGAGGAGGGCGGCCGCTCGCTGGTACGCGTGGCGGACGACGGCGAGGGCATGGCGCGCGAGGACGTGGAGTTGGCCATCGCGCGACATGCGACCTCCAAGATCCACGATGCCGCCGACCTGGTGGGCGTGGCGAGCTTCGGCTTTCGCGGCGAGGCGCTCGCGGCCATCGCCTCGGTCTCCGAGCTCGAGATCGTCTCCGCATCCCAGGATGGCGGCGGCACCCGCCTGGCGGTGAGCGGCGGCCACGTGCGCGAGCTGGTGGACGCGGCGCGGCGGCGAGGCACCACGGTGAGCGTCGCGCGGCTGTTCCACAACGTGCCCGCCCGGCTCAAGTTCCTGCGCGGCGCGCGCTCGGAGTGGCGCGCCATCAGCGACGCCGTGGTGAACATCGCCCTCGTGCGCCGCGACGTGCGCTTCATGCTCTCGCATGACGGCAAGAGCGCGCTGGTGCTGCCGCCAGCGTCCTCCCTGCCGGCGCGGCTCGCGGCGATCTGGGGCGGCGCGTACGCGGACGCGCTCCTGCCCGTGGAGTTCCTGGCGGGCGCCATCCACGTCTCGGGCGTCGTGGAGCGTCCGGCCGAGGTGGGCACCAAGGCGCGCCGCACGTTCCTCTCCGTGAATGGGCGCGCGGTGCGGGACAACGGCATCACCCGCGCGGTGGAGGCGGCGTACCGCAGCACGCTGCCGGCCGGCCAGCGCCCCAGCTTCTTCCTGGACGTGGTGCTGCCCGGCGATCTCGTGGACGTGAACGTGCACCCCGCCAAGGCGGAGGTGCGCTTCCAGGACCGGTGGCCGGTGGAGCGCGCGGTGGAGGCCGCGGTGCGCCGCGCGCTGGGCACCATGGAGAGCGGCGCGGCCATCGGCAGCTATCACGCCTGGACCTTCCGCAGCGCGCCGCCCGAGCCGTCGCCGGTGGACGTCGAGATGCTGCGCGCCGCACCCGCTCCCGGCGAGGGGCTGTTCGCCGACGCCGAGGCCGCGGCGGACGCGGCACGCTCGGCGCTCGACGCGCCGGCGTCCGCGCCGGGCACTGCCGCCCCTGGCGAGGCGGCGGAGCCGCCGGTACCGCCGCTTCTCCAGTTGCGGCGCACCTTCCTGCTCTTCGAGCACGACGACGGCGTGGTGCTCATCGACCAGCACTCCGCGCACGAGCGCGTGCTCTACGAGCGGTTCGTGCACACCCTGGAGTCCGGCGACGCGCCCTCCCAGCGCCTGCTCTTTCCGCTCACGCTGCACCTCGGGCCCGCCGAAGCCGACGCGTTCGAGGAGAATCGCGAGATGCTGGAGCGGCTGGGCTTCGAGGTGGAGGGCTTTGGCGGTCACACGCTGCTCGTGCGCGCGGTGCCCATGCCACATCCGCGGTTCGACGCCGAGCGGTGCCTGCGCGAGACGCTGGACGCGCTCACTGGCGCGCGCCTGGCCGCCACCGCCGGTCGCCACGAGCGACTGGCCGCCACCGTCGCGTGCAAGGCGGCCATCAAGGCGGGTGATGCGCTCTCGCCGGCCGAGATGCGCGCGCTCTACCTGGACCTCGCGCGCTGCACCCTGCCCGCGCACGACGTCCACGGGCGGGCGACGCTGGTGCAGCTCTCGTGGGAAGAGCTCGAGCGGCGCTTTGGGCGACGCTAGCATGGCCGCGGCGCGGCGGCTGCGGGTGGTGTGCGGCCCCACCGCCGCGGGCAAGTCCGCGCTCGCCCTCCGCCTGGCCGAGCGCCACCGCCTGGCCATCGTGAGCGCGGACTCGCGGCAGATCTACCGCGGGTTCGACATCGGCACGGCCAAGCCCACCGCGGCCGAGCAGGCGCGGGTGCCGCACTTCGGCGTGGACGTGGCCCATCCCGGCGAGCGGTGGTCGGCGGCACGGTGGGCGGAGGCGGCCGGGGGCTGGGTGGCGGCGGCGCGCGCGAGTGGCGCCACGCCGCTCGTGGTGGGCGGCACCGGCTTCTACCTCCGTGCCCTCGCCGCCCCGCTGTTCCACGAGCCGCCGCTGGATCCCGCGCACCGGGCGCGCATCGCCGCCGAGCTGGAGGCCGTGCCGCTGGACGAGCTGCGCGAGCGCGTTCGGCGGGTGGACCCTGCCCGCGCGCACCTGGGCCGGGTGCAGCTGGCGCGCGCCATCGAGGTGCACGCGCTCACCGGGCGGCGCATCAGCGAGCTGCACGCCGAGCGCCCGCGCGACGACGCGTGGACGCTGCACTATCTCGTGGTGGATCCCGGCGCGCCGCTTGCCGAGCGCATCGTGGCGCGCGTGGACGCCATGCTGGCCGCTGGCTGGGAGGACGAGGTGCGCGGGCTGCTGGCCACGGTGCCGGCCGACGCGCCGGCCTGGCAGGCGAGTGGCTACGGCGCCGTGCGCGATCTGGTGCAGGGCGGGGTGTCGCGCGCCGCCGCGCGCGAGCGCGTGATCGTGGAGACCCGTCAGTACGCCAAGCGTCAGCGCACCTGGTTCCGGCATCAGCTCGCCGGCGCGTCCATCACCCGGCTGGACCCCCTGGATCCCGACCTCGAGCCCCGTCTGGCGGCCTGGTGGGAGGAGACTTCGTAGCATGCGCATCGGCATCACCTGCTATCCCACGTACGGCGGCTCCGGCGCGATGGCGACCGAGCTGGGCATCGCGCTCGCGCAACGCAAGCACGAGGTCCACTTCATCACCTACAAGCAGCCGTTCCGGCTGCCGTCGTTCCTGCCGCACGTCTACTTCCACGAGGTGGACGTGGGGCGCTACCCGCTGTTCGAGTATCCGCCGTACGATCTGGCGTTGGCGGTGCGCATGCACGAGGTGGTGCTCACCCACCAGCTGGACCTGCTGCACGTGCACTACGCCATCCCGCACGCCACCAGCGCCTGGATCGCGCGCGAGATGCTGCAGAAGCAGGGCGCGGACGTGAAGGTCATCACCACGCTGCACGGCACCGACATCACCATCGTGGGGCAGGACCCGTCGTTCCACGCCATCACCAAGTTCTCCATCGAGCGCTCGGACCGCATCTCGGCCGTGTCGGAGTACCTGCGCGACGAGACGCTGCGCGCCTTCGGGTGCACCGGCTGCGCCGTGCAGGTGATCCCGAACTTCGTGGATCCGGCCATCTACGATCGTGAGAAGTACCCGCCGGTGCTCCGGGAGGAGATCGCCGCCGGGCGCCAGATCCTCATGCACGTCTCCAACTTCCGCCCCGTCAAGCGCGTGGCCGACATCGTGCGCATCTTCGCCCGCGTGCGCGCCGAGCGCGCGGCCGCGCTGGTGATGGTGGGCGACGGCCCCGATCGCGTGCTGGCGGAAGAGGAGGCGCGCCGGCTCGGGGTCGCGTCGGACGTGCATTTCCTGGGCAAGATCGACGACGTCGCCCCGCTGCTCGCGGGCGCGGACCTGTTCCTGCTCCCCAGCGCCAGCGAGTCGTTCGGCCTCAGCGCGCTGGAGGCGCTGGCGAGCGGGGTGCCGGTGGTGGCCAGCGACACCGGCGGCCTGCGCGAGGTGGTGCGCGACGGCGTCACCGGCGCGCTGCGCCCGGTGGGCGACGTGGAAGCCATGGCCGCGGCGGCGCTCCACATCCTCTCGGATCGTGCGCGCTGGCAGGACATGAGCAGCGCCGCGGCGGCCGACGCGCGGCACCGGTTCTCCCGCGACGCGATCGTGGCCCAGTACGAAGCGCTGTACCGGGACGCCATCGAGAGCGGGCCGTCTGTATAATTCCGCCGGTCCTCGTGCCGCGCCTCCGCCCATCCTCCGCACTCGCTCCACATGACCGTCTTCCAGGCCGTGGTCCTCGGAACGCTCCAGGGCCTCGCCGAGTTCCTTCCCATCAGCAGCTCCGCGCATCTCTCGCTCGCCCCCTGGTTTCTCGGCTGGGAGGACCCGGGGCTCGGCTTCGACGTCGCGCTGCACGTGGGCACGCTCGTGGCACTGCTCTGGTACTTTCGCCGCGAGTGGATCGACCTGGCCGGCGCGGCGATCTCCATCGTGCGGAACCGCCGCGTGCAGACCGTCGAGGAGAAGCGCGTCGTGCTGCTGGTGATCGCCACCATTCCCGCGGGCATCGCCGGCCTGCTGCTCGAGGATTACGCGGAGACCGTCTTCCGTGCTCCGATGATCACGGCCGTGGCACTCGTGGTGCTCGGCCTGCTCCTCTGGGTGGTGGACCTCAAGGCATCGAGCCATCGGAGCCTCGATCGCGTCACCCCGCGTGACGCGCTGCTCGTGGGGCTGGCCCAGTGCCTGGCGCTGGTGCCGGGCGTCTCCCGCTCGGGCGCCACGATCACGGCGGGGCGGGCGCTGAGTCTGGATCGGCAGAGCGCGGCCGTCTTCAGCTTTCTCATGAGCATGCCCATCATCGCCGCAGCGGCCATCTTCAAGGTGCCCGACGCCATCCGGGAGACCGGGGTGAACGCGCCGCTCGTCGCCGGGGTGCTCGCGGCCGCCGTGAGCAGCTGGCTGGCCATCGCCGTGCTGCTGAAGTACGTGAGTCGCCACAACTACGCCGTGTTCGCCATCTACCGCATCGTGCTCGGCGTGGCGGTGATCCTGCTGCTGAACGCGCGCGGCTGACATGGAGCGGTGGGAGCGCCTCACCGGCGGAGAGTTGGCGGCGCAGCTCGGGCTGCCGCGTGTGGAGGTGCGCGCCGCCACGGGCTCCACGATGGACGACGCGCACGCGCTGGCCGCGGGCGGCGCGCCGGCCGGCACGCTGGTGCTGGCGGACGTGCAGCAGGCGGGACGCGGGCGGCACGGGCGACCGTGGACGTCGCGACCGGGCGCGGGGATCTGGCTCACGCTCCTCGCGCGCGAGCTCGATCCGGCGACGGTGGGCGTCCTCTCGCTCCGGTTGGGGATCCATGCGGCGGCGGCGTTGGACGCCTTCGCCGAGGAGCCGGTGCGGCTCAAGTGGCCCAATGACCTGTACGTGCAGGAGCGCAAGCTGGGCGGCATCCTGGTGGAGGCACGCTGGCGCGACGCGCGACTGGAGTGGGCCGCGCTGGGCGTGGGCATCAACGTGGTGGCGCCAGTGGATGTGGCCGTGGCGGGCGGGCTGCGGCCGGAGGCGCGGCGGCGCGACGTGCTGGAGGCGCTCGTGCCGGCGCTCGTCGAGGCCGCGAGTCAGCGCGGGCAGCTCACCCCCGCCGAGCTGGCGGCGTTCGGCCGGCGCGACCTGGCGCGCGGAAGGCAGTGCGTGTCTCCCGAGGCCGGCCGCGTGGTGGGCCTCGCCGCCGATGGCGCGCTCGTCGTGGAGCGCGATATCGGACCCATTCACCTGCGCACCGGCTCGCTGGTGCTGCGCGAGGAGGCGTCGTGATTCTCGTCTTCGACGTGGGCAACACCGAGACCACCATGGGGCTGTTCGACGGCGAGCGGCTGGAGGCCCACTGGCGCGCCACGACGGAGCTGGAGCGCACGGCGGACGAGTGGGGCATCCTGCTGCGCGGGCTGCTCGCGGCGCGCGACTTCGCGCCGACGCTCGTGGACGGCGCCGCGATCGGCTCCGTGGTGCCTGCCATCACCGCGCCGCTCACCGAGGCGTGCGCGCGGTACTTCGGCGCGCGGGCGCTCATCGTGGACGCCGGTGCGGGCCTGCCCATCGAGCTCGCGGTGGACGAGCCGCTCACCGTGGGGGCGGACCGCATCATCAACACGCTGGCGGCCAGCCGGCTGTACGGACGCGATACGATCGTCGTGGATCTGGGCACCGCCACCACCTACGACTGCATCACCGCCGCGGGCGTGTTCCTGGGCGGGATCATCGCGCCCGGCGTGCGCACGTCGGCGGAGACGCTCTTCCGGCGCACGTCCAAGCTGCCGGCCACCGAGCTGGTGCCGCCGCGGCACGTGATCGGCACGCGCACCGAGGAGTGCATCCGCGCCGGGGTGCTCTACGGCTCGGCGGACTCCATCGATGGCCTGGTGCGGCGGCTCAAGGAGGCGTGGCCGGGCGAGCAGACGCCGTTCGTGGTGGCCACCGGCGGGCTGGCCGAGACCCTGCGGCCGCTCTGCCGGGAGCTGGACCTGGTGGAGCCCCACCTCACCCTGATGGGGCTGCAGATCGCGTACGGGCTGTTGTGCCATGGGGGCAGGGGCGCTGCGGAACGCCCGTAGGGTACCTGCCCCACTGGCAGCGGGGCTGGCGATTTGGCCGCCTGCCCTAGACGCCGGTTGCGAAGACGAGCTCGGCAGCTGCCGTGTAAGTAGTGGCAGAATCGTTACTTACGTGTATCGTAGCGCGGCCACGCCGCGGTCTTGACTCCGCGGCGCCCCACGGTATCTTCCGTTCTGTTAGCACTCGACCACGATGAGTGCTAAACATGGTTTCAAACCGAACCATTGAACCGATCCCACTGCAGGAGGGAGCACGCATGGCCACCAAGAACGCCACGGACCTGAAGATCAAGCCGCTGGCCGACCGCGTTGTGATCAAGGCGCTGGAGGAGACCGAGCAGATGCGCGGCGGCCTCTATATCCCCGACACCGCCAAGGAAAAGCCGCAGCAGGGCGAGGTCGTCGCCGTCGGTGAGGGGCGCTACGAAGAGGGCAAGCGCATCCCGATGGACGTGAAGGTCGGCAACAAGGTGCTCTACGGGAAGTACAGCGGCACCGAGGTCACCCTCGAGGGCGAGCAGTACCTGATTCTCCGCGAGTCCGACGTTCTCGCGATCGTCGGCTGACCCGCTTCCTGATCGACTTTCCCGGGCGTCCGGCCTGACGGCCGCACCGCCCAGACACCTCAGCAATCCAGGAATTTCACGATGGCTGCCAAGGAACTGCATTTCAACACCGAAGCCCGCGCGGCGCTCAAGCGCGGCGTGGACCAGCTGGCCGACGCGGTCAAGGTGACGCTCGGCCCCAAGGGCCGGAACGTCGTCATCGACAAGAAGTTCGGCGCCCCGACCGTGACCAAGGACGGCGTCACGGTGGCCAAGGAGATCGAGCTCGCCGATGCGCTCGAGAACATGGGTGCCCAGATGGTGAAGGAAGTCGCGACCAAGACGTCCGACCTGGCCGGCGACGGCACCACGACGGCGACCGTGCTGGCCCAGGCGATCTATCGCGAGGGGCTCAAGAACGTGACGGCCGGCATCAACCCGATGGCGCTCAAGCGCGGCATCGACAAGGCCGTGGCGAAGGTCGTCGAGGAGCTGAAGAAGGTGTCGGTCCCCACGAGCGGCAAGAAGGAGATCGCCCAGGTGGGCACGATCTCCGCCAACAACGACCGCGAGATCGGCGATCTGATCGCCGAGGCGATGGAGAAGGTCGGCAAGGATGGCGTGATCACGGTGGAGGAGGCCCGTGGCCTCGAGACGACGCTGGAGACGGTCGAGGGCATGCAGTTCGACCGCGGCTACGTCTCGCCGTACTTCGTCACCGATCCGGAGAAGATGGAAGCGGTGCTCGAGGATGCGATGATCCTCATCCACGACAAGAAGATCTCGTCGATGAAGGACCTCCTCCCGGTGCTGGAGAAGGTCGCGCAGCTGGGCCGTCCGCTCCTCATCATCGCCGAGGACATCGAGGGCGAGGCGCTCGCCACGCTCGTCGTCAACAAGCTCCGCGGCACCCTGCGCGTCTGCGCGGTCAAGGCCCCGGGCTTCGGCGATCGCCGCAAGGCCATGCTGCAGGACATCGCCGTGCTCACGAAGGGCCAGGTGATCTCCGAGGACGTCGGCTTCAAGCTCGAGAACGCCGTGGTCACGGACCTCGGCCGTGCCAAGCGCATCGTCGTGGACAAGGACAACACCACGCTGATCGACGGCGCCGGTGACGAGGGCGACATCGAGGGCCGGATCAAGGAGATCAAGGGCGCGATCGACAAGAGCACCTCGGACTACGACAAGGAGAAGCTCCAGGAGCGTCTGGCCAAGCTCTCCGGCGGCGTGGCGGTGATCAACGTCGGTGCCGCGACCGAGAGCGAGATGAAGGAGAAGAAGGCGCGCGTGGAAGACGCGCTGCACGCCACCCGCGCGGCGGTCGAGGAGGGCATCGTCCCCGGCGGCGGCGTGGCCTTCATCCGCGCCCAGGGCGTGCTGAAGAACTTCAAGGTGGAAGACGCCGATGAGCAGGTGGGTGTGGCCATCATCCGCCGCGCCATCGAGGAGCCGCTCCGCATGATCGTGCAGAACGCGGGCGGCGAGGGTTCCATCGTGGTCGAGAAGGTGCGCGCCTCCAAGGACAGCGCCTTCGGCTACAACGCCCTCACCGACACGTACGAGGATCTCGTGGCGGCCGGCGTCATCGACCCGACCAAGGTGACGCGCACGGCGCTGCAGAACGCCGCGTCCATCGCGGGCCTCCTGCTCACGACCGAAGCGCTGATCGTGGAGAAGAAGGACGACCGTCCGGCCGCTCCGGCGGCTCCGGGCGGCGGCATGGGCGGCATGTACTAGGCCCAGCGCCATCGGTTACACGCAGAGGGGAGCCCGATCGGGCTCCCCTCTGTCGTTCCTGCCACCCCGCTCGGCCGGCCGGCCGGGTCACGGCACGGTCGTCGCCGGCTCAGAGCGCGAGCGCCAGCTGCGCCGGCGCCGTCGTACGGCTGGTGCGGGCCGTGAACGGCCCCACGGGCGCGTGCTGCAGCGCGGTGTGCGCCTGGCCGCGGAACGCGGTGGGCGCGAGCGCCCCGCGGATGTTGGCGAGTGCCACGCCGTGGTCGTTGCACTTCTCGCTCAGATGCGCGAGCACCACGTGCGCCAGCCGGCCGTGCGCGCACTCGCGCGCGAAGAGGCCGGCCGCGCGGTTGGAGAGATGACCGGTGCGGCTCGCGATCCGCTTGCGCACCGAGGGCGGGTAGGGGCCCGCCCACAGCATTCCCTCGTCGTGGTTGGACTCGAGCACCAGCACGTCCAGGTCACGGAACGCCGCGCGGGTCTCGCCGCTCACGTGCCCCAGGTCGTAGGCGATGCCGGTGCGCACGCCGCTGTCCCGCGCCGTGGCCACGAGCACCACCGGCGCCGCGGCATCGTGCGACGAGGCGAGCGTCTGCACCGTGAACCCTGGCAGCTCCACGGTATCGCCGGGAGCGAACGAGGTGAGCCCGTCGATCCGCAGCTCGGGAAAGGCGCCTGCCGTGCCCTCGCTCGCGTGCAGTGTCCACCCCCACCGCTCGGCGGCGGCGGCCGCGCCCTTCACGTGGTCGCCATGCTCGTGCGTCACCAGGCAGGCCGCGATGGAACCGGGCTCCACGCCCACGGCGCGCAGCCGCTGCTGCAGCACCCGCGGCGCGAAGCCGGCGTCCACCAGCACGCGCGCGTCGCCCGACTCGAGCAGCAGCGCGTTGCCGCGGCTGCCGCTGCCCAGCACCCACATCCTCACTCGGCCGCCGTCCAGCGCGCCGCGTGCGCGGCTTCGAGCTGGTGCCGACCGCGGGCGCCGAGCACCATCTGCCGGCGCGCCATCATGCGCTCGACGGTCTGCACGAAACGCGCGAGATCGTAGCTCGCGTACGGCACGCCGTCGCCCCACGCGAACGGTGGCACCACCTTGGGTGGCATGGCGCTGCCATACACGTTGGCGCCCGCGCCCAGCACCGTGCCGGTGGTGAGGCACACGCCGATGCCGGTCTTCACGTGGTCGCCGAAGAGCGTGCCGAGGAACTGCATGCCGGTGTCGCGCATGCCGGCGGGGGTCCACAGCGTCACGGTGCCGTACGTGTTCTTCAGATTGCTCGTGATGGTGCCGGCGCCCACGTTGGCCCACCGGCCCACGATGGAGTGGCCCACGAAGCCGTCGTGCGCCTTGTTGGAGTGCCCCAGGAACACCGCGGCGCTCATCTCCCCGTGCACCCGGCACACGGGGCCGATGGAGCAGTTGGCCACCTTGCCGCCGCCCACCGAGGAGCCCTCGTCCACGAACAGCGGACCCACCAGCCGCGTGAACGCGGCGATGGTCGCGCCGCGGCGCACGAGCAGCGGCCCCGCCGTGGCGTCCATCACCACCAGCGGTTCCACGACGGCGCCCGCCTCCACGTAGATCGGGTGCGCGCCGAGCACGGTGATGCCGTCCGGCAGCGCGCACCGCAGGCGTGGGCCCAGCACCGCGATGTCGTCGGCGAGCTGCGCGGCCAGGTCGCGCACGAGGTGCCACACCTCGTCGATCCAGCGGCCGGCGAGCGGCTGGCAGGGGCTCGCCGCG
>DATANT010000100.1:0-7321 GCA_036266115.1 Gemmatimonadaceae bacterium | reverse complement strand
GAGCACCCAGCTGCTCGCGCCAATGTGGGACGCGGAGTGGTCGCGGGCCTCGGCGAAGATCATGGAGAAGAGTCCACAGATCACCGCGGACCAGCTCGCGCAGATGCGCAGCTTCTCGTCCGTCGGCGTGATCATGACCGGCGTGTTCGCCGTGCCGCTCATGATGCTCGTCGCCGGCCTGGTCTCGTGGATCGTGGGCAAGCTGCTGGACGCCCGGCAGACGCTGCGCGCGGCGTTCGTGGTGGCCGCGTTCGCGACGTTCCCGTTCCTGCTCGAGCAGGTGGTCTACCTGCTGCAGGGCGTGCTCATGGACCCGGCGTCGCTCACGTCGCGCTGGGCCGTGGTGGTGAGCCCCGCGCGCTTCATGGACCCGGACGGATCCGCGGTGCTGCTGGCGCTCGCCGAGCGACTGAACCCGTTCAACATCTGGTTCGCGGCGCTACTCGCGATCGGGCTCAAGGTCACGGGCCGTATCACCACCCGGCAGGCGGCCATCGCGGGGGTGGTGCTCTGGATCCTGGGGGCGCTGCCAGCGGCGTTCGCGGCCGGGCAGTGAAGGGGAGGGCGCCGGTGACCGGTCAGTCCGCCCGTCGCCGGCGCCCGAGCAGCACCCCGCCCACCATCGCCGCGGCCGTTCCGGCCACCGCCCACCGGCGCCACCAGGGCGAACGCGGCGCGGTGGGATCGGGCATGCCGTCGCCGCGCACGATCATCAGCATTCCCTGGGTGGGCAGCGCCACGGTGTGCGCGACCTGCCGCGCGTCGTCGGCGTCGCGTCGACCCCGGCGCGCGCCCGCCCGCCCGCGTGCGGTGGGCGCCTCGGCGCGCCGGCCGAGCATCGCGCGGCACTCGGCGATGCGCTCGTAGGCGATGCCGAGGGCCGCGGCGTCCAGATCGTCGGCCTGCTCGCGCTGCTCGGCCACCCGGCGCCAGAGGCGCTCCGCCTCGGCGGGGCGCTCCAGGTGCTGCAGCGTGTCGGCCAGGTTGGCCAGCGCGGCGACGATGGCCGGGTCGTCGGCCGGCAGCGGGCGGAGCACGGCGAGGAGCTGGCGCAGCGCGGATTCCGCGCGGGCGTGGTCACCGCGGCGGCGGTAGATGCCGGCCAGCGTGGAGAGGTTGCTCGTGAGCTCGTCACTCACCGTCTGCCGGCGCCGCTCGAGGGCCTGCGCGGTGCGAGCGAGCAGCGGGAGCGCGTCCTCCGACGCGCCGCACGCCTCGTAGGCCTCGGCCAACAGCACCGCGGTGCGGACGCTGGACGGGTGGTCGCAGCCGAAGGCCTCGTCACGCAGGGCGAGCGCGCGGGTGAGCAGCGGCACGGCCTCGGCGTGACGGTCCTGGCGCTGACGGAGCTGCGCGAGGTTGGTGAGCGCCACCGCGGCGTGGGTGGCGCCATCGGGCAGCGCTTCGGCGGCGTTCACAGCCTCGCTCAGCGCGCGGTCCGCGTTCATCGTGTCGCCGCTGGCCAGCGCGAGGCGCGCGACTTCCGTGTATCGCTGCCAGCCCTGCTCTGGGTGAGCCGTCCGCACGTTGCGTTGTCTCCGAGGTAGGCCGAGACCGGTGGTCGAGAGAAGGACGTATGACCCGCTCCGCGGGTCACGTCAAGGCGTTGCCTCATGCGGCCCGCCGTCACCAGTATACGCGCCCCGCCACCAACGTCACCGGTCGGCGTTCCCGCCGCCTCGCGCGGCGGTGCCTTCCATCCGTTCCCGCCTGCCCCCCGCCGCATGCTGCCGCCGTCGCTCATCGCCCGGCTGGCCCAGGAGCTCGCCATCGCTCCGCGCCAGGTCACCAACACGCTCGCCCTCTTCGCCGAGGGCAACACGCTGCCGTTCATCGCGCGCTATCGCAAGGAAGCCACCGAAGGGCTGGACGAGGTGCAGCTGCGCGACGTGCGCGACCGCGCCGCATATCTCGAGGAGATGGAGGAGCGCCGCGCGGCCATCCTCAAGTCGGTGGAGGAGCAGGGCAAGTTGGACGATGCGCTGCGCGCCCGATTGCTGGCCGCGGACACGAAGCAGGCGCTCGAGGATCTCTACCTGCCGTTCAAGCCCAAGCGGCGCACGCGTGGCATGATGGCCATGGAGCGCGGCCTGCTGCCGCTGGCCGATCTGCTGTGGGACGGCGCGGCCGGCGACGCCGAGGTGGAGCAGGCGGCCGCGGGTCACGTGAACGCCGAGGGGGAGGTGACCGACGTGGCCGCGGCGCTGCAGGGCGCGCGCGACATCCTGGCGGAGCGGGTGGCCGAAGACGCCGACGTGCGCGGCCAGGTGCGCGACATGACGCGGGCCAGGGGCGCCGTGCGCAGCACCGTGCTCGCCGGCAAGGAGCAGAACGAGCACTCCAAGTTCCGCGACTACTTCGACTTCAAGCAGCCGCTGCGGGAGATCCCGTCGCACCGCATGCTCGCCATCCGCCGCGGGGAGGCCGAGGGCGAGCTGGCGTGGAGCGTGGAGGCGCCGGTGGAGGAGATCGCGAGCGCGCTGGACGCGCGGGTGGTGGGCCGCCGTCGCGCGACCGCGCAGCTCGCCCTCGTGGCGAAGGACGCGTACAAGCGGCTGCTCGCGCCGGCCATCGAGGTGGAGCTGCGGCTGGAGCTCAAGACGCGCGCCGACGAGGAGGCGATCGTGATCTTCGGCCGCAACCTGGAGCAGCTGCTGCTCGCGCCGCCGGCCGGCGGGCGCGTGGTGATCGGGCTGGACCCGGGCTTTCGCACCGGGGTGAAGGTCGCGGTGGTGTCGCGCACCGGTGCCATCGTGGCCACCGACGCGTTCTTCCTGCACCAGCCGGATCGCTTCGCGGCGCAGCTCACCCGGCTGGTGGAGGCGCACGCGCCGGAGCTCATCGCCATCGGCAACGGCACCGCGTCGCGCGAGACCGAGACGCTGGTGAAGCAGACGCTGCAGGCGCGCGGCGGCCCGCAGCCGCAGGTGGTGGTGGTGAACGAGGCCGGCGCATCGGTCTACTCGGCGTCCGACGTGGCGCGCGAGGAGCTGCCGGACCTCGACGTGTCGCTCCGCGGCGCGGCGTCCATCGCGCGGCGGCTGCAGGACCCGCTGGCGGAGCTGGTGAAGATCGACCCGAAGAGCATCGGGGTGGGGCAGTACCAGCACGACGTGAACCAGACGCGGCTCAAGAACCGGCTGGACGAGACCGTGATGAGCTGCGTGAACCGCGTGGGCGTGGAGGTGAACACCGCGTCGGTGTCGCTGCTCGCGTACGTGGCCGGCATCGGGCCCACGCTGGCGCAGAATCTCGTGCGCCACCGCGACGCGCGCGGTGGGCTGCGCTCGCGGCGGGAGCTGCTGGACGTGCCGCGCCTGGGCGCCAAGGCGTTCGAGCAGGCGGCCGGGTTCCTCCGCATCCGCGGCGGCGACGAGCCGCTGGACGCCACCGCGGTGCACCCGGAGCGCTACGAGGTGGTGCAGCGCATCGCCCAGGACCTGGGCGCGCCGCTCACCGAGCTCCTGGCCAACGAACAGTCGCTGGAGAACGTAACCCTCACGCGCTACGTCACGCCGGAGGTGGGCCTGCCCACGCTGCAGGACATCCTGGGCGAGCTGCGCAAGCCCGGGCGCGATCCGCGGGCGGCGTTCGAGAAGCCCGCGTTCCGCGACGACGTGGCGGAGCCCAAGGACCTCACCGAAGGAATGGTGCTGGAAGGCGTGGTGACCAACATCGTGGCGTTCGGCGCGTTCGTGGACATCGGCGTGCACCAGGATGGGTTGGTGCACGTGTCGCAGCTCTCCGACCGCTACGTGAAGGACCCCAACGACGTGGTGAAGGTGGGACAGCGGGTATCGGTGACGGTGATGTCCGTGGATCTCGAGCGGAACCGCATCGCGCTGACCATGAAGTCCGGCGCCGGCGCGTCCGGCGGCGCGCCGCAGCGTCGCGGCCGTGATGACCGGCAGGGCGCGCAGTCGCCGGCCGCTCGCGGCGCGAAGCGCGACACCGGCCCGGCGCCGCGGGCCACGCCGCAGCCGTTCAAGATGCCCAAATCGGGTGACGTGGCGCCGAACGGCATCCGGTTCCGCTAGCTCGTCGCTCACCACTCGCAGCATCCCTCCTCACCCCCGCCCCGCGCGCATGCGACCACTCGTACTCGCCGCCGCCTCGCTCCTGCTGCCCGGGAGCCTGCTCCCGGCCCAGCAGCCGGCGCAGCCGTCGGTTCACGTCTTCCGCGGTGCCACCATCCTGCCCATCGTGGGCGCGCCCATCGAGAACGGCGTGCTCGTGGTGCGCGGCACCACCATCGTGCGGGTGGGGCCCGCCGGCACCGCGGTGCCGGCGGGGGCCACCGTGCACGACGTGGCCGGCAAGGTGATCATGCCCGGGCTGGTGGACACGCACTCGCACATCGGCGGCGGCAGCGGCGCGGACCGCTCGTCGCCCATGCAGGGCGGCGTCCGCGTGCTGGACGCCATCGACGTGCGCAGCGACGGCATCCAGCGCGCGCAGGCGGGCGGCGTCACCGTGGCCAACGTCATGCCCGGCTCCGGTCACCTCATGAGCGGACAGACGGCGTACATCAAGCTGCGCGACGGGCGCACGCTCGCCGACCTGCTCGTCTGCCGCGACGTGCTCACGGAGGTGTGCGGCGGCATGAAGATGGCCAATGGCACCAACCCGCGCGGCCAGCCGCCGTTCCCCGGCACGCGCGCCAAGTCGGTGGCGCTGGCGCGCGACAAGTACGTGAAGGCGCGCGAGTACCAGGCCAGGGTGAAGGCCGCCGCCGGTGACTCCACCAAGCTGCCCACGCGCGACCTGGAGATGGAGGCACTCGGCGAGGTGCTGGCCGGCAAGCGGGTGGTGCACTTCCACACGCATCGCCACGACGACATCCTCAGCGCCATCCGCCTGCGCGACGAGTTCGGGTTCCGGCTCGTGCTGCAGCACGTGAGCGAGGCGTGGAAGGTGGCCGACGAGATCGGGAAGGCCGGCGTGCCGGCGTCCATCATCGTCATCGACGCGCCGGGCGGGAAGGAGGAGGCGATCGACGTGAGCATCACGAACGGCGCGGCGCTCGAGAAGGCGGGCGTCCTCACCGGCTTCCACACGGACGACGGCGTCACCGACTCGCGCTTCTTCCTCCGCTCGGCGGGGTTGGGCGTGCGGGCCGGGATGTCGCGCGACAAGGCGCTGTATGCCATGACCATGGCCGGCGCGCGAATGCTGGATCTCGACAAGCGAGTGGGCTCGCTGGAGGCCGGCAAGGACGCCGACTTCCTCGTGCTCTCGGGCGACCCGCTCAGTGTCTACACCCACGTGGAGCAGACGTGGGTGGACGGCGCCAAGGTCTTCGACCGGAAGGATCCCAAGGACCGGCGGTTCGCGGTGGGTGGCGAGGGCGCGGCCACCGATCAGACGCTTCACGTGCACGAGGGGATGGAGGATCACGAATGAGCGTCGCAGCGAGGGACGGCGTGCAGGGGCTGACGCGCGTGATGGCGGCGGCGGTGATCGCCGGGGTCGTGGGCGGAGCGGCGCCGGGGGTGGCGGAGGCACAGGTGGCGGTGCGCGGCGAGACCGTGTACACGATGGCCGGCGCGCCGATCACCGACGGCGTGGTGATCGTCACCGACGGGCGGATCGCCGAGGTGGGGCCAGCGGCCAGCGTGCGGATCCCGCAGGGCTACCGCGTGCTCACCGCGAAGGTGGTGACACCGGGCCTGGTGGACGCGCACTCGGTGGTGGGGCTCGCGGGCGCACTGGCCACGAACAACGACCAGGATCAGCTGGAGCGATCCAACCCCATCCAGCCGGAGCTGCGCGCGCTCGACGCGTACAACGCCGAGGACAAGCTCGTCGGCTACCTGCGGTCGATGGGGGTCACCACGCTGCATACCGGGCATGGGCCGGGCGCGCTGGTGAGCGGCCAGACGATGGTGGTGCGCACGGTGGGCGATCACATCGGCGACGCGCTGGTGGACAGTGCCACCATGGTGGCGTTCACGCTGGGGCAGGGCGTGACCAGCAACTTCTCGCCGCGCTCACCCGGCACGCGCGCCAAGGGCGTGGCCATGCTGCGCGAGCAGCTCGTCAAGGCGCGGGACTACGCGCGCAAGCAGCAGGGCCCCGAAGACAAGCGTCCGGCGCGTGACCTGGGGCTGGAGACGCTGGCTCGGGTGCTGGACGGCACGCTGCCCGCGCTCATCACCGCGCAGCGGGCGCCCGACATCCTGGCCGCGCTCCGGCTGCAGCAGGAGTTCGGCTTCAGGCTGGTGCTCGACGGTGCCGCCGACGCACAGCTGGTGCTCCCCGAGATCGTGGCCGCGAAGGTCCCGGTGATCGTGCACCCCACCATGGTGCGGCCGGGCGGTGAGACGGCGAACGCATCGCTGGAGACGGCGAAGGCGCTGCGCGACGCGGGTGTGCTCGTGGCGCTGCAGAGCGGCTTCGAGGGCTACGTGCCCAAGACGCGCGTGGTGCTCTGGGAGGCGGCGGTGGCCGCGGCCAACGGCCTCACCTTTGATCAGGCGCTCCGCACCATCACCATCGACGCGGCCCGGGTGATCGGCCAGGACCGGCGCGTGGGGTCGCTGGAGCGCGGCAAGGACGGCGACCTCGCGCTCTTCGACGGCGATCCGTTCGAGTACACGACCCACGTGTGCGCGGTGGTGCTGGGCGGACGGGTGGTGAGCGAGGTGTGCCGCTAGGCCCGAGGAACCGGACGGGAAGGAGGGACGAAGCAGCGAAGGGCAGAAGGCGGCGCACGGAGCGCCGCCTTCTGCCCTTCGCTGCTTCTGCAGTTCTCCTGGCCCTTCGCTGCTGTCTCCTTTCTCCTGGCTCGCGCTCAGCTCTCCCGCAGCGCCGCCATCGGGGTCTCGCGGAACACCTCGCGTCCGCTCAGCAGCCCGATCGCCACGGTCAGCAGCACCATCACCGCGGCGATCGCCAGCGCCGGCCCGAAGGCGGGCGCGAACTCGCCCTCGAACACGAAGCGCATCACGCCCCACGCCCCAGCGAACGACAGCACCATCCCGGTGAACGCGCCGAGGAGGCCGAGCATCACGTATTCCGCCAGCAGGATGTCACGCACCTGGCGGCGCGTGGCGCCCAGCGTGCGCAGGAGCACGCCCTCGCGCAGGCGGGCTCGCCGGGTGGCGGCCACGGCGCTGAAGAGCACCGGGATGCCGATGGCCAGGCTGAAGACCGCGAGAAAGCGCACCGCCACCGAGACGCGCTCCACGATGTCGCCGATGGTGCGCTGGATGAGCGAGAGGTCGATGCTCGAGACGTTGGGGAAGCGCACCACCGCGTCGCGCTGCAGCTGCGCCACGGCGGCGGCGTCCACGGTGCGCGTGAGCACCACGAACTGCTT
>DATANT010000099.1:0-4278 GCA_036266115.1 Gemmatimonadaceae bacterium | reverse complement strand
ATCCACTCATGAGCGATCCACGGAAGCAGCCGGCGGGTACCCTCGCCGGGTTGGACCTCACCGTGCCCGACGCCGGCGCGGTGCGCGACTTCTACGCCGACGTGATCGGCTGGCGCCCCATGGAGCTGGACATGGGCGGCTACGCCGACTTCGCCATGACCGCGCCGGAGAGTGGCGCCTGGGTGGCCGGCGTGTGTCACGCGCGCGGCGGCAACGCCGACCTGCCACCGCAGTGGCTGGTGTACGTGCTGGTGGACGACCTGGAGGCCAGCCGGCAGCGGTGCACCGCGGGCGGCGGCGAGCTGCTCACCGAGGTGAAGGGATCGGGGAGCGCGCCGCGCTACTGCGTGATCCGCGATCCGGCGGGCGCCGTGCTCGCCCTCATGCAGCGCGTGGCGGGGTGAGCATCGCGCCGCGGGGCCCGGCTCACCCCGGCGCCTCCGACTGCAGGAGCAGCACCGCCTCCACGCGCGCCGTGCTCGCGGCCGACTCGGCGCGGGCGTCGTGCCCGTGCGCATCGGCGAAGGCCGCGATGGTGCGCAGCCACGCCTCGTCACCCCGGGCGTCGCCCCGCGCGGGTGTGGCGACGAGCAGACGGAGCACGGCCTCCGCGCCGGCCCCGTAGCGCGCGGTGGCGGCCAGCCGCGCGCGCGCCGCGAGCGCCGCGATGGTCGCGCGCTGGTGTCGCGGAGCCCGCGTGGTGGCGGCGGCGATGCGCGCGAGTATCGCACGCTGCAGCCGCCGCGCGCCGTCGGGCTCCAGCCGCAGCACCGTGCGCGCGGCGCGCCGCGACAGCCAGAGCCGGAGCTCCCACAGCACGCGGTCGCGGAAGTCCGCGTCCACCGCCACGTCGCCCATACCGCTTTCCGCCGCCACGCGGCAGGCGGCGCGTGCGTCGAGCGAGAGCGTGAGCCCGGCCGCCCCGCTCACGCCGCTCACGAGCAACGCCTCGCCCTGGCAGTACACGGCGGCCAGGAACGCGGCGCGGGGTGCGCGCACCGCCGCCAGCAGCGGGCCGCCGCGGGTGGCACACCGCTCGTCGCTGGCCGCGGTGTCTGCCCGAACACACCGCCACGCCAGGAGATGCCGCCGCAGGGCGCTCTCGGCCTCGGGTGCGCTCTGGGGGTTGGGAGCGCCGGGCGGCGCGCCGGCGCTCCCAACCCCTGCGGCGCCGAACGACGGCAGGATCATCCCGGCCACACCCACCAGCCGGCCGGCGGAGCGCAGCTTGCGCGCGAGCGCCCGCTCCAGCCCCAGCACCACCTCGGCGCCCACGGGTGGCGGGCACAGGTAGCTGGCCACGCGCTGGTGACGCGAGCCGATGCGCCGGACGCGCCCGAGCCGCTGCTCCAGCCGTGCCGGGGTCCACGGCAGATCCAGATGGACCACGACGCACGCGTCCTGCAGGTTCACGCCCTCGCTCAACAGGTCGGACGCAATGAGCAGCGTCACTCGCTCGGCGTCCGCCGGCGGCGCGCGGCCCAGCGCGATCGGCGCGAAGCGGGCCAGCACCTCGGCGCGCGACAGCGCGCCGCCGGCCACCGTCGCCCCGCGCCCGGTGAGCGCCGCCACGCCGGAGTCGCCGGCCATCTCGCGGCGCAACGCCAGCACCGTGTCGGCGAACTGCGTGAAGGCCACGATCTTCTCGCCGGGGTGCGCCGAGCGTAGCGCGCGCAGCTGCGCGGCGCGCTGGGCGTCGCGAGTGCTCGCGCCCAGCGGGCCGTGCAGCAGGGCGCGCACGGCGCGCGCGTGCTCGCGCACGGCGGGGAGCAGCGCCGCGGCGTCCCCGGCGGCCGGCGCGAGGAGCTCTGGAAAGGCGAGCTGCACGGCGTCGTCGCCCACGCACCACGCGCGCAGCTCCGCGCCGCTCAGGTGGTGGCCGGTGGCCAGCGCCGCCTCCAGCGCCGCGGCCCGGGCCAGACGGCGGCGGAGCGCGGCGCGCAGCGCGCCGTCGCTGGAGCTCCACTGCCGCACGAGCCCCAGGGTGAGCAGCACGCCGCCGTCGCCGGCGTCGTGCGCGCCCACCGGGGACGGCAGCGCGAGCAGCGCGTCCAGCACGGCGGGATCGCCCGGGAGCACGAGCTCCAGGGGCGCGGCGGCCGTGGGGATTGAGGCGCCGGGTGTCGCGTCCGCCAGGCGCCGTCGGACGACGAGCGGCCCGAGCTGGTGCTCGCGTAGCGAATACGCGCGCTCGCCGATGAACAGCGCGAGCAGCGCGACGAGGTCGCGCGGCCGATTGTGGAGCGGCGTGGCGGAAAGGAGGAGCACGTGTGCGTCCAGGGTGAGCGCCGCGAGCCGCTGGTAACGCCGCGTGGAGGGCGTGCGCACGTGGTGTGCCTCGTCCACGATCACGAGATCGCACGACGTGCGACCATCGAGCGCGTCCAACGGACGCCGGCTGAGCCGCTCGAGCGACACGAAGGGAATCGCGCATCCCGCGCGGGCACCGGCGTCTCGCCACATGTGCGCGAGCGCGGCCGGCGCGACGACGAGCGCGCGCCCGTATCCGCGCGCCACCGCCAGCGCCACGAACGTCTTGCCCAGCCCCGTCTCGTCGGCCAGCAGCGCGCCGCGCTCGCGTCGCAACAGCGCGCGCACGCGGCGCACCGCGTCCAGCTGGTGCGGCAGGAGCACGATGTCACCCAGGGCGTCGCCCGCGTCGTCGTCCGCGGCTGCCGTGCCGAGCATCAGGGCGGCGATGCGGGTGCGCACGCTGCTCGCGGAGGCAGGGCGTGGCATGGGCGAGGGATCGTCGCCGCCGCTGCCACTCGCGCCATTGGCGCCCTTCGCGTCGTTCACCGGCATTGCCAGGCGAGCAGCGGCCACACGTCGTCCGGCGCGAGCCCGTACGCGCACAGCACGGCGCCGAGCAGCGCGTCGGGCGGGGGCGCATCGCCGGCTTCCGCGCGCTCGGCCATGGGCGCGAGCAGCGTGCGCGCCCGCGGCCAGTCCGCCGGGAGCGGAAGGCGCGCCATGGTCCACGCCAGATAGCGGCGGTAGCCGCCGCGCGCCGGCTCGGCGATGGGCTCCAGCCACGCCGCGGCGAGCGCGCTGTTGAGCAGCGCGGCCAGGGCGCGCGCGTCGGCCAGCGTGGGGCAGCGCAGCACGTAGCAGGTGTTGAGCGCCACCGTGGGATCGCCGGCCGCGATCACCGCCGCGCGCGGCACGCGGCCGAAGTCGCTCCACACCACGCGCGGCGCCCGGTGGTCGGCGCCGTCGGTGCGATGGAGCATCCACCAGCGCGCGGCGCCGTGGCCGTCGCTGCGAGCCGCCAGCCGCGCGCGCCACGGGCGCAGCCACCGGTGCGCCGTCGGCGGGAGCGCGGGCAGCGGTCGGCCGAGCGCGTCGTGCGTCCAGAGGATCCGCTCGCTGGTGTCGTGCAGGCGCCAGGGGGTGAGCGTCTCACCGCGCACCAGCGGGCGCAGCAGCGTGCGCTCCACCAGCCCGTGCCGATCGCCGGCGCTCACGCGCATGCAGTCGTCGGCGTCGGCCACGCACGCGTCGCCCTGCACGACGAACGCCGCGTTGCAGCCCGTCTTCACGCCCAGCTCGGGGCGGCCGAACGGCGTGTGCGCGAGCGGCGGGCCGGCCGCCGCCACCAGATCGAAGGCGCCGCGCACGTCCGGCGGCACGAGCGGCCAGGGGCTGGCCGGGTCCGCGGTGAGAGGCAGCGCCCATGCCGGCGCGCTCCAACGCCGGCTGGTGCCCGGCGCGTGCTCGGTGACGGCGACGCAGGCGTCCGCTGCCTGCGGCGCGGGCGCGCCGCGGGTGGCCACCACGAGCGACGGGTACACCGCGGCGTCGAACGCGGGCGGGGAGCGCGACCAGTCCTCCAGCGCGCACAGCCGCGCGTGGCGGGCGAGCAGGCGCCGCACCCCGCCACCGGCGAGCGCGCGCCACAGCTTGGCCGGCACGAGCAGCGCCAGCGTGCCGCCGTCGTGCAGCAGCGACAGGCCGCGCTCCACGAACAGCGCCGCCAGATCCACCTGCGCGGCGAAGCCCGGGCCGGCGCCGGCGTCGCGGGCGCCCTCCGCCCACGCGGCGCCGCGCGCGGTGGCGAACCGCTCGCGGAGCGCCGCCCGCGTGCGCGCGTCCACGTGGTGCGGGCGTACCCAGGGCGGGTTGCCCAGGAGAACCGGAAGTTTTGGAGACTGCTCAACTGCGCATCGTCAGCCTGTCGCTGCTGCGTGGCGGGGCGGTGCTATAACCTCTTGTGGTCTAGTGGGTTGAGCGAGGCTTAGGAAAAGGAACAGATAGGCACAGACGGATACGTGAACG
>DATANT010000098.1:0-4933 GCA_036266115.1 Gemmatimonadaceae bacterium | reverse complement strand
GCGGCAGCGCCTTGCCGGCGTCGCGCAGGCGCTGCACGAACGTCTCGGCGGCGGCCACCTGCTCCGGGTCGCGGAACACGGCGAGCGCGCGCAGGCCCGGGTCCAGCGCCGCAGCCTCGTCCTCCAGCGCGCGCAGGTGCTGCACCACCTGGGCGAAGGTGCCCAGCAGCCCCTCCACGTTGGGCGCCTTGGTCATGGCCAGGGCGCGCTCCAGCACCGTCGTGCGGTAGCCCTGCGCGCTCCACTCGTCGATGGCCCCGAGCAGCTCCGCCTTCCACGACTCCACCGTGCTGGCCACCGCCGCCGCGACGTCGGCCACGAAGCTCAGGTACTCGCCGTCGCCCAACGCCCCGGTCATGGACGGCGTGAGGCGCGCGGCGCGCTGGCGCTCGCCCAGCAGGCGGCGCACGACGGCCGGCGTCACCTCGCCCTCGCCCAGCGACTGGTGCGCCGCCAGCCGCGTGAGCGCGCCCTGCATCTCGCGCACGCTCGCGTACTCCAGCTGCGCCAGCTCCTCCAGCACCCCGGCCATGAAGCTCATGTCGCGCTGCTGGCACACGTTGCGCAGGATCGCGACCTTGGTCTCGAAGTCGGGCGCGCCGATGTCCACGATCAGGCCACCCGCCAGCCGCGTCACCAGCCGCTCGTCCACGTCGGCGATCTCCGACGGCGGACGGTCGCTCGTCATCACGATCTGCCGGTTGCTGCCCTGCAGCATGTTGAACAGCCGCAGCAGCTCGCTCTGCGTCTCGCGGCGCCCGGTGAGGAACTGCACGTCGTCGAGCAGCAGCAGGTCCATCTGCTTGTAGCGCTGCTTGAACGGCTCGCTCTGCCCCGTGGACACCGCCACGTGCAGCTGCTCCACGAAGTCGTCCACCGTCACGTACTGCACGGTGAGCTCCGGCTGCTGCTGCCGCGCGTGGTACCCGATGGCCCCGATCAGGTGCGTCTTGCCCAGCCCCGAGCTGCTGTAGATGAACAGCGGGTTGTAGACGGCCCCCGGCGACTCGGCCACGGCGCGCGCCGCCGCGACGGCCAGCCGGTTGGCGGAGCCCACCACGTAGTTGTCGAAGCGGAAGCGTCCATCGAGGTACATGCTACGCCACCCCCGCCACCGGCGCCTGGCTCAGCTTGCGGAGCACCTGCTCGGCCACGCACCGCAGCGTCTCGAACACGCCCAGCCCGTGCACCGCGTCGGCCGCGAAGTGCGGCACGTCGCGGAAGTTGAGCGCGTCCTGCAGCGCGGGCACCCCCAGGATGAGATCGCGCGGGAGATCCTGCTTGTTGTATTGCAGCACGAGCGGCACGGTGCGCGTATCGATGTTCTGCTCCGCGAGGTTCGCGTGCAGGTCCTGGAGGCTCTCCACGTTCTCGTCCAGCAGGCGCGCCTGGCTGTCGGCCACGAACACCACGCCGTCGGCGCCCTGGAGCACCAGCCGCCGCGTGGTGGCGTAGTACACCTGCCCCGGCACGGTGTAGAGCTGGAAGCGCGTCTTGAAGCCCGAGATGGTGCCGAGGTCCAGCGGCAGGAAGTCGAAGAAGAGGGTGCGGTCGCCCTGGGTGGCGAGCGAGATCATCTTGCCGCGGCGCTCGGGCGGCAGCTGCTCGTAAATGTAATGCAGGTTCGTCGTCTTACCGGCGCGCCCCGGGCCATAGTACACGAGCTTACAGGTGATCTCGCGGGTGGCGTAGTTGACGAGGGACACGGTGCGACGGGGTCTCGGGAGTGGGGGACGGTACGGAGCGGCGGATCGGAGCTTACGCGAGGTGCTCGCGCGCCCGCAACAACGCGAGCCGCAGGAGCGCCACGTTCGTGCGCGGCTCGGCCACCGCGGCCAGCACCAGCCCACCCTGGCCGGTGACGCACAGCCAGCCGCGCTCGCCCTCCAGCTGCACGTACGCGGACGTGCCGTAGCCGGCGGCGACGGTGGCCGCCGCGGCTCGCTGGAAGAGCGACGCGGCCAGCGCCGCCACGGCCTCGCCGTCCACGCCCACGTCGAGCGTGGACGCGATCGGGATACCGTCGCCGGCGTCCACCACGATGGCGCCCTGCACGCCGCGCAGCCGCATGATGTCGGCGACGACGTGCTGATAGGGGTTGCGCGTGGGCCGCGCGGCGGCGGTCACGCCGGACTCCCGCGCCAGTCGCGCGCCCGCATCGCGGCCCGCACCGCCAGGCGCCGAACGCGCCCCAGCGGCGTCGCCGGCGCGGCCGCCACCAGCACCACCCCGCCGGCGTCCACGGGTGCCATGGCCACCACCGACCGCTCGGCCTCCACGTGCAGCGTGCGCCAGGAGCCGAGCGCCAGGTGGCGCATGGCGCCGGATGCCTCGCCGCCGATGTCGCCCAGCGCCCGGCCCACCTCGCTCGCGACGTCGCGACCGGCGTCGTCGGTGCACGCGCCGGCGCGCACGGTACCCCACTCGTCCACGAAGAGCGCGGCGACCCCGCCGGCGCCGAGCGCCGCGTCGCCATCCATGTCCGTGAGGTCCGCGAACAGGCGCGCGGGATCCGCGTGCGGCACCACGCCGTCGGGAGGCGTCACCACCGGGGCGAGCACCACGCCCATCACGTCGGCCAGCGCGGCCTCGCGCACGCGCGCCAGCGCCGAGTCGGTCTCCGGATCGCTGCCGCCGGCCAGCGCCACCGCCTCGCGCAGATGGGCCTCCGCCTCCGCCAGGCGCCCCTGCCGGAAGCGCACGAAGGCCTGCCCCTTCCGCGCCGCCGCGAGCGTCGGGTCCAGGCTCACCGCCGCGTCCCACGCATCGTAGGCCACGTCCAGCTCCCCGCGGTCGGATGCCACGCGGCCCAGCAGGTCGTGCGCGGCCGCGCTGAACGGGTGGCGCTCCACGCCGCGCATCGCGATGCCGTGCGCCGCGTCCAGATCGCCGCGACGCCGCAGCGCCTCGCCCAGCGGCAGGAACGCCTCGCTCTCCGGGTCCCGCGCCAGCGTGGCGCTCAGCTCGCGCACCGGGTCAGACATGGGCCAGCACCTCGTCCGCCGCGCCGGCGCGCCGCTCCAGCACGTCGCGCAGCCGGTCGGCAGCGTCCAGCGCGTCCAGCACGTCGGCCGCCAGCTCGCCGGGAGGCCGCGCGTCGAGGCACCGGCGCCAGGCCGCCGTGCCCTCCGCCAGGTGGCCCAGACGCACCGCGGCGAAGCCCAGCTCCGCCTGCGTCTCCACGTCGTCGGGCGCGAACTGCGCCGCGCGCCGCAGCTCCTCCAGCGCGTCCTGTGCGCGCCCCAGCCGCAGCAGCACGCGCGCCGCCACCAGCCGCGCCGGCGCGGCGCCGGGATCGGCGGCGATCGCCAGCCGGGCCTCGTCCAGGGCGTCCTCCAGCGCGCCGTGCCGCAGCTCGGTGCACGCGCGCTGCACGTGCGCCGCCGCGGCCGCCGCGCTGTCGCGCAGCACGCGCGGCCGCTCCTGGATGGCCAGGATGCCCGCCTTCACCAGGTGGGCCACCAGCTTGGCGACGTCGAACTCCGAGGCGCCCAGCGCGGCGGCCACGGCGCGCAGATCCCGCTCGCCGTCCACCACCGAGAGCAGCTCCCACTCGTCGGGGCGCAGCGCCACCGGCGCGCCGCCCCCCGTCTCGGTGGTCGCGAGCGTGGGGATCGCGTCCAGGCTCGGGATGTAGTCCCCGATCGCGGACCACTCGTCCATCCGCCGCGCCGCCTCCATGAGCAGCGACTCGGTGGAGAGCCGCACGGTCGCCTCGCAATCCAGCTCCTCGGCGCGCTGCTCGGAGAACGAGAACGTGCCCTCCCGCCAGGCAAGCAGCTCGTAGACCACGGCCTCCACCTGCAGGCGGAGCTGGCGCTCCAGCTCTCGCGGCGTGATGAAGCCCAGATCCACCATGATCGCGCCCAGGCGCTGGGCGCCGGCGCTCTCCACCTGGCGCGCGCGAGCGCGGCCGAACTCCTCCTCGGTGATGCGGCCCGAGCGCACGAGCATGGTGCCGATGGCGTGCGGGTTGGAGCGCACGGACGCGAACACCACGTGGCCAGCGTTGAAGTACACCTTGCCCTCGTTGTCGCGCAGCTCCGACGTGATGCGCAGCACCCCGGTCTTCCGGCTCAGGTCCAGCAGCTGGAAGACGTCGTGCAGCCCGAGCTCGCGCAGCGGTCCCTCGATGGCCATGGGCGCGCCCTCGCTATGCCACGAGCTCGAGCGCGCCGCGCACGCCCACCGCCGCCGCTGCGCGGCGCGCGCGCTCGGCGTACACGCCGCGCACGTCCGCCGCGATCACCTGCACCCAGCACTGCACGGCCTCGCGTTCGCGGTGCTGGTCGGCCAGCAGCACGCCCTGATGGAACAGCGCGCCGGCGTGCTCCGGGTCGAAGCGCAGCACGCGGGCGAGCGCCGCGGCGGCATCCGCGCGGCGGCCCATCAGGTAGAGCGTCTCGCCCAGCGACACCAGCGCGCCCAGGTCGTACGGGCTGTGCTGGAGCAGCTCGATCAGCAGGTCGCGCGACTCGCGGGGGCGGCCCAGCTCGCGGCACAGGTCCGCCAGGGCGAGCGCCGCCTCGGCGTACGTGGGCACGACCGCCAGCGCGAGCCGCAGCTCGCGCTCCGCCTCCACCAGCTGGCCGCGATCGGTGAGCAACCCGGCGAGCAGCCGCCGCGCGGCCGCGCGATCGCCGTCCAGCGCCAGCGCGCCGCGAAGGGCCTGCATGGCGCCCTCGATGTCGCCGTACGCGGCGCGCAGCTCGCCGTGTCGCTGGCGGAGGTCGGCACGCTCGGGCGCGAGCGTCACGGCGCGCTCGGCGAGCGCCAGGGCGCCGGCCAGGTCGCCGGCCGCCACGCGCGCCTCCGCGGCCAGCACCTGCAGATCCGCGTCGTCGCTGCCCATCTCGGCCAGCACGTCGGCCAGCGGCACCACGTCCGCGCCGCGGCCCAGCTGCACCATGGTGAGCACCACGCCGCGCCGCGC
>DATANT010000097.1:0-2450 GCA_036266115.1 Gemmatimonadaceae bacterium | reverse complement strand
CGTCGCACTGCCCACCAGCACGATGGCCTGACGGGAGGCCCACGTCACCAGCCCGGAGCCCGCGCGCTCGAGCTGCGCACCCACGTCCACCGGGCCCACGTGCAGGCCGCTCAGGCTCGCGAAGGCATCGCTCGTCAGTACGCGACCGAGCGCGCCGGGCGCCTGCACCACGGCCACCACGCTCACCCACACCACCGGCATGAGGAGCAGCGTCACCGCGGCCACCGCGAGCACGATGGCCGCCGCCCGTGGCCCCAGGTGCGGCTCGAGCCGGACGTACGCCGGCCGGCAGACGACGTAGAGGATGCCCGCGCCGAGCAGCCCGGGGAGGTAGGGGGCGATGGCGACCAGCACGGCGGTCGCCAGCACCGCGATGAGGATGCGCGCCCGCCACCGCCGTCCTGGCGGTGCGGGCGGCTCGTCGGCGGCGACGATCCCGGTGGGCCGATGGAACGCCCCCTGGCCCGTCGCCGCCGGTGTTGCCACGGGGTGGCCGCTCAGGCGGCCACCTCGCGGTTCCGCGTGCTCACGCGAGCACCCACGCTACGGTTGTTGCGCATCTGGCGCGGCGAGCACGGCCTCCTCCTCCTCTTCCGATCCCCCCATGCCTTCTACGGGGAAGCGGAGCCGCGCGGCGATCCCCTGCGCCGCCCCGTCCAGCTTCGCGGCCGCGTCGCCGGACGGCACCTCCACCGTCGCGCCCTGCCCGATGGCCGCGCGGACGGCGTCCTCGGCCAGCGCCTCGTCGGCGCGGATGAGCTCGGGCGACACCAGCAGCAGGTCCACGGCGCTCGCTCGCAACGCGCGCTGCACGGCGGTGGCCCCCACGGCGGCTCGAGCGTGGCCATTGGCCCGATCGAGCAGCTGGTTGACGATCACGCGGCCGTGCGCTCCTCGCAGCTCGGTGGCGGCATCGGTGGCTTCGCGCTTCATGTCCGCATCGGCCGCGTCGTGGTGGAGCGTCGACGACACGAGCACGCGCCCCTCGAGCGACTTGCCGAGCGCCTCATGGGCGTGATGCGCCCACTCCGAGGAGCCGCCGATCAGCACCCAGCCGGCCTCACCGGCCAGCGCCTCCACCCGGCCCGCGAACGCGGTCGCCATGCGCTGGAAGGCGGCCAGGCGGTGCCGTGCGACCGCTTCCGTGCCAACGGCGCCGCGGGCCGAGGGGGCTGACGTGGCGCGCGGCTGCGCCGCGGAACCGGAGCCCGACGGCTCCTCGCTCGGCGTGGTCAGCTCCTCGATTCGTTGGATGGCGCCCTTCGCATACCGGAAGAGTCGGATGGAGCGCGATTCCACCAGAGCCACGATCACCGGGCGATGCTGCTTGAGCGCGCGCACGTAGGGCGCGATCACCGGCCCTTCGCGCCAGACGCAGAGGCTCGTGGGCCGCACCGGAAGGTCGGCGGCGTAGCGCAGCCCGTCGGCGGTGGCGAACGCCACCCACCCGGGCGCGCTCCACATGCCGCCGGGCGCGGGCGACGGATCGCGCAGGAGCGCCGCGGCCTGGTCGAAGCGGCCGCGCTCCTGGGGATCGGTGATGTGGGCGCCCGCCGCCCGGATCGCGGTGAGTAGCGCCGGGCGCCACGCGTCGCGCATGGCCGGGTCGGTCACTCGCGTGTCCAGGTAGACGCTCAGCACCTGCGTGTGCGCGAGATCCCGCCACATCTCCCCGAGCTCGTTCGGTGTCAGCATGCCGTCCTCCTGATCCAGAGAGGTCATGACGCGCCCCAGCCCGGCCGTCGTACCAGTCGCCCTCTCACGACGCCTCCGCGGGGAGGCCTCATGATGTCCGGCATGAGCTACCGAGCTGGACCACCTGCTAGGCGCGTCGGGCACGGTTCGTCCCGCGCCCAAGATCGTTCCGGAATCTACCCTGCGGGCCGCGCCGTCCGCTCGCGCACCGCGACATTCGGATACCACCGGCAATGGTGGCCACGCTCACCGCGTCCCCGCGTTCCAGGAGCGCGGCGTCGGAACGGGCGGGTGGCCGGGCCCGCACCCTGTAGTATCCGGCTGGACCGCATCACATTGTGTGCATGGCACTCGATCCCGAGCTCCTGCCGCGCGCCGCCGGCCGACCGCATCTGCCGTCGGAGACCGCGTCGCCAGAGGCGCGGCACGAGACCTTCCACCGCAACCTGGCCGCGATGCCGGCGAGCGTGTTCCAGTTCGACCCGCGCATGCGCGAGGGCTGGTACGCGGACCGCTATTTCGTGCGCACCGCCGCCGCGCTCGCCCACGCGGGGCGCGATCCCATCGTGCGCATGCAGGTGTTCGCCAAGAAGGCGGGTGTGGTGGCTGGGGTGTACGAGGTGGTGCGGATGCTCCAGACGCAGATCGCCGCCACCAGTCGCGAAGGCGAGGCGGACTTCCGCGCGATCACCATCGAGACGCTGCTCGACGGCGACGAGGTGGCGCCGTTCGAGACGGCGATGCACATCGTCGGC
>DATANT010000096.1:0-3361 GCA_036266115.1 Gemmatimonadaceae bacterium | reverse complement strand
GGGATGATGACGCTGATCTCGCTGGCGATCACGATGGCCTTCGGCTTCAGCCTGGCGGTCACGCTTGGCTTCCGCGGCATGCCGCTCTGGGAGGAGCTGGCCACGCTGGTCACCATCATGCTCCTGGGCCACTGGCTGGAGATGCGCTCCATCTCGCAGGCCCAGGGCGCGCTGGGCGAGCTGGCGAAGCTGCTTCCGAGCACGGCGGCGCGCGTGACGGGCGAGGGCGCCGCCGAGCGCGTGGAGGAGGTGCCCATCGCCCGGATTCATGAAGGCGACGTGGTGCTCGTGCGCCCCGGCGACGGCGTGCCGGCCGATGGCGTGGTGCGCTCGGGGCGGAGCGCGGTGAACGAGGCGATGATCACCGGCGAGTCCGCACCCGTGGAGAAGAGCGAGGGCGCGACGGTGATCGCCGGCACGGTGAACGGCGCGGGCTCGCTGCGCGTGGAGGTCACCGGCACCGGCGACCGCACGGCGCTCGCCGGCATCATGCGCCTGGTGGCCGAGGCGCAGACCTCGAAGTCGCGCGCCCAGACGTTGGCCGACCGCGCCGCCCGCTGGCTCACCTGGATCGCGCTCGGCGCCGGGGGCGTGACGTTCGCGGCGTGGCTCCTCGCCGGCGCCACCGCCGCGACGGCCATCGAGCGCCTCGTCACGGTGCTCGTCATCGCCTGCCCGCACGCGCTCGGCCTCGCCGTGCCGCTCGTGCTCGCGATCTCCACCACGCTGGGCGCGCAGGGCGGGCTGCTCGTGCGCGATCGCCGCGGCCTGGAGGAGGCGCGCAACGTGACGACGGTGGTGTTCGACAAGACCGGCACGCTCACGCTGGGCGAGCACCGCGTGGTGGGCATGCGCACCGCCGGGACGCTCGCCGACGACGAGGCGCTCCGCCTGGCCGCCGCGGTGGAGCGCGACGCCGAGCACCCGGTGGCGCGGGCCATCGTGACGAGCGCGCGGGAGCGCGGGCTCGCCGTGCCGGCGGCCACGGGCTTCCAGGCGATCCCGGGCCGCGGCGTGCGCGCGACGGTGGAGGGGCGGCAGCTGGCCGTGGGCGGCCCCAACCTGCTCGCGGGCGCTGGGGTGACGCCGGCGCCCTCGCTCCAGCAGTTCGCCCGGGAGGCGGCGGGGCGCGGTGAGGGCGTGGTCGGCCTCGTGGAGGACGAGCAGGTCGTCGCCGCGTTCGCGGTGGCCGACGCGGTGCGACCGGAGTCGGCCACGGCCGTGCGCGAGCTGCACGACATGGGCGTGGCGGTGGTGATGATGACGGGCGACGCGCGCGCGGTGGCCGAGGCGGTGGCGCGCGAGCTCGGCATCGACGCCGTGCTGGCCGAGGTGCTGCCCGAGGAGAAGGCGGCGAGGATCGAGGCGCTGCAGCGCCAGGGCAGGCGCGTGGCGATGGTGGGCGACGGCGTGAACGATGCGCCGGCGCTCGTGACGGCCGACGTGGGGGTGGCCATCGGCGCGGGTACCGACGTGGCCGTGGAGGCCGGCGACATCGTGCTCGTGCGGAGCGACCCGCGCGACGTGCCGCGCATGATCCGGCTCTCGCGCGCCACCTATCGCAAGATGGTGCAGAACCTGTGGTGGGCGGCGGGCTACAACATCGTGGCGATCCCGCTGGCCGCGGGCGTGCTCGCGCCGTGGGGCATCGTGCTCACGCCGGCCGCGGGGGCGGTGCTCATGTCGCTCAGCACGATCATCGTGGCCATCAACGCGCAGCTGCTCCGGCGGGAGCGGCTCTGAGGGGTCGCCGGGCGTGGCGTTCGGCGGCGTGCGAAGCGCGGCGACGGGACGGAGGCGATGGGCATGGACGGCCGCCGCGTGGACCGCGTGTCGATGCAGCCGGCGGGCGACGCGCTCGCATCCGGAGCCGGCCGCCGCGTGCCACCGCGGTACCCTCGGGCGACCGAACGGGACGGAGAGGCGTCGCGAGCTAGAGCGGCGTGACCACGCCCCGGTACTCCACGGGCGCGCGCACGACCGGCGCGCTCGCGGGCGACCGCTCCCCGAGCAACCGCGCGGTGAAGCGCTGGCCCTCGCCGATCCGCTCGACCTCGATGGCCACCGCGTCGAGCGCCTGCTCGATGCCGCGTAGCCGCTCGTCGTGCTCGGCGGAGTGGGGCGCCGGGCCGGGCGCCGACTTCGGGCGAGCGAGCCACCTGGCCCAGGCGTAGGCCGCCGACCAGCAGATGGAGGCGCCGGCAAGCAGGCTCACGATGGTGACGGCCGCTTTCGGATCGATCATGCTCTGGCTCGATGCGTGAGAGGGTGCGCTCCCAACGGGGAGTCGCATGGATGGTTTCACCGACATGCACCGGGGACCGGAGCTGCGAGAACCCGCGTGCGCCCGTGCGCTCACCAGCGGTGGCGCACGCCGAGGCCCGCCAGCGCGTGCACGGCCACATTCGGCACGAGGACGCTCCCCTCCTCCAGCGGCACCCGCGCGAAGGCGGCCGTGAGCTTCGCCTCGGGCGCGACGGTGAGCGCGGTCGCCCCCGGGCCGAGCGGGTAGCGTCGGCCGAACGCCAGCTGCGTCGTCACGCCGGCCACATGGTAGCCGCCTCCCAGGAACGTGCGCACACGCCCCGCCCGTTGCCCCACCACCCGGCCGGCAACGCGCCCCTCGGCGTGCGCGATCACGAGGCCCACGCCCAGTCGCACCTGCCAGCCAGCCGTCGGGATGACGAGGTTGCCCAGCGCCAGGTTGTAGCCGTGGGTCACCTCGAAGTGCTCGATGGGCGGCCGCGGATTGGTGAGGTACAGCTTGTGGTGCACGAGCTCCGCCTCCGCGGCGTGCCCGCGCGAGCCGCCACCCACGCGGTACGCGTAGTACGGCGCATCCACCCAGGGACGCGTGGCGTAGCGCGCCCGCAGCGCCACGCTTTCGCCCGGCAGCCGGATCACCAGCGGCAGCGGCAGGCTCCACGCGGAGCCGAGGAAGAACTCGGCCGTCGCCTGACGCGACTGCGCCTCCTGCCGTGATTCCGACTGCGCCTCGATCACGGTGCTACCGCCACTGGCGGCCAGGAGACCCGTGACGAGCCAGGTCCACGGCCGCATCCAGGCGCCGCCGGTGGGTGGTGCGCCGGTCCACGACGCGGGGCCTCGATGCCCGAGCGAGGCGATGCGCGCCGAACGGGATTCTCCCGTGGAGCTCGTCATGATGTCATCGGCCCGGTGCGACGGCGGCCACGGCGGGGCGGCACGGGCGCCGGGGCGCTACGATCGGGTGGAGTCGGCGCCGCCGCAACTCCACGACCCGCATCCACGCAGAACGCCCCGCCCGAAGGCGAGGCGTTCGCGAACCATCAATCGGTCAATCTGTTGTCCCGCACGAGAGAGGCGCCGGTCGGAATCGAAC
>DATANT010000095.1:0-9162 GCA_036266115.1 Gemmatimonadaceae bacterium | reverse complement strand
CATGTCCACCATCTCGCCCACCCCCGCTCACCACGCCGATGGCGTGGAGCGATACCGCTCACGCCTGTTCGGCATCGCGTACCGCATGCTCGGCGACGTGCAGGACGCCGAGGACCTGGTGCAGGAGACGTATCTGCGCTGGCACCGGCCGGGCCGGGAGGCGGTGCGCGCGCCGGAAGGGTGGCTGGTGGCCGTGGTGAGTCGGCTGGCGATCGACCGGCTGCGCCGCGTGGCCACGGAGCGCGCGGCGTACGTGGGCACGTGGCTTCCGGAGCCGCTGGCAACGGACGATCGCCTGGCGCCGGACCGTGGCGTGGAGTTGACGTCCGACCTGTCGGTGGCGTTCCTCGTGCTGCTCGAGCGGCTGGCGCCCGAGGAGCGCGCGGCGTTCCTGCTGCGGGAGGTGTTCGACACCGGGTACGACGAGATCGCGCGCATCCTGGAGAAGAGCGAGGCGGCCACGCGACAGATCGTGCATCGCGCGCGGGAGCGCGTGCGGAGCGATCGCGCGCGGTTCAGCGCGGAGCCGGACGCGCAGGAGCAACTGCTGCACCGCTTCCTGGCGGCGCTCGAGGCGGACGACAAGGAGGCGATGCTCGCGGTGATCGCCCCCGACGCGACGTTCACGAGCGACGGCGGCGGCGTGGTGTCGGCGGCGCGCAACGTGATCATGGGCTCGGACCGCATCGCGCGCTTCCTGCTCAGCCTCGAGGCGAAGGGGCGGGGACGTATCGTGAACCGCGTGATGTGGCTCAACGGCGCGCCGGCCGTCGTCACCCATGTGGACGGCCGCCTCTACTTCGCGACCTCGTTCGAGACCGACGGGCATCGCCTGCTCGCGGCGTACCGGGTGCTCAACCCGAACAAGCTGCGCCACCTGGCGGCGGCGCTCGAACGGCGACCCTGAGGGCGAGCGGACCAGGCGCGCTCGTCGCCACGCCCGCCGTCAGGGCTGACCGAGGAAGTGCACGAGCAGATCGTTGAACGAGCCGGCGGCGGCCACATTCACGATGTGGCCGACGTCGGGGACGAGTACCTGCTGCGCTTGGGGCACGGCGGCGGTGAGGGAGTCGGCCACGTGGCGGACATCGGCGACGTCGTTGGCGCCCACCACCACCAGCAGTGGCACCCGCAGCTCGCGCAGGCGTCCCCAGGCCGGCGGCTCCAGCGGCTGCGGCGGCCCGATGGTATCGCGCCAGAGCTTCGCGTTCTCGAGCACGATCTGCCGTACGAACCGCGCGCTGCCGCTGTCCTGCAGCGCCATGAGCGGCGAGCTGGCGAAGAGGAGCGCCGCGCGGTCCGCGTCGCCCGCGCGCACCGCCCGCGCCAGCTCGCCCTGCCATGCCGGCCGCTCGGTGGGCGGGTAGCCGTTCACCGTGGGCGCCACGAGCACCAGCTTCTCCACTCGGCGCGGGTAGGCGAGCGCGAAGTCCACCGCTACCGCCGCGCCGCTGGAGAGCCCCACCAGCGACACGCTGGAGATGCCCAGGGTGTCCAGCAGATTGCCCAGGTCCTCGTAGGCGCGCGAGCGGCGCGTCTGCATGGCCGACTCGCCGTGGCTGCGCTGGTCGTAGCGCACCACGAAGAAGCGTGGGCGCAACGCCGGCATCTGCGGGTCCCACACGCGCAGGTCGAGCGCGGTGCCGTGCACCAGCACCACGGCGCGCCCCTGGCCGCTGACTTCGTAGTGCAGCCCGTCGCCGGTGGTGCCATTGGCGATGAGCACGGGCTCGGGGGCCGATCCACGCGGCCGGCAGGCTGCCGTCACGGTCGCGCACGCCGCCAGAAGGGCGATGGTCAGGGCGCGCGCATGGCGCGGCCATGGAAGTGGGTACGACGACTGCCGGGGCCGTGAGAGCCGGTGCCGAGGATGCATGTGCCTGCAACTTCGGCCCGGATCGCGCTGCCGGCAAGGCGCGATCCGGGCCGAAGGGTGCTCGGTGCTGCCTCGGGTGCTACCAGGTGAGCTCGCGCTCGGCCATGCCACCGCGGGTGCTCAGGGCGCGCACCGTCACCTTGCGGTCGGCGGCGGCGGAGCCGGCCTTGAGGCGCAGCGTCACCGTCTGCGTCTCCCCGCCGCCCAGCCAGAACTCCGGTGGCTGGCCGATCATCCGGGTGGCGCTGCCCTTCGCCGGCTGGGCCGTCACGCGGTCGGGGCGCACGATCTTGACGCGCTTGGCCTGCTCCAGCGCCGTGGGCAGGAAGCCGCTGTTGCGCACCGTCACGCGCACCTCGTGGGTGGCCGAGTCGGCCGCGGCACCGGGGAGCGCGGTGACCGTGGCGCTCACGATCTCCACCAGCGGCAGCGACTGCGCCATGTAGAGGTTGAACAGCGCCTGGTTGCGCGCCCACTTCTCCATCACCTGCGGCGGCCCGTTCTGCGCGAAGAACTTGGGGTTGTAGCCGCCGATCTCCACCTTGCCGAGCTGCGGGTGCTGGTAGGGCGTCCACTTCTTGAAGCAGGTCCCGCCGAACTCGTCGTCACAGTACTTCAGCACCTCCCACGCCTCCACCTGGCCGTCGCCGTCGTAGTCGCGCTCGCGCCCGCCGTTCCACAGCTCGTCGCCATACCACACGGCGCCGTAGCCGAAGTAGCCGAAGTCCGGCGAGTGGCCGAACAGCGGCTCGGGACGCGACGAGTCGCCGGTGAAGGCATTCACCGGGAAGCGCGTGGCGTACGTCCGGTACACGTTGCCCGCCCACGGATACTTGGTGATGGCGAGGCCCACCGAGTCGAAATGCTGCAGCAGCGCGAGGTCCTCGGGAAAGACGCACTCGCTGTCGTCGCACGTGGACGGGCCGCGCAGGTGCATGGGCACCGAGGTGTCCATGGTGTTCACGACGCCCACGTTGGGGTGGGAGAGGAGGAACATCACCACCGAGCGGGTCTCGGGCTCCGAGAGAGGATAGGCGCCGGCGCCGGACTGCGTGTAGCCGCGGCCGGTGGAATCGCCGCCCGGCTCCGGGCGCCAGTTCTGCGGGTAGTTGCGGTGCAGGTCCAGCCCGCCCACGCCGTCCTCGTTGTACCGGCCGTCCAGGTCGTTGTCCACGCCCTCGGAGTACACCCGCCAGTCGCCCGCGCCTTCACGCACGCGCTTCATCAGGCGCCCGCTCCGGTCCTCCGGGTCGAGGATGAAGTTCCCCTTGCCGGCCCCCACCTTCACGCGCATCTCGCGCACGTAGCCGTCGTTGTCCAGGTCCTCGCCCGGATCCTCGTCCAGCAGCCCGTCGCCATCGGAGTCGTGCGGGCGCACCGAGCTGCGGTTGGTCTGCGCGGTGAGCCGGTACATGTCCGAGCCGTCGGGGTTGTTGAGCGGGCGGATGTAGACGGCCTTCGTGTCGAGCAGGCGGGTGATCGCGGCATCCTTGCCGTACTGGTCGAGCAGGTGCCAGAGCAGGTAGAAGGCGCTCTCCGTGGCGGTGATCTCGCCGGAGTGGCGCCCGCCCTCGAAGAACGCGCCCGGCTTGTCGGTGTCCTTGCCCGTCTTCTTGTTGGTGAGCGTCACCTGCCACACCGGCCGGCCGCTGAACGCCTCCCCCACCTGATACAGCGACACGAGGTTGGGGTACTGCTCGGCCCACTTCCGCATCCACTCCTCGATCTCCGCCGAACTGTGGTAGTGCTTCCAGTCCAGCTGCCCGGGGACGAGCGGACGCACCTCGGGGTAGTCGGTGAGCGGGAAGACACTCGGGCCGGCGCGCTCGCCGGCCACGCGCAGCACCCTGGGACGCGTGGAGTCGTTGGCCGCACCGTTGGCCGCACCGTTGGCCGCGGCGCGCGGCTGTGCCGCGGCCGTGCCGGCGAGGGAGGTGGCGAGCAGGAACGCCGCGGCGAGCGGCAGAACAGATGGGCGCACGAGGTAGTGGGCTGAAGGAGCGAGCGGCGGGCGAACGCGGCAAGAGTAACTCGCGAGGGATGCCCTGACTACGCGCGGCGCTTACCGTCCGTTTACAAAGTTGCGCTCGTGCCAGTGGACGCGTACGCTAGGCTCGCCTTGCAGCATCATCCGCCGGCGCCCGCGGTGAAGCGCCGGTCCCGTCACCAGCCCCTCGTCGTCCCATGACTACCAGGCGTGACTTTCTGAAGCAGGGCGCCGCGACCGCGGCCGCCCTGGCCGCGGCGAACGCCGCCGTCACCCGCCCAGCCGGTGCGCAGTTCGGCGGGATGGTGGCCGCCCCGCCGGACACGGATCCGGCGACCAAGGAGCTCCTCATGGAGGCGCTCAACGCCGCCCGACAGGCGGGCGCCAGCTACGCCGACGCGCGCGTGCAGCGGCAGCAGCAGAACTTCGTGTTCACGCGCGAGCAGCAGATCCAGAACGTGGTGGACACCGACTCCATCGGCATTGGCGTGCGCGCGCTGGTGGACGGCACGTGGGGCTTCGCGGCCACCGAGCAGCTCACCCGCGACTCGGTGGCCGCGGCGGCCCGGCAGGCGGCGGCGGTGGCCAAGGCCAACCGCCTCGCGCGCGACCGCGCCGTGGAGCTGGCGCCCGCGCCGGCGCACCCCAACGCGACGTGGAAGAGCGCCTACCAGGTGGACCCCTGGTCCATCTCCATCGAGGAGAAGGTGGACCTGCTGCTCAAGGCGAACGCCGAGGCGATGAAGACGGCGAACGTGAAGTTCGTGACCAGCGGGCTGTTCTTCGTGAAGGAGGAGCGCAGCTTCGCCAACACCGATGGCTCGGTGATCACGCAGACGTCGGTGCGCAGCTGGCCGGTGATGCAGGTGACCGCGGTGGCCCCCGACTTCAGCGACTTCCAGAACCGCGGCAACGTGGCCGCGCCCATGGGGCGCGGGTGGGAGTACGTGCTGCAGCAGGACCTGGTGGGGAACTCGCGCAAGTGGGGCGAGGAGGCGGCCGAGAAGCTCAAGGCCAGGCCGGTGGAGGTGGGGCGCTACGACCTGGTGCTGCACCCGTCGCACATGTGGCTCACCATCCACGAGTCCATCGGCCACCCCACGGAGCTGGACCGCGCCATGGGCTACGAGGCCAACTACGCCGGCACCAGCTTCATCGCGCCGCCGGACAAGCAGCTGGGCATCCTGAAGTACGGCCCCGAGTTCATGAACGTGCAGGGCGACCGCTCCCAGGAGGGCGGCCTCTCCACGGTGGGCTACGACGACGAGGGCGTGCAGCCCGACGACTTCCTCATCGTCAAGAACGGCATCTTCAACGACTACCAGACCACGCGCGAGCAGGCGCCGTGGCTCAAGTGGTGGTACGACAAGCAGGGCAAGGAGACCCGCTCGCACGGCTGCTCGTACGCGCAGGGGTGGGACAACGTGCAGTTCCAGCGCATGCCCAACGTCTCGCTGCTGCCGGGCGCCGAGGAGCGCTCGTTCGAGGACCTCATCGCCGCCACCGATCGCGGCATCGCCATCGTGGGCGACGGCTCGTTCTCCATCGACCAGCAGCGCTACAACGCGCAGTTCGGCGGGCAGACGTTCCACGAGATCCGCGGCGGCAAGATCGTGGGCATGCTCAAGGACGTGGCCTACCAGATCCGCACGCCCGACTTCTGGAACAGCATGGACATGATCGGTGGCAGGAGCAGCTACCAGATGGGCGGCAGCTTCTTCGACGGCAAGGGGCAGCCGGGTCAGATCAACGCGGTGAGCCACGGCTCGCCGCCGGCGCGCTTCCGCAACGTGAACGTCATCAACACCGGGAGGAAGTCGTGAGCGCCCCCAAGCGTCTCCTGGCGCAGTCCGCCGCCATGGAGCTCTCTCCCGTGCTCGGCGCCGCGCAGGCCCAGGAGCTCGTGGAGCGCGCCGTGAAGCTGAGCAAGGCGGACGAGATCGAGGTCAACTTCACGAGCTCGCAGACCGGCAACACGCGGTTCGCGGCCAACCAGATGTCCACCTCCGGCGTGGTGGGGAACACCACGGTGGTGGTGCAGAGCAGCTTCGGGCCCAAGAGCGCGGTGGTGACCACCAACGATCTCTCGCCCGCGTCGCTGGAGCGCGCCGTGCGGGAGTCCGAGGCGCTCGCCAAGCTCTCCCCGGACAACCCGGAGGCGATGCCGCGGCTGGGCCCGCAGAAGTACACGCCGGTGAACGCGTACTTCGAGTCCACGGCCAACCTGACCCCGGGCGACCGCGCGAAGGCGGCGCTCGTCGCGCTCGAGCAGACGCGCTCGTCCAACGACCTGCAGGCGGCGGGCTTCATCGTCACCAGCGCGCAGGCGTCGGGGCTGGGCAACAACAAGGGGCTGTTCGCCTACACCAACCGCACGAGCGCCAACTACACGCTCACCGTGCGCACGGCCGACGGCACCGGCTCGGGCTGGGCGGCGGCCGATCATCCGGACTGGACGCAGATCGACGTGGCCCGCGTGGCGCAGCGCGCGACGGAGAAGGCGCGCCTCTCGCGCAACCCGGTGGCGGTGGAGCCGGGCAAGTATACGGTGATCCTGGAGCCGCAGGCGGTGGGCGACCTGGTGCAGCTCGTGGCCTTCTACGCCGACGCGCGCATCGCCGACGAAGGGCGGAGCCCGTTCTCCAAGCAGGGCGGTGGCAACAAGGTGGGCGAGAAGATCGCCGACGAGCGGGTGACGCTGTTCTCCGATCCCGCCGACCCGCAGCTGCTCTCGGTGGCGTTCGACAACGAGGGGATGCCGCTCGGCCGCGAGGTGTGGGTGGAGAACGGCATGCTGAAGCAGCTCTCGTACGGCCGCTTCTGGGCCAAGAAGCAGGGCAAGCGCGCCACCGGCCAGCAGCAGTCGCTCAAGATGGCCGGCGGCACGGCGAGCGTGGAGGACATGATCAAGGCCACGCCGCGCGGGATCCTGGTCACGCGGCTCTGGTACCTGCGCGAGGTGGACCCGCGCACCATCCTCTACACCGGCCTCACGCGCGACGGCACGTTCCTGATCGAGGACGGCAAGATCTCGCGCGCGGTGCGGAACTTCCGCTTCAACGACTCCCCGCTCTTCATGCTCAACAACCTGGAGATGCTCGGCCGGCCCGAGCGGCTGGCCGGCACCGAGGCCGGCGGCGACGTGGTGATGCCGCCGATCAAGGTGCGGGACTTCAGCTTCACGAGCCTCTCGGAGGCCGTGTAGCGGGACGGACCGGGCGGGGAAGGCGGGCGGAGCGGCACGCCGCCCCGGGGCGGTCGGGTGCATGTGCGCACCCGGCCGTTCGCTTCCCTGCCATCCTCTGCCTTCCGTTAGCTTTCCGCGGGTGACCCCACCAAAACCTCCTCGTCGCCCGCTCACCCGCGCCGTCGTCTGGCGCGAGGCGCGCGCGCTCCTCTGGGAGCACCGGCGTCCGCTCGCCATCGGCTTCGCGCTCATGCTCGTGAGCCGGTTGGCTGGGCTGGTACTGCCGGCCAGCTCCAAGCTCGTGATCGACGACGTGTTCGGCCGCGGCCGTACCGACCTGCTGCTCCCCATCGCGCTGGCCGCGGGCGCGGCGACGCTCGTGCAGGCCGGCGCGGCGTTCGCCCTCTCGCAGGTGGTGAGCATCACCGCGCAGCGGGCCATCACCAACATGCGCCGCCGCGTGCACGCGCACGTCACGCGGCTGCCCACCAGCTTCTTCGACGCCACGCAGACGGGCGTGCTGATCTCGCGCGTGATGAGCGACGCCGAGGGCGTGCGGAACCTCGTGGGCACCGGCATCGTGCAGCTCGTGGGCGGCATCCTCACGGCGTCCATCTCGCTGGGCGTGCTCTTCTGGCTGGACTGGCACCTGACGTCGCTCGTGCTCCTCGTGCTCGCCGTGTTCGGGCTGGGAATGGCGCGCTCGTTCAAACGGCTGCGCCCCGTGTTCCGCGAGCGGAGCGTGATCAATGCCGAGGTCACCGGCCGGCTCACGGAGGGGCTGGGCGGCATCCGCACGGTGAAGGCCTACGCCGCCGAACGGCGCGAGCAGGCGATCTTCACGCGCGGCGTGCACCGGCTCTTCCGCAACGTGGCGCGCTCCATCACCGGCGTCTCGGCGGTGACGAGCTTCGGCACGGCCATCGTGGGCGTGGTGGGAGTGCTCATCATGCTCATCGGCGGGCAGGCGGTGGTGGCTGGCCGGATGACGCTCGGCGACCTGGTGATGTACATCTTCTTCACCGGGCTGCTGGCGGCGCCGGTGGTGCAGATCGCCTCCATCGGCACCCAGATCAGCGAGGCGTTCGCGGGGCTGGATCGCATCCGCGAGCTGCTGCAGACCACCACCGAGAGCGACGAGGACGTGGGCCGCGAGCCGCTGGGCGAGGTGCGGGGGGCGATCGCGTTCGAGGACGTGAGCTTCGCGTACGAGCCCGACGTGCCGGTGCTGCAGGACGTGAGCTTCATGGCGCCGGAGGGGACCACCACGGCGCTCGTGGGCTCCAGCGGCTCGGGCAAGAGCACGCTCGTGAGCCTGGTGATGGCGTTCAACCGCCCGGCCACGGGGCGCGTGCTGGTGGACGGCCGCGACCTGGATCACCTGCGCCTGCGCGACTATCGGGCGCAGCTCGGAGTGGTGCTGCAGGACAACTTCCTGTTCGACGGCACGGTGGAGGAGAACATCCGCTTCGCCCGCCCCGATGCGACACGCGCCGAGGTGGTGGAGGTGTCGCGGATCGCGCACGCCGACGATTTCATCAGCGCCTTCCCGGACGGGTACGACACGATCGTCGGGGAGCGGGGGATCAAGCTGTCGGGCGGGCAGCGGCAGCGGGTGGCGATCGCGCGCGCGATCCTGGCGGACCCGCGCATCCTCGTGCTCGACGAGGCGACGTCGAGCCTGGACTCGGAGAGCGAGGCGCTCATCCAGGACGGGCTGCGCCGGCTGCGCCACGGACGGACGACGTTCGTGATCGCGCACCGGCTCTCGACCATCCGCAGCGCGGACCAGATCCTGGTGCTGGAGCACGGGCAGATCGTGGAGCGCGGAACGCACACCGAGCTGATGGCGCTCGGAGGCCGGTACCGGGAGCTGCACGACCGGCAGTACCTGTGGGAGAGCGACCGGTTCATCAACCCCGGTGAGGAGTTGCGGGCGCCCGAGTCGGTGGGGACCGAGGGATAGAGGCGGGGAGCCGCGGATGAACGCGGGCGGCGGGGACGCGTGCGGCGGAGACTCGTGCGCGACTCCTCACCGCCCACTCCACGGCCGGAGGGCATGGCGACGAGGGTGACCGTCGCGAGCGCGCGGGCCGCGCGCTGATCGGAGCG
>DATANT010000094.1:0-5480 GCA_036266115.1 Gemmatimonadaceae bacterium | reverse complement strand
GTTCACCCTCCCGGGATCACGGCAATGAAGGCGATCCCGACACTCGCTCGCCGTCCTACGGACGACTCGCTCCTGCGGGATGACAAAGTGCGAGCCCTCGCCCCTGCGGGACGACGCGTCACGCGACCTCCGCGACGCACGTTAGCTTTCGTCTCGCGCACGAGCCACGCCGCTGATCCGCGTGGGCGCGCGCGGCGCGGAAATCGCTGTCCAGCGTGCGGTCGGACGGCACGCGCCGTCCACGAAACCCAGGGCGTCGAGGCGCCCGGACCATGAAGAAGAAATCGCATCACGCCATTCCCGACTTCTCGCGCAAGGCGTCGAAGCCCGGCGCGAGCAAGGCCGCGCCGCAATCGGGAAAGCCCACGCCCCCGCCCCCGGCACGACCCTCCATCAAGCCGCAGGCCACGTCGGCGAAGGCCGGGCGCCGCGGCCAGTAGCGTCTTCGGACGCCGCCGGCCTGCCGTCGGTCGCCGGCCGGCGGCAGGCGACCGCGCCATGAGCCCTCGCCCCACCGTTCGCGCGGCGCTCGACGATCCGCGGATCGGCGTGGAGAGCGCGCCGTTCTCCGTGGCCGGCGCCCCACTCCCACGCGGGTAGGCGCGCGGCCACCCGATCGCTGCGCGCGCTGCGTGACGAGCGCCGCTCCGCAACCGCTTGCCACCGGTGCCAGCTCCGCAGATCGTTACCACGCGTGCCCACGAGCACGGGTCCGCTCGTCCCCATTCCGCGCCACCATGAGCCGCATGCGCCACCCACTTCGCGCCGCCGTCCCCGTCGCAGCGCTCCTGCTGTGCCTCGGCGCCCCCACCCCGGCCTCCGCGCAGACTCCACTGCCGGAGCCCCATCCAACCCAGAAGGAGGCGGCCGTGAAGGCTCGCGCGAGCGGAACGTTCGATGTCAGGCTGAACCCCCTGGATGCGTACGGCAGCGCCGCCGACCCGATGCTCGGCCGCATGTCCATCGATAAGACGTTCCACGGCGACCTCGAGGCCACGAGCGTGGGCGAGATGCTCACCGCCATGACGAGCGTGAAGGGATCCGCCGGCTACGTGGCCGTGGAGCGGGTGAGCGGCACCCTGCAGGGCCGCACCGGCACCTTCATGCTCAAGCACGACGGCACCATGGCGCGTGGCGCGCAGCAGTTGGTGATCGGCGTGGTGCCGGATTCCGGCACGGGCGAGCTCGCGGGCATCACCGGCACGATGACCATCGACATCGCCGACGGGAAGCACTCGTACACGCTCGAGTACACCCTCGCCGCCCAGTGATGCCGGGCTGTCCGGCGCCGGTCGTCGATTCCGGGACGCGTTCTTCGTCTAGGTGGTGAAGCACGGGCGGTGACGCCGCGCCGTCGTCGCTCCACTCCCCACCCATCCGCAGGAGATGACCGTGTCCCAGTTCCTGGTGCTGTTGTACGACAACGTGGACGACGCCGACCAGTGGCTCCACATGAGCCCCGAGGAGATGCAGCGGGTGATCGAGAAGCTGGTGGCCTGGAGCGAGGGCCTCTCCGCGCAGGGCAGGCTGGTGGCCAGCGAGAAGCTGCGCGACGGCTCGGGCCGGGTGCTGCGCGGGCGCGGCGGCTCGCCCACGGTGCACGACGGGCCGTTCAGCGAGACCAAGGAGATCATCGGCGGCTACTTCATCGTGGCCGCGGCCGACTACGCCGAGGCGGTGCGCCTTACCCGGAACTGCCCGCACCTGGAGTACGGCGGCACCATCGAGATCCGCGAGATCGAGCCGATGGCCGTGCCGGAGCAGGCGCCAGCGGTGGCGTGAGCGACGCCGAAGTGCGGGGGCTCGTGGACCATCTGTTCCGCCACCAGGCGGGACGGATGGTCGCGACGCTCACGCGCATCCTCGGTGCGCACCACCTGGAGCTCGCGGAGGAGGTGGTGCAGGACGCGCTGCTGCTGGCGCTCCAGCGATGGCCGTTCCACGGCGTGCCCGCCAACCCGAGCGCGTGGCTCATCCAGGCCGCCAAGCACCGCGCGCTCGACGTGCTGCGCCGCCGCGCGCTGCAGGATCGTCGCGCGCCGGAGCTGGCCGCCCGCCTGCTGGCCGACGCCACCGCGGGTGACGCCGCCGAGCCCACCGTGGCGGCGGAGATCGTGGACGACCAGCTGCGGATGATGTTCATGTGCTGCCATCCCGCGCTGGCGCACGACGCGCGCGTGGGGCTGATGCTCAACGTGGTGGCCGGCTTCGGCGCGCGGGAGGTGGCGCGCGCGTTCCTGCTGGACGACGCCACCGCCGCGCAGCGTCTCGTGCGCGCCAAGCGGCGGCTGCGCGAGCTGGACGTCGTGTTCGAGATGCCCGCGCCCGACGACGTGCACGATCGCCTCGCGGCCGTGCTCGACACGCTCTACCTGCTGTTCAACGAGGGCTACAGCGCGCACGCCGGCGAGAGCCCGGTGCGCCGGGAGCTGTGCGCGGAGGCGATTCGCCTGGCGCGGCTGCTGGCCGAGCATCCGCTGGTGGACCGCCCGGAGGTGCACGCGCTGCTCGCCCTCATGTGCCTGCAGGCCGCCCGGCTGACCGCGCGCACGGACGACGCGGGCGAGCTGCTGCTGCTCCCCGAGCAGGACCGGTCGCAGTGGGACCGGGCGCTCATCGCGCGCGGCTTCGCGCATCTCGATCGCTCCGCCGCGGGAGACGTCGTCACCAGCTATCACCTGCAGGCCGCCATCGCCTCCTGTCACGCGGCGGCGCCCAGCTTCGAGCGCACGGACTGGGCGCGCATCCTCGTGCTCTACGATCGGCTGCTCGCGCTCCAGCCGTCGCCGGTGGTCGCCCTCAACCGCGCCATCGCCCTCGGCATGGTGCACGGCCCCGAGGCCGCGCTCGGGACCGCGCGTCCGCTGGACGGCGAGCCGTCGCTGCGCCGCTACGCGTTGCTCCCCGCCACGCTCGCGGAGCTCCATCGCCGGGCGGGTGACGGCGAGCTGGCGCGCGAGTACTTCCAGCGGGCGCTCACCATGGAGTGCACGGACGCCGAGCGCCGGTTCCTGCGGCGCAGGTTGGAGCAGGTGGTGGGCGTCGGCGAGGCGCATGTCGGGGAGCGGACGACGTCGTAGGCCGCGCCGCCCTCTCGCGCCGCGGCCCGGCGCGGCGCACATTCGGCGCGCGCAGGTTCGTCTCGCGTGCACCAGCCACGCCGCCGTGACACGAGCCGCCGCGCTCCATCACCTCCAGCCCCCACGCCCATGCGCCTCCTCCGCCAGCCCCTCCGTGTGGGCGCGCTCGCCATTGCCCTTGCCGCCTGCGGCGGCGCCGATGCGCGGGACGACGCCGCACCGGAGGCGGAGAGCGCCGCGCCAGAGGCGACCGTCGATGCGCCGAGCGCCGCAGCCGCCGCCGACCCGGTGGCGCGCGCGGCCGGCACCGCGCGCGTGTCGCTCACCGGCGACGGCGTCTCGGTGGCGGGCGAGTTCCCCGCCACGGCCTGCGGCGGCCCGTACATCCTGGGCAAGGGCATGTCCTACCAGACGCAGGCCGGCGACTGGAAGATCACCGTCGCCAGCGAGACCAGGCAGTCGGGCGACGTGCCGCTCAACGCGAACGCGAGCGACGTCAGCGTCGTGGCCACCGCGAACGGTCCCGGCAAGCAGCTCGTGCGCGGCCCGCGCAACGGCGGCTCGCTGCGCGTCACCGACGACTTCAAGCAGGCCGAGGCGGACCTCGAGCTGCGCAGCCTGATGGGCCGGGAGACGGCGCGGCTCGTCGTCACCTTCCATTGCGGGTAACTCCACCACGCGCACGCGGTAGGCGCCGTGCGGCGTCGCCCGGCCGGGATGGGGGCCTCGCTCCCACCCCGCCGAACGAGCCACGCCGAGGCGTCTCATGGACGAGCTCATCAGCCGTGTCGACGGCCATGCGGGTGGCGGTGCCGCCGGTGACATGGCGGGCGGCGTGGCCGATGCCGTGCAGGGTGGGTTGGGCGACATGCTCGGCCACCAGTAGCCGAGCCGGGACGTGAGGGGCCCGCGTCGCGTGGCGCGGGTATTCCTCCGCGCCGAATGGCGCTACCTGGCGATGCTGAACTACCGCATCGAGCCGGCGCTCCTGCAGCCATACGTGCCCCGGGGCACGGAGCTCGATAGCTGGCAGGGCGCCACCTTCGTGAGCGTGGTGGGGTTCCTCTTCCGCAACACCCGCGTGCTCGGGCTGCCCATCCCGTTTCATCGCCACTTCGAGGAGCTCAACGTGCGCTTCTACGTGCGGCGCGAGGAGGGCGGGGAGGTGCGCCGCGCGGTCACGTTCATCCGGGAGCTCGTGCCGCGCCGGGCCATCGCCGCCGTCGCGCGCCTGACGTACAACGAGCCGTACCAGGCGCTCCCCATGCGCCATCGCATCGGCCCGGTGCCGCCGGGCGGCGAGACGCCCGCCTCCGTGGAGTACGCGTGGCGCCAGCCCGCCGGGTGGAGCCGGCTGGCGGTGGAGCCCGTGGGCGCCCCCGAGCCGCTGCGCGCGGGCTCCGAGGAGGAGTTCATCACGGAGCACTACTGGGGCTACACGCGCCAGCGCGACGGGGGCACGGTGGAGTACCGGGTGGAGCATCCGCGCTGGCGCGTGTGGCAGGTGGAGCGGGCCGCGCTCCAGGGGGACGTGGTCGCCCTGGCCGGCCCCGCGCTGGCCGACGCCCTGCGCGCGCCTCCGAGCTCCGCGTTCCTGGCGGACGGATCGGCGGTGGTGGTCCGCGCGCCACGGCATCTGCGGTGAGGGTGCGGGTGTGGCGGGCGTTCATCGGCAGCGCACGGGGGCGACCGCATCCCCCACTCGTTGTCATCCCGAGCGAGCGCAGCGAGTCGAGGGATCTAGCGTCACCGGGGTCGTGGCCGGCCACCAACACGAGACAGTAGATCCCTCGCCTGCGCGGCCCTCCGGGCCGCTCCGCTCGGGATGACAGGAAAGTGGGCTGCCCCGCGCGGGATGACGGAACAGTGGACGCCACCTCACGCGAGCCGTTTCAACAGAGCTGCTGACATCGTGAACTCGGGCGAAGCCGCCTCTTGCGCTCCGTCGATTTGTTCTACACAATAGGACTTATGACGACCTCCTCACTCGGGCCCCTCGAACTGGCCACCCTGCTCGCGATCTCCCGCCTCGGGGAGGACGCCTACGGTCTCGCGGTGCGCCGCGACCTCGTGACGCGCACGGGGCGCGACTACTCGGTCGGCGCCGTGTACGCCACGCTGCAGCGGCTCGAGGACAAGGGCCTGCTCACCTCGCGGTCGAGCGCCCCCCTCCCCGTGCGGGGCGGGCGCTCGCGCCGCCACTTCATGCTCACCGGCGCCGGCGCGCGTGCGCTCCGGGCGGCGGAGCGACACGCGGCATCGATCTGGGCCGGCGTCGGCACCGTTCGCCCGGAGCCCGCGTGAGCGGGCGCGCGAAGCCGCCGGCTCCGGCCTCCACGGTCTCCGCTCCCCGCGAGGGCGCCGGCACGACGGGCCCCACCGCCCCGGCCGCGGAGCGCC
>DATANT010000093.1:0-13321 GCA_036266115.1 Gemmatimonadaceae bacterium | reverse complement strand
GGGCGTCGCGAGGTGCGCGACGCCCGGCCCTCCTCCGCGCTCGGATGGACCTCAGATGGACAGCCCTTCCTCGCGCGACGCTTCCTTCGTGGTCGTCTTGGCTTCGTCGAGCACGCGGGACGCCACGTGCTGCACCTTGTCGGCCGTCTCGCGGGCCATCCCCTGCGCGCGGTCCACCACGCGGCTGCCCACGTCGCCCATCAGGGAGACCTCGCGGTCCGTGGTGGGGATCGCGAACCCGGCCGCCAGCCCCATGGCGAGCGACACGGCGCCGATGGCGAGCGGGTTATCCTGGAACTGCTCCTCCACGCGCCGTGCGCCCGTGCGGGCCCGGTGGGTCACCGTGGACGCGGCATCCTGCGCGCGCTCCGCGAGCTGACTGGCGGAACCCTTCGCCTGGTGCTCCGGGTCGCCGGCACGCTCGCGTGCGTGCTCCAGGGTACGAGGGCCATCGGCGTCGGCGTCGCCCGCCATCTGCGCGGCGCTCGCGCCGCCGGCGTACGCCTGGCGCTGGGTGGCGTCGCCGCCCCGAGCGTACTCCACGTCCTCGTACGATGCGCCGCGGGACATCCGGGTCGCATTCTGCCTGCGCCCGTTGAGGAAGAGCCACCCCAGCCCGAGGCCCACCATGGCGGCGGGGAGCGGGTTGCTGCGCACCGTGTCCATCACGGTGTGCTGGGTATCGGTCACGCGGTCTGCGGCATTGCGGGCCATGTTCTCCACCTTGCCAAGAGTGGCATTGCGAATGTTGTCCCTGACCTGCGCCGAGATGTGATGCGGGTTCAGGCGATCGCCGATCTGCTCCAGCGTCTCGCCCATGCGCTCCCGCGTCTGCTCGATGCCGGCGCGAATCTGCACCGCGTCGGTGCCTACTCGGTCCTCGCCGGCCTTGCCGGCGACGTTGCTCGCTGCCATCGCTCCTCCTCCCTCGCTGGACCGTGGTGATCAGCCGCGGCGCGCGGGCCGTGGCGCCGCTCCGCTGGCTGGGTCAGGTCAGGTCGTACGGATCGCGGCCAGCGCTGCTCCCGGATCCCGGCGTGGGCGGCGGGGACGGCGGCGACGGAGCGGACGGCGTCGGCGACGTGGACGGAGCCGCGCCGGCCCCGAGGTTGGTCGCCCCGGAGCTGGTCGCTCCAGCGGACGACGTGCCGGCCGGGGACGTCGCGCGGGTGCCGGGAGCGGGCTCCCTGGCCGTCTCGCGGTGCGCGGTCACGTCGCGATCGCCCGTGAAGCCCGCCCCGGCATACGGCGTCGCGTTCATGGTACCGCCCTGCAGCTGCGCGCCGCGGTACGGCGCGATGGCCGTGGATCTGTCCTGTTGCCGGCGAGCGCTCTTGATGAAGCGCGCGCCGATCAGGCCGATGGCGAACGCGCCGCCCAGGAACAGCGCCGGCTGCCGCCGGGCGACGTCTTCCACCCGGTCCACGATCTCGTTCACGTCGGTGTTGTGCAGGAACTCGGACAGCCGCTGCACCTGCTGCCCGGCCTGCTCCATGTAGCGGCCCGCCGCGGCCTGCTGCTCGCCGCTCAACTGCTGGCCGCTCTGCTGGAGCGTCTGCGCGACGCTGCCGAGGGTGGAGGCCGCCCGCGTCTTCCCTCGCGCCAGCCCGGACTCCACGCGCTCACCCGCCGTCTGCCTGGCCTCGCCCACCAGCTCGTGCGCCTTCTCGGTAGCCTTGCCCATCATGCCGGTCGAGGTGCCGGCGCCCGACGGCGTGCCCGCCCCCGACGCCGTGCCCTGCGTGCCGCCAGGCGCTCCACCAACGCCCGTTCCGGTCGTCGGCGCACCCGAATTGGTCCTCTCCATGGCTCTCCTCCTGCCTTGCTGTGATCGCCGGCCTGACTCACGGCAGCGGCTGGGTTGCCTCGTGACGGTACCGTGCCGGCCTAGCCCGTCAGCTCTCGCTTGAACTCGCGCGCCTCCCGTTTGGCCCACGCGGCATCCTCGCGCAGGGTGCCCATGGTGTGCTGCGGGGCCAGACCGCGCTGCCGGACGTCGTTCACCGCACTCCGGGCCATCAGACCACCGATGAGCAGCAGCGGCACGCTGACGACCAGCGCGGCCAGCCAGTAGTTGTCCAGCAGGTCCCCGAGGCCCACGATCAGGAATGCGGTGAGCGCGAGCAGCCCCGCGTTGGCCAGGAACACGGCCGCGCCGATCTTCGCGCCGTCGCGGGCGAGCATGCCGCCCGTCTGCGCGATCTCGAGCCGGGCCAGGTGGATCTCCTGGCGCACCAGCTCGTTGGTGTCGGCGCTGAGCCGCCTGAACAACTCGCCGAGCGATGGCTCGGTAGTCATCGCGACCGGCCTTCCCGAAGCGCCGTTCGGTCGCCCCAAGCGCATGGACGAACGCCCGCGTTCCATGATGTCACCACCTCGCTCTCATCCGTTGCCCCGCGCGGCGGGCGTCCGTCCGCCCGGCCCCGAGCTTGGCGCGGGACGCAAGGGCCGCGCAAAGCACATGCCCCCACGCGGCCGGCCGGGCGACGATCCGCATGGCAGATCAGACAAATGTGTATGTCACGCGCGAGGCCGGTTCGGGCACGCGGCGCGTATATTTCCCCGCACGGCGAGGTGGGCTGCACCGATCGACGGCGCCATCCAGCGCCGAACGCCGACGACAGCGACCGCGGCCGCACCACATGTCTGTCTTCGATGTCGCCCGCCATGGCGGGCGATCTGCGAGCGATTCATGACGTCACGGCTCCGCGCGCTGGGTCGCCTGCGCGCCACCGACTATCTGGAGCTGATCGAGGCGCAGGGCGCGCTCATCTGGGCGCAGCTGCTCGTGGCCACGCGGCCGCGCGGACGCCTGGTAGCCGAGGCGACCGTGGCACCGGAGCCGCAGCGTCCCTCGGTGGAGCGCGTGGCGCGCGCCGAGCGGGTCGCGCGCGCGGTGCACCGCGCGGCCACCTACGGCGTGTTCCGGCCCACCTGCCTGCCGCGCGCCCTGGCGCTCGGCCGCCTGCTCGAGCGGCGCGGGCTGGCCGGCGGCCGGCTGTGCGTAGGGGTGCGGCGCGATGGCGGATCGGCGCTGATCGCGCACGCCTGGGTGGAGTACGGCGGCGTGGCGCTGGGCGAGACGCCCGCGCACGTGCGGAGCTTCGCGCCGATCGCCGACGTGGAACTCCTCCGGCGGCGGTAGGCGCAACGCGTGTCCTCGCTCGCATCACGACTGCCGCTCTCGCGCGAGGCGGCGCTGCTGCTCTCCATGGCGGGTACGGCGAGCGGGGACGCCGGCTGGGCAGCCACGCTGGCGCGACCGGTGGAGTGGGAGCGGCTCGTGCGGCTGGCGCAGCGCGAGCGCGCGGCGCCCGCGCTCTGGCGGCGGTTGCAGGCCCTGGGATGCCCGGGCATGCCCGCGACGGAGCGCGAGCGGCTTCGGCAGCTCGCGCAGGTGGGCGAGTTCCAGGCGCGACAGCTGGAGCAGCGGCTGCACGCCGCGCTCGCCGCGCTGCACGCCGCGGACGTGGAGGTCATGCTGCTCAAGGGCGCGGCGGTGGCGCACGCCGTCTACCCCCAGTTCGCCGACCGCCCGATGGCCGACGTGGATCTGCTGGTGCGGCCGGATCAGGCCGCGCACGCCCACGCCGTGCTGCAGGCTGCCGGATGGACGCTCGGCCCGCGCGCCGCGGCGCTCGGCGCGGCGTACGATGCGCACCACCACCACCTGCCGCCGCTGAGCGACGCGGTGTCGGGCGCGGGGCTGGACCTGCACACCGAGCTGTTCGCCCCGGGGCACCCATTCGCGCTCTCGGCGGCGGACATGTGGCGGCGCGGGATCCCGATCTGGGTGGGCGGCCAGCCGGCGCGGCTTCCGGCGGCGCATGACCTGCTGCTGCACGCGTGCCTGCACTTCGCCTGGTCGCACGAGCTGCGGCACGGCGCGTGGCGCGCGTTCCACGACGTGGCGCGGCTTCTCGCGGCCGGTCAGGTGGATTCGCGAGCCTTCGCGGATCTCGCGGCCGAGAGTCGTGGCGCGACGTCGTGCTACTGGACGCTGCGCCTCGCGGCGACCGTGGGCGCGGTGGCGATGCCTTCGGGCGTGCTGCGCGCGCTGCGACCGCGGCTGCCGGAGCCCGTGCTCGGGCGCCTGGAGCGGCACTTCGCGCTGGGGTTGCTGCCGGCCGAAGGCGGGTGCCCCTCGGTGCGCGTCACGCGCATGCTCTGGCGTGCCGGCATGCGTCCGGGCGCCAGCGGGCACGGCGGCGCCCGACCGTGGCAGCTGGGCCAGCGCACTCCGCCGGCATCCACCGCTGGCGGGGTGGCGTCGCCCAGGCCCGGCCGCACGGTTGCCAGCCACTGGCAGCGGGCCGCCGAATGGCGCTCGTACGGGTGGGCGATGGTGCGGCCGGCTGCATGGGGGCGGGAGCGGTGAGCCACCGGCCGCTCAGAGGCTGACCACCCGGGCTCGCCACGTCTGTCACCGACAGAGGACAGAATGGCCCGGTGATGGCCGTCACGAAGTGCGCTAATCCTTTGGTGTCAAACAGCTTGTCTGGATGCGGGCGGTGCCGAGCTCTTGGCCTCCAAGCTGCCCTGGTAGTGGCCGTCATCGCAGTCGACCACACCCGGAGGTCATCATGAGAAGCGCCACGTTCGCCCTCGCATTCACCGCCTCACTGTTGCTCACCGGCACCGCGGCTGCCCAGGGCAATGGCAACGGCAAGCGCGCCACCAGCGTACCCCCCGGGCACATGCCGCCCGCCGGCATGTGCCGCGTGTGGTACGACGGCACGCCTCCGGGCCGCCAGCCCCGGGCCACCGATTGCGCCACGGCCTATCGGGTGGCCAGAGCCTCCGGCGGGCGGGTGATCGCCGGTGACCGGCGGGACGACCGGCGGGACGATCGGCGCGACGATCGGCGCGACGGTCGCTATGACGACCGACGCGATGGCCGGTACGACGACCGGCGTGATGCCGCCTGCGTCGATCGCGACCGCGATGGCTGGTGCGACGGCACCCGCACCCGGGTGAACGAGGGCCGCACCCGGGTGGGCGGCTACTACGGCGGTGGCCGCAACACGGTGCTGCCGGGCATGCTCTACGTCGCGGCGCTCCGCCGCGGCGAGCGCGGGGCGGACTACGGCCGCTGGCTGGGCAACGTGCGCACGGCGGCGAGCTACACGGATCGCAACCGCGACGGTATGGCCGACCAGCTGGTGTGGCGCAACGATCGCGGCCAGATCGTGCAGGTGTGGGAGGATAGGAACTACGACGGCCGTGCCGACGAGGTGCGGGTGTACGAGAACGGCCGGCAGGTGCAGAGCTACCGCTGAGGAGAGCGGTGAGGGAGTGCGGCGCCGTAGCTCGACACGCGCCCGCGGCACCAGGTGCCGCGGGCGCGTGCGCTGACCGGCTCCGTGCGCGCTGAACGCGCACTCGTCACGGCGGGCGCGGAGGCGGTGGGTGAGGCTGGTCAAGCGCGTCATCCCGCAGGAGCCCCGCTAGAAGTCGGGGCCAGTCCATCGGGTCATCCCGCAGGCGCGCGGCCGAGAGCAATGCCAGTCAAGGTTGTCATCCCGCAGGAGCGCGGCCGAGAGGCCGCGCGAGTGTCGGGATCGCTCTCCCTCGCGGCGGTTCGACCCCGGGACGCCGGCAACGGCGGCAGGCCGGCACGGCGGACGCGCATCACGGGACGTGAAGGCGATCCCGACACTCGTGTGCGGCCCTGCGGGCCGCGCACTCCTGCGGGATGACAAGGAAGGAGGGCTGACGTCCCGCGGCCTGCTCGCCCCTGCGGGACGACGCGTCACGCGACCTCCGCGACGCACATTAGCGCGCGACCGAGGCCGCCATGACCGGTCCGCCGTCCGAGCGCCGCTCCCCGTCCGCCGCACTCCGGCTGATGCTCGGGCTGCTCGCCGTCTTCGCGCTGTTCCAGTGGGCGGGCGACGCGCTCGGAAGTGATCGCGGCCAGGCTGGGCTCCTGATCGGCGCCCTCGTCGTGGCCGCCATGCTCGCCGTGGAGCGGGTGCTCTTCGGGCAGCCTCCTCGCGCCGCCGCGCGTCGGCTCGGGCTGGGGCGCCCCACCGCGCGCGGCGTGCTCACGGCGCTCGCCGTCGGCCTCGCGCTGCTCGCGATCATCCCGTGCTACGTGGCCGTCACCGGCGCGCCCTGGTCGCTCTACCCACGCTGGGCGTGGCTGCTCCCCGGGCTCTTCGCCCAGGCGGGGATCGCCGAGGAGGTGCTGTTCCGCGGCTATCTGTTCCGGCACGTGCGCGAGGGGCGCTCGTTCTGGCGGGCCGCGCTGCTGGCCACCGGCCCCTTCGTCGCGGTCCACCTGCTGCTCCTGCTGACGCTACCCTGGCCACTCGCGCTGGCGTCGGTCGGCCTGGCGGCGGTGATGTCGTTCCCGCTGGCGTACCTCTTCGAGCTCGGCGGCCGCACCATCTGGGTTCCGGCCATCGTGCACTTCGTCGCGCAGGGCGCGATCAAGGTGGTGGTCGTCAGCGGCGACGCGGGGCAGCTGCTGCCGTTCGTCTGGATGGCGGGATGCGCGGTGGTGCCGTGGGCGGTGTTCCTGGTGCGGCGAGGGCGGTCGTGAGAGCGTGCTGGAGTCACGCGCACTGCACGCGGAGCATCGCCCTCACGTCGTCGGTGCGTTCGGCGTCGTTCGCTCGGCACCACCCGGGATCACGTCCAGCTCGCGCAACAGTGCGCGCACCAGCGCCAACCGCTCTGCCGGCTGGCCCCACCGCTCCCACACCTGCTCGCCCTCCACGTTGAGCGCGAAGTACGAGACGCGGCCGCCGCGCTCCACGTAGCCCACCAGCCAGGCCAGCTCGCGCGTGGGGGTGACGTCCGCCGTGCCGGTCTTGCCGCTCAGCCGGTATTCGGGGGACTGCTCCAGCACGAGGATGTCGCGCAGGATGCGCGTCGAGCGCTCGGACACGCCCAGCTGCCCGTCGTGCATGCGCCGGAGGAACCGGACCTGCTCGTCAGGTGAGATCCGCAGGTCGCCGTGGAGCCAGAAGCGATCAATCCCGCCGGTCATGTTCCGGTTGCCGTAGTCGAACTGGTCGAGATAGCGCTGCATGCGCTCGGGCCCCACTCGACGCGCGATCTCCTGGTAGTACCAGTAGACCGAGTTGCGCATGGCCGAGCGGAGGGTGTGGTCCTGCGACCACGCGTCCGCCCAGAAGCCTGGCCCCCGGTGCGCCACGCTGTCGTACGGCAGGGTGAACTCCGCGTCGCTGGTCACGCCCGTCTCCAGCGCGATGAGGGCGTTCGCGATCTTGAACGTCGAGGCGGGGAGGAAGCGCCGCCGCGCGCGCTCCGGGTTGTGGCGGGTGATGTCTCCCGTCTCCCCGTCGAGCACGACGAAGGTGGCGTCCAGCGGATCGATGCCGTCGAAGTGGTGGCTCAGATCCACCTCTCGGGTCGCGGGCGCGCCGTCGGTCTCCTCCACGGTGTCAGCCGTCGGCGCGCAGCCCAGGGTCGCGAGCCCCGCGGCGATCAGCCACGCGCGACGCTGGCGCCGCGAGCGTCGGCTCATGGAGTGGGCGTGGGGGCGGGTGTGGGTGGTCGGCGGGAAGCCGCGATCAGCGTCTCGGGGCTCGGGCATGGTGAGGCGTGCTGGTGATGGGGAGGGCGCGACCGCACCGGGACGGTAGCCTCGCGCCACGCCGGCGTGAAGCCGCTCCGACAACTCGATTACGAAACCGTGATGAATCCCCCGGATGCCGCGCGGGCGCTGGCATCGCATCGTGGGTGCGGCCCGATGTCCCGATCCTCCGATCGGAGCAGATGTTCGAGCCCGATGCTGTCGTTCCGCCGTCCCGCCCGCGCACGCATCCCGAGGAGCCGCCATGATCCGTCCACTCGTCATCGGCACCGCCATCGCCACGCTCTGCGCCGTTGACCAGATCGCCGCGCAGGCGATGATCGCCGACTCCACCGCGCGCATGGAGCGCGTGGCCGAGGGCGTCTACGCCATCATGCACGACGACGCCACCGAGGACTGGCCGCACAGCAACGTCGGCGTGATCGTCGGTGACGACGGGGTGCTCGTCATCGACTCGGACTACTACCCGTCGCGCGCCCGCGCCGACATCGCGCTCATCCGGCGCGTGACGGACCGGCCGGTGCGCTATCTCGTGAACACGCACTGGCACGGGGACCACACCCACGGCAACAGCGTGTACCGGGATTCGTTTCCCGGCCTGATGATCGTCAGCCAGCGCGAGAACCGCGAGACCATCGAGCTGAATCAGCTCAGGTGGCCGCGGTCCGCCACGGCGCCGGGGTCCGCCACCCACAAGGCGCTCGCGCGGGTGGAGGCGACGCTGGCCGGTGGGAAGGACAGCGCGGGCCGGGCGCTCTCGGCCGAGCAGATGCGGGCGCTGCGACGCAACGTCGATCAGCGGCGCGCGGAGCTCCGGGAGCTGGCGACGGTGGTGGTCGCCCCGCCCAACGTGCTCTTCGACGGCGACCTCGCCCTGGACCTCGGCGGCCGCATGGTGGAGCTGCACAACTGGGGGCGCGCCAACAGCCCGGCCGACGTCACCGTCTATCTGCCCGCGGAACGCGTGCTCTTCACCGGCGACATCCTGGTGCATCCGCTGCCGTACGTGGGCGGCTCGTTCCCGGGGCCGTGGATCGGGGTGCTGCAGCGCATCGAGACCGTGCCGGTGACCGCCGTGGTTCCCGGCCACGGGCTGGTGCAGCGCGATCACGCGTATACGCGCAGGGTGCGCGAGCTGCTCCAGGCCACGAGGACGCGCATCGACACGCTCTTCCGCCAGGGGAAGACGCTGGCCGAGGTGCAGACCCTGGTGAGCCTCGACGATCTCCGCGCCGGCTTTCCCGACGCGACTGGCCAGCCCTTCCCGCCCGAGGTGTGGACGCAGGTGAGCACCACGCTGGTCGAGCGGATGTCGCAGTGCGTGAACGGGTATCGGTGTTGAGGCGGGGTGCGTGACGCGCGGTGCTGGGCGCGGTGGCTGGGCCATGCTGTGTGCCGCCCCACCTTGTCATCCCGCAGGAGCGCGGCCGAGCGTGGGGCCGGTCCATGCTGTCAGCCGTCAGGGCGGCTGACGGACGGCGGGGCCAGTCAAGGTTGTCATCCCGCAGGAGCGAGCGGCACGGAGTGCAGCGAGCGAGTGTCGGGATCGCTCTCCCTCGCGGCGGTTGGGCCCCCGCACCCTGAGCACGGCGGCGGGCAGGCACGGCGGACGCGCATCACGGGACGGGACGGCGATCCCGACACTCGTGTGCGGCCCTGCGGGCCGCACACTCCTGCGGGATGACAAAAAGGGGGATGCCCTCCAGGCCGCACACTCCTGCGGAATGACAAAAGGAGGGATGCACTCCGTGCCGGTCGCGCCCGCACGATGACAGAGAAGGCTCCGTGCTCCCGGCCGCTCGCCCCCACGGCATCACCTGCCCCCTGCGCCACGGCCCCGTCTGCGCCTCGCCTCCCCCTACCCCCGCCGCTTGAAGTACTGCACGTCCCGCTCGTGCTTCTCGGCCGCCTCGCGCGTGCCGAACGTGCCCAGGTTGCGCCGCTTTCCCGTCTTCGGATTCTTCTTGCGCGAGTAGAGCCGGTACTCGCCGGACTTGAGCTTGCGGATCATGGGGTCACCTCTCGTGATCGGGCGTGACGAGCCACACGTGCAGGGGCATCCGTGCCAGGATGCCGCTCAGACGGCGAGCTCCAGCCGCTCCACGAACGCCTCCCCGCGCGGCGAGAGGAGCACGGCGCGGCCGTCCCGCTCGCGGCGGGCGTAGCGCAGCGCGAGCATCCGGTCCAGGAGCGCCGCGCCCACGGCGCCGGCGAGGTGCGCTCGGCGCTCGCTCCAGTCCAGGCACGGGCGGCAGAGCGGCCGCCGCCTCGCGCGCAGCGCGGCGACGTCGATGCCCACGCGCTCGCACCACGCCTCGCCGGTGGTGGTGAGCGACATCGCCTCGTCGTCGCCCGCGATCACGCGTCGCTCGCGGAGCCGCTGCAGCAGGCGCACCGCCACCTCGCCAGCCAGATGGTCGTAGCAGACGCGGGCGCGGCGGAGCCCCTCGTCGCGCGGACCCGGGCGGGCATGGCGCGCCGCGCGCCGGGGCGCGATGTGCATGAGCCCCTCGATGGCCGCCGCCACCTCGGGGGTCGCGATGCGGAAGTACCGGTGGCGGCCCTGCTTCGCGATGCTCAGCAGCCGCGCGCCGGTGAGACGCGCCAGGTGGCTGCTGGCCGTGGACGCGCTCACGCCGCCCTCGAGCGCGAGCTCCGTGGCGGTGAGCGCGCGCCCGTCCATCAGCGCGAGCAGCATCCTCCCGCGCGTGGGGTCGCCCACCAGGGCGGCGATGGCGGCGATGTCGGGCGTGTCGGGCACACTTCGATGATAGCCGAAGCATGGCGACGGCACAAACCCCAGCTTCCTCGTCACGCGCACCCCACACCCCACCCGCAGGGAGGCAGCATGACCACTCGCGCGCACGACTACGCCGCCCGCGTGATCTGGGACGGCAACACCGGCCAGGGCACCGCGAGCCATACGAGCTACGACCGGCGGTATCGCGCGCTCGTCGCCGGCAAGCTCGACCTCGTGGGCTCGGCGGACCCGGCCTTTCGCGGGGAGGCCGACACGCAACCACCCGGAAGACCTCGACTCGTGCAGCGGGCGCAGCCGGCACCAGCCCACGATCCAGGCGCGCGGAGCCACGTGGGCAGGTCCACAGGGGCAGATCCACGCGGTCGGCCATGCGCGGCTCACCGCATCACATGACGGAAGGAGGGAGACCATGAAGGATCTGGCGATCGCGCTCGACGACCGGCCGGGGGCGCTGGCCGAGATGGGCGAGGCGCTTGGCCGGGCGGGGGTGAGCGTGGAGGGCGGAGGCGCCTTCGTGGTGGATGGCCGCGGGGTCGCGCACTTCCTCGTCCACGACGGCGACGCGGCTCGCCGCGCGCTGCAGGCCGCCGGCATCCGCGTGGTGCGCGAGCGGGACGTGCTCCTCCAGCGGCTCCGCCAGGACGAACCCGGCCAGCTCGGCAAGCTCGCGCGCCGGATGGCGGACGCGGGGGTCAACATCGAGGTCCTCTACAGCGACCACGATCATCGCCTGGTGCTCGTGGTCGACGACGTCGCGGCGGGACGCACGGTGTCCGAGACGTGGGAGCGGGAGCGGGAGACGGCGGGGAAGGGCGCGCTCGCATGAGTGGGTCGGGCGGGGCGCGGTGGTGGGGCCGGTCCAGCGTCGAGCACCGCCGACGCCGGCGCGCCAGGCCGCCGGGTCTCGCCGCCGTATCGCGCCGCGAAAGCGGCATCGCGCTCGTGCACCGTGGTTATTGTTCGGGATCGTATCACTCGAACGCCGGCCCGCCGCCCGCGAGCGGTGGCGATCGCGAACCCCGACTCTCCGCTGCCATGTCTGACTCCACCTCCACCCCCGCTCCGGGCACTCCGCGCGCCGAGCCGGACCCCATCTCCCAGCGCGCGTCGGGAATCGCGTCAGCCGCTCGCCCCGCCTCCCAGTCGACTGCGGCCCGCCGCGCCGCCGATGGCGCCGATCAGGCGGGGCGACGCCGTCCCTCGGATCGCGTGCTCGACCTGCTGCTGCTCGCGGCGGAGCGCGACGACGTGCACGTGGGCCTCACCGTCATGGTGGACGGCGTGGTGGTGAGCGGCACGCTGATCGGCACCCTCGCCTACTGCCAGGCGCTCGCCGACCACTTCGCGTCGGCCGCGGGCGGAACCCGGATGGACACGGCGTTCGCCGAGGGCTTCCGCGAGCTGGTGGACGACGCGGCCGGCGTGGCGTGGGGCGACCGCCGGCACCCGCCCGACCCGGCGGCGTACGAGCAGTCGGTGGCGTTCCTGCATCTGGCGGACGCCCGCTACGTGAGCGCCGCGGGCCTGCTGCCACAGGGCCGGCATGGGGTGCTCTGGCGCTGCGCCGTGGCCGATGTGCGCAGCTGGAGCCTGGGCGAGCTGGTGCCCCGGTGACCGCGACGGCGCATGCCGGCGCGAGTCCCTGAGCGGCTGAGCTGGGCCACGGCGATGCTCGCCGTGGAGCCGGCCGATCAGGTGCTCGAGGTCGGCTGCGGCCCGGGGGTCGCCGTCTCCCTCATCTGCGAGCGCCTCGAGACGGGACGGGTCACCGCCATCGACCGCTCGCCGGTCATGGTGCGCCGCGCGCTGGAGCGGAACCAGGCGCACGTCGCGGCGGGCCGGGCGCGCATCGAGCGGCTCGCGCTGGAGGAGGCGGACTTCGGCGCGACGCGGTTCCATCGCATCCTGGCCGTGAACGTGAACGCGTTCTGGACGCACCCCGCCGCGCCGCTGGACTGCGTGCGGCGCGCGCTGGCACCGGGCGGCACGCTGCTCCTCGTCTACCAGCCGCCGTCGGCCGCCGCCACCCGTCGGCTCGCCGACGCGCTCGGCGCGCACCTCCCGGAGCGCGGCCTCGCCGTCCGGCGGATGGTGGTGCGGGACCGCGGACCGGTGCCGCTGCTGGGCGTCATGGCTGGCTAGCGCCGGGCCTCCGCGTGCCGTCCAGGCGGCGGCGGTCGTCCGGGAAGCAGTGGCGCTCCCGTGGATCACCCGCAGGGAGCCGCGCCGAGCGTTGGCGCGCGACCCGGCCACCCGATCCCGATCGCGGGAGCACGCAGATGAGACGGCAGACGTCCCGACGTTCCGGCCCGCGCGCGCTCGCCGGCATGATGGCGCTCGCCGCGCTCGCATCCCTGGGGTGCGGTGGCGGCCACCACCTGGACCAGTACACGTTCGCCAACCGCTCCATGGCGCTGGTCTACATCGCGCCGCCGGCTCCCGGGCTGCTCGTCGCGGGCTACGACCTGCGCCGCACGGACGACCTGATGGACGCGGTGATCACCGCGGGGGCCGGCGCCGTGAAGGACGTGGAGGCCCGCCGCGCCCGCGCGCGGCTGGACAGCGCCACCTCGCGCGCGGGCGTGACCCAGAACCTTGCCGAGCGCACGCTGGAGCGCACCAGCCGGTACCTCGGCATGCGTCCGGTGCAGGCGTCGGGCGACGCCGACTTCCTGCTGGAAGTGCACCTGCGCAGCTTCGGCCTCGACGCCCGCAGCCAGCGGGCCGCGTATCTCTACACGAACGCGGAAGCGGTGCTGCTCGATCGCCGCACCGGGCGCGAGATCTGGAACGTGAAGGTGCGCGGCACCGACCGCCTCACGCCGTTCGTCCGCGCCACGGATCCCGTGCCCGGCGCCATCCTCACTGCCGGTACGCTCCACCTGGTCTCGGTCGCGGACTTCCAGCAGGCCGTGGATCAGTTGGTGACCTTCTCGTCCAACCTGATCGCCGACGAGCTGCGCTCCTCACTGCGGGACGTCCGCCGGCGCTGA
>DATANT010000092.1:0-15871 GCA_036266115.1 Gemmatimonadaceae bacterium | reverse complement strand
GCGCCGCTCACTCCGGAGCCCGCGACGCGCGATGCCGCGCCCGTGACGGCCGTGGAGCGCGCGGCGATCCCGGACGCGCCATCGGACGCCGCGGCGATCGAGGCGCGCGTTTCCGATGCGCGAGGTGCGGGACCTCTGGCGCGGGATCGCGGACGCGGAGGGCGCGCCCGGCGTCTGCGCGCGGGCCTGCTGCTCGCCGTCGCCGGTATCGGCGTGACGGCGACGATCGCCGTGCTCTCCACCCGCGTTCCGACGGCCGAGCCGGACTCCCGCTCGGCGAGGAGCTCCCCCGCTCGCACGGTACGGGTGCTATCGCTGGAGTGGGTGGGCGACAGCGCGACGCGAATGGCGGCCGCCGCGCTCGTCCCGCTCCTCGCGAGCGCCCTCGTCGACGTGGACGGCGTGCGTCTCGTGCCGGACGACGGGGCGGACTCCGCACGCACGCAGGCATGGGCGGAGCTCCAGGGCCTCGTGCTCTCCGCGGGCGGCGCGCTCCAGGTGCAGCTCGAGCTGCGTCGGCCGACGGCCGGCGCCGCGGTGACGCGCATCGTGGCGACCGGCTCGCGCGACAGCCTGCCGGCGCTCGCCGACCGGCTCGCCCTGGAGCTCCTGCCGAGTCTCTACGACACCCTGCCCCGCTCGCTCTCGCTCGCCAGCCTGCGTGGGACGACCGAGCTCACGGCGCTGCGCCGCTTTCTGGAGGGCGAGGTGGAGCTGGACGGGGGCGACGTCGAGCGTGCGTACGCTGCGTTCCTGGCGGCGACCGAGGCGGATCCGCGCTTCGCGTTCGCCTGGTACCGCCGGGCGGCGACCGCCGAGCGCACGCTGCGCGGTGCCGACGCGGACAGTGCGAGCGCGGTCGCCGCGAGACTCGCGGGCCCGCTGCCGGTGCGCGAGCGCAGTCTCGTCGAGGCATTCGCCGCATCCCGTGCCGGCGACGCGCAGCGGGCGCAGTCGCTCTACCAGCGCCTGGTCCGGGCGGAGTGGCGGGATTCGGAAGCGTGGATCCAGCTCGCGGAGATCGCCTATCACATGGGCCCCGTGCACGGCCGTCCGGTGGATGCGTCGCGCGATGCCTGGTCGCAGGTACTGCAGATCGATTCGATCGAGCCGACGGCGCTCACCCACGCGCTGCGCCTCGCCGCCCGGCGCCGCGACACGGCCGCGACCCGCGAGCTACTGCGCCGGGCCGACGCCCTGCCGTCCGACGAGCTCTCGGCGCTCGAGAACCGCATCCTCGCCGCCCACGCCGTGGGCGACGCGACGGCCCGGCGCGCGGCGGAGGCGGCGCTCGATACGCTCCCCGACTACAGCCTCTTCTTCCTCCATGCCGCCGTGGCGGGTCTGCTGGAGCGGCCCGACCTCGCGCGCCCGATCGCGCGGCGGCTCGTCGCGCCGTCGCGGCCGATCGCCGTGCGGGCGCAGGGGCACGTCGCCCTGGCACACCTGGCGTTTGCCGAGGGACGTCGCCACGAGGCGTGGCGGGAGCTGGACCGCGCGCGCGCCCTCGATCCGACGATGGCCGCGTGGGCCCGGGCGTCGCTCGCGGCGGTGCCTTTCGTGACGCTCCCGCCGGCCGTGCTGGACAGCGCCGCGCGCGCCCTCGCCGAGGTGCCGCAGGCGTCGTCGGCGCCGCCGCTCTCCCTCGAACTCGTCGCCGACCTGCCGTCGGCGCCCGTCATTCACGCCTACCTCACCGCGCTGCTCCGGTCGCGGAGCGGGCCGGCGGAGGGCGAACCGCCGCCGCTCCACTGCGCCGAGGTGCGGTTGCCGAGCACGCGCGCGCTCTGCGCCGACCTGCGTCGCGGGCTCGACGCCGAACGGGCGCTCCACGCGGGCGCACCGGCCGAGGCCCTGCGCTCGCTCGAGGCGATGGAGTTGATCGTGCCGTACCAGCTCGCGGGACGCTCCGTGTTCTTCGCGCGCACGCGCGAGCGCTGGCGCCGCGCCGAGCTGCTCGACGCGGCCGGGCGGCACGGGGAGGCGGATGACTGGTACGCCGCCGTGCCGCACGCGTCGCGGCTGGACTATGTCTACCTTGCCGTCAGCCACCTGCGCCGCGGCCTCGCCCGCGAGCGCGCGGGCGACCGCGCGGCGGCCCGGGTGCACTTCGGGAAGGTGGTGTCGCTGCTGCCCGCCCCCGACCCAGAGTTCCGCCCCCTTCGCCAGGACGCCGAGGCGGGGCTGCGGCGCCTGCCCGAGTGACGAGGGCGGCGGTCCGCGGCCGCGCGACGGCGCGCGCACCCGCCGTCCCCCACACGCGAGCGCCCCGGCCGGGCACCGATGGAGATCGGTGCCCGGCCGGGGCGGGCAGGAGGCCCTCGGCCGCCGCATGCGGCGGCCGAGGGCCCGTGTCCGCTACGGCTGCTTCTGTAGCGTGGCCCCCCCTGCCCCTTCCGGGCTCTGCACGCTGACCGAGAGGGTGCCGTCGTGGATGCCGCCGCTGCCGAAGGTGATCGGCGTCCCCTCCTGTTCGGTCGTCTCGAACGTGATGGCGGTGCCGGACTCGTTCACCGTGTAGGTGCCGCCGCCCGAGCCGCCCTCGTTGAACTTCTTGCCGGTCGCGAGGTTCGTCCCGATCGCGCTGCGGGAGTAGCCGAAGGTGCCGTCCGCCCGGAGCGTGACCGACCCGGCCGAGGTCTCGATGCGATAGATGTCGTCCTCGAAGGTGACGCCCGGGACGGCGACGCCGTTCTCCGTCACCAGCGTGTAGGTGCCGGTGATGTCGGGCACGGAGAGCACGCTCATGGTCGCGCGCCCGGTCTCCAGCTCGGCCGTGATGCCGGCGGTGCCGCCGCTCACGCCCTTCACCGCGCCGCTCGTCACCCCCACCGTCGCCACGTTTGGCGACTCGGAGCTCCACGTCGGCCGCCGTCCCGCGAGCAGCGAGTCGGTGAGCACGTCGCCACTCGAGTCGCTCGCGGCCCAGGTGATCGTGGCGCTCTGCCCGACCATGACCGTGTCCACCGCCGGCGTGAGCGTCAGCCCGGCCACCGTGTAGCGGCTCGGCCGGAGTAGGCCGGAGAGCGTGCGCTCCTGATCCGGGAAGTTCGCGAAGGCGAAGCGCACGACGTAGGAGAAGTTCAGGTCGTCGCCCTGAGGCGGGTTGGAGAAGGTCACCCGCCAGTCGTCGGTCCCGGAGCTGACGGCGGTGATCGGCGCCGGCGTCACCGCCTGTACACTCAGGAAGCTGCCAGGCACCTTCTTCTGGATGCTCACGCGCGGCGACGCCGGCAGCGTGATGGCGGGCGCGTCGAGCACCGAGAACTTCGCCCGGATCGCGTCCCAGGAGCGCGAGAGCTGGTTGAACTGCTGGACGAGGCTCGCCAGGGCCGGGGGCCCGTTCGCGTCCTCGGCCGAGAGCGAGCGGAATTCGACGTAGACGTCCACCTGCTGCGCGACGCCGGTCGTGTACGTGCCCGCCTCCGTCGCGGCCGGCGCGGCGAAGCGGGCTCGCACGCCGGCGCCCCGCGGGCCGGCACCCGGCGCACCGGTGAACTGCGGGCTCCCGCGGAAGGTCGCCTGCACGGAGACGAGGACGGGCTTCACGGCCGCGTCGTAAACGTCGGCAAGCTTGACCCAGACGTCGCTCATGCACCAGCCGAGGCCGAGGCCCGCGCCTAGCGCCGCGCCGTTCTTGATGCCGGCGATCGCGCCCGGCGCCGCCCCGATCCCGCCGGCGAAGAATCCGATCGCGCCACCCACGGCGCCGCCGATCGCGCCGCCCACGGCGCTCGTGCCGATCGTCTTGGCGCTGCAGCGGGCGATCTCCACCGCGACGGCGGCGATGGCAGTTCGGGCCTCGCCGAGCTGCGCGCAGTTCTGGAAGCTGGTGACTACCGTGCACACACTGAACGAGGATGCGCTCGCGAGCGCCAGCCTCGGTCCGCCCGGCGAGGCGCGCCCCGCCGAGAAGGGCGCCGAGACGGATGCCGACGCGCCGGTGCCCACCTCGAGCCCGACGGACGCCGCCTCGGCGAGGATATACGGCGCGGCCTCGCTCCGTTCGGCGGGCGTCAGCGCCAGGAAGTCCGCCTTCGCCTGGGCGACGGTCGCGCGCCCGGCGATGGCGAAGCGGCGCACGGCCGCCGTGTCCACCCCGTTCGACACACCGGCGTCGAGCGCGGCCGCGACGCTGTCGAACCGGGCCAGCGCCCGGTCGAAGAGCGTGAGCGCGGCTGCGGCCGGGTCCGCGGCGGTGACCGGCGCCACGAGCACCATCTGGGCGGTAAAGGGGCGGCCGTGGACGACGAAGCGCACCGTCTGGGAGCCGGTGGCGCCGGTGGGCACCAGGCCGACGAGGGTGCTGTCGTCCAGGCGGATCGCGCGGAACGGCACCGTGCCGATCACTCCGGTCACGGTGTCGGGAACGGCACGACCCAGCCCGGTTGGGCGAAGGGTGACGAACTCCCTCGGCCGGGCGCTGTCGACGCCCATGACCAGCGCGGCGGGTGGCGGCGGCGGAGGCGGCGGTGGCGGTGGGTCGACGGTGCCGGTGGGCCCTGCGTCGCCGCCGCAGGCGGCAAGGAGGACGGCGGTGGCCACGGCGAGCACCACACGGAGTGGGCGCCCGGACGGACTGAAAGGTCGGTGCATGGAAAGTCGGGGCTGGCGGTGAAGCGAGGACCGGCGCGTCGCGTGCCGACCTCGACCGTTCGATTGCGCAGTCAAGCTGGACCGTGGGTGTCAATGGATCCTGCCATCGCCCGTCAATTCGCTCGCGATCTCTCGCGGGATCGTCTGGCGAGCGCGGTGAGACCGCGACTTGACGACATACCGACCGGTCGGTATCCTCGCCCCATGCCGACCGTTGCTCGCGCGCCACGCGCCGCCGACTCCACCCGGGAGAGGATTCTCCGGACTGCCTTCCGCGAGTTCCTCCGCCACGGCTTCCAGGGCGGCAGCCTCAATCGGATCGTCGAGGCCGCGGGCGTCACCAAGGGCGCCCTCTTCCACCACTTCGCCGACAAGCGGGCGCTCGGGTACGCCGTCGTGGACGAGATCGTCGAGCCACTGCTCATGGAGCGCTGGGTCACGCGGCTCGAGCGCGCCGGCGATCCGCTGTCGGCGATGCAGGAGGCCTTCCGCACGTACGTGGAGGCCGACATCGCCAGCGGCAGCTGGCTGCACGGATGCCCGCTCAACAACCTGGCACAGGAGATGTCGCCGCTCGACGACGGCTTCCGCGCGCGCATCGACGCGCTCTACGATCGCTGGCGAAGCGCGCTCGGGACCGCCCTCGCGCGGGGGAAGACGGCGGGAACGGTGCGCGCCTCGGCATCGCCGCCCGCCGCGGCCGCGCTGCTCGTCGCGAGCCAGATGGGCATCTGGGGCACCGGCAAGAGCTCGCAGAGCCAGACCGTCATGCGGCACGCCACCGACGGCGTGTGCGCCTTTCTCGACTCGCTGAGGCCGTGAACCCCATGCGACGAATCGTCACGTTCAACCACGTGTCCGCCGACGGCTACTTCGCGGCGCCCGACGGGAACCTGAACTGGGTGGTGTCCGACGACGACGTCGCCGCCGCCGGCGTACAGGACATGTCGGAGTGCGACACCATCCTGTTCGGCCGGCGGACCTACGAGATGTTCGAGGCGTTCTGGCCGCACGCGCTCGACGGCTCGGACACGGCCGCCGACCCACACCATCCCGAGCGGCGCTCGGCGACGATCCGCGACATCGCCGTGTGGATCAACGAGGCGAGGAAGATCGTCTTCTCGCGCACGCTCACCGACGTCCGCTGGCACAACGCCGAGCTGCGTCCGACGCTCGACGTCCGCGCGGTCGAGGCGATGAAGCGCGAGCCCGGGAAGAACATGATGCTGTTCGGCAGCGGCTCCGTCGTATCGCAGCTCACCCAGCACGGTCTCATCGACGAGTACCAGTTCGTCGTCAGCCCCACCCTGCTCGGCAGTGGCCGCACGCTGCTCGACGGCGTCACCAGGAGCACGCCGCTCGAGTTGGCGGAGACCCGGCGGTTCCGATCGGGGAGCGTGATGCTCCGCTATATCCGCGAGCCCTGACCGACATGCCCCGTAGCCCAGTGTCCGAGCGGCTCATCGCCGAGCTGCGGAGCGAGGCCGCGACCACGCGGGGCTGCCGCTGGGCATCGCCATGATCGTCACGGAGCTCTCCGTCGGGGTGCCCACGGTGCCGCTCCCCGAGGCGTCGCCGCGCGCGGGGCTCGCGGCCGGGTGGGACGTGATCCATGTCGCGGTGCGCGAGGACGACGCCCCCGCGGGCTGGGCGGGCCTCACGCCAGCCGTCGACGACATCCCACCCGAGGACCGGGAGGTCGCGCGCTTCGTCTACAACGACGGGCGGCCCTACGCGCAGTTGGAGCCGCCGGCGGCACCCACCACGCCCGCGATCCTTCCCCAGCAGGAGGAGCAGATGGAGGTCGGGCTCGAGCGGTGGGTGCGCGAGAAGTGGCACTACCTGCTGCGGAACTCCGGTCTGCACCACGACAGCGGCGCGCTGCCGGCGGAGGAGCCGAATCCGCCCGCCTGAGACCGGGCCGGGGTGGAGGGGCCGCGGTCGTTCGACGCAGCGTACCGCAGTGCACGTGTCACGCACGCGGCAGGGCGCTTCCATGTCTCCGCCCACGTGACACATCCGGGCGCTATGCGGCCGCGGAGTGAGCGACCGCGGTGCACACGTGACCTCACAGCATCTCCACCGGGCGACCCATCGTGGCGGCGGGCACGGGTCCACCCGCCGACTCGGGCCCGGCAATGGGTCCGAGTCCTGGTGCGTCGAGCGGTGACCCGCGCGGCACTCAGAGCACGAAACGCACGAACCGCCCGAGGCGCCGCTGCCAGTTGTCGTAGGGCGGCAGCAGTCGATCGAGCTCCGCCTCGGTCTCCACCCAGGTGGTCCGCGCGAGCAGCGAGTACATGTCGAAGAGGCCGATCGCGCCGTTCAGCCCGGACGCGACGAGCACGGCCTCTCCGTCCAGCATCATGCCGCGTGGGTCCTGGTTCTGCGTCCCGACGGTGAAGTAGAAGGTCATTCGCGCGCTGTCGGCCGGCGGCCGCGCGGCCACGTACGCGTCGAGGAGCGCCATCGCCGCGGGGATCAGCGCCGCACGCAACGTATCGGCCGCGAGAGCGCCCGTGCCCACCCCACGCCGCGTCTGGGCCGCCCGCGCGAGCAGGTACTGCACGGCCACGGCGCGCCACTCGGGACGACCGGCAAGGCGAACGAGGGCCGCCGAGTCGGCAAGGAACTGCGTCTTCTGGTGGAGCTGTGGCAGGCGCGGCGTCTCGTCCCGACCAAGCGCGAACGGGCGGTAGCCGGCCGCGGCGAGGATGGCCGGTGCGCTGTCGAGCACCGCGAGCACGTTCGCGGGGAAGGGCACGAGCTCGCGCAGCCACGGGTTTCGCTCGACGCCGACCGTCACCTCGTGCATCTGGCGGCTGATGTCGTTCACGTCCTCCGTGGGGGCAAACAGCCCCACACGCAACTCGCCGCCGGCGGCGTGGATCGCCTCGCCGAACTCCTGCCGCACCTGCAGCAGCCGCAGGATCACGTCCCCCGTGTGCGCCATCTGGGGGAACCCCGCACTCGGCGCGTTGGCGATCGCGGGCGCCACGACGTACACGCGGCAGCCGCGGAGCGCCGCGCCCGCCAACATCCCCGCCCAGGCGCCGTCCAGCCAGAGCCCATCAGGCACGACCAGCACGCTTCCACGTGGCGCGAGGCTGTAGAGCATGGCGCGCGCGACGGTCGCCTGCTTGCGTCCGAACCCAGGCTCGTTCATCACGAGCATCGCGCGTCCGATGTCCGGCGCGGCGGCGCCGCCGCTGGCGCCGTCCGTGGTGGCCGACGTGCGGCCGTCCGCCAGCTTCGGGCCCGGCGTCTCCCGGAGTGGCGGCGGGACGTCGGCGTCCTTGAAGCCGTTGAGCCGGAGCAGGCGCCGTGCGGCCGCGCGCACCTCCAGCACGGCCGGGCCGCGGATCAGCATCCCGCGGTCCTGCCAGGTCGCGCTCGAGTAGTGCTCCCCGACGCCGACGCCGGACAGGACCATCGCGCCGCGGTACGGGGCGCCCTCGGTCACGTCGTAGAAGGCGATCTTCCGGTGATCGCGCATGAGGTTGTCGGGGAGCAGCGGGATCGGCGGGATGATGCGGTGGCTCCGGAAGGTGAAGTCGCTCGGCTGCGTGATGCTGACGTGCACCTTCACCGTGCGCCGGAGCCACTGCTCGCCGCCGCCGCGGGCGGCCAGGGCCTGCAGGCCGCGCGAGCGGCCGACGGCGTCGCGCAGCGCCTGCTGCCGCGCGCGCAGATGCGCGGCGAGCGAGTCGTTGCCCTCCGGCAGCTTCACGTCGGCGCCGAGCGGGTCCTCGAGGATCGTCATCCAGAGCCGGCCGTCGTTCGGCTCGTAGAAGTTCTGATCGAGGAAGAGCAGGTAGGTCGTCAGCCGCCCGGTGCTGTCGAAGCGCTCGGCCGCGCGCGTGAGGGCGGGAAAGTAGATGTCGGCCACCTGCCGGAAGCCCACCCGGTCCACCGCGCCCGACGGGCGCCGGCCGGCGAAGTCGTGGAGCCAGAGCACGTGGTAGTCGCGGGCGACGAGTATCGAGCGGGCGATCTCGACCTGCGCGTCGTTCTCGTGCAGGTACATGAGCTGGTTGCCCGCGGTGAACGATCGTCCCTCCGCACGCTCGATGAGCGCGTCGATCTCCGCCTGGTCGTCGTGCTCTTCGGGCGCCAGCGCGAGCTGGAGGGGGAGCCAGACGCGGCGCGAGTCGGTCCACTGGGCAACGAGGCGCCGGTGCACCTCGCCGATGACGGCCAGCCACTCTCGGTGCACGTGTGCCGCCAGCGCCTGGCGCGGCGCCGGCACGCCGGAGGAGTCGCGGAGCCAGGCGAGGAAGTCCAGCGCCGTCGCGTCGGCGAGTGGCGAGAGGTCGTACTGGTCGTTCTTGACGCGGCCGAGCAGTGCGTCGTACGGGAGGATCGCGTGCGTGAGCAGGCCGGCGCGGGCACGGCGGGCCACGGCGGCGCCAGCGGCCGTGTCACCGACGGCGATGGCGAATGCGCGCTCGAGCTCCGCGGTGTACACCCGCTGTGCCGCCGCGGCCGTACGCCCGTGCGGGTAGCGCGCGGAGACGATGGCGATCGAGTCGCGCACGCGGCGGGCGAGCTCGCGCGTCGCCTCCACCTCCCGCTCGCGGCTACTCTCGTGGTGCTCACTGAAGAAGTTCGTGTACACGCGGATGAGCCTCGCCGCCTCGCGCACGGCGCGCAACGCGCTGTCGGCGCCTGGCGGCAGTGGCGCGCGCGACGCCGCCCGATACTCGCGGAGCATCGCGGCGCGCCCCGGGGGCGCCGGGCCGCCACCCGACTGAGCGCGCGCCACCTCTGGCAGATCCACATCGGTGGAGCGCGGCCGCGTGCGCCCCGCGTAGCGTTGCGCGAGCGGAATCGTGAGGCCCACATCCAGGCCGCTGCTGCGCGGCGGGATCCAGTCGACGCGCAGTAGCGTCCCGCGGCCGAAGATGCCGCCGCGACGCACCGCCGTGCTCCACGAGAGCATGAACGCGAGGTTGCCCTCGCGCGCGTCCCAGTCGACGCCGTAGCCGAGGTTCACGGCGCGGCTCACGGCGAGGAGCCGCGCGCCGCCCGTGGCATGCTCTCCCCCCGCCAGCCCGTATACCTCGCCGGCGAGTCCGAAGACGCCCGTCACGGGGCTGCCGATCGAGTGGTAGACACCGAACGCCACCCCGACGTTCGCGTCGTCGTCGCGGCCGAAGGTGGCGACGCCGGACGTGTACGGCTGCCAGCGGCGCGGCTGGCCCATCGACACGATGGTCGGCGGTGCGACCGGCTCCGACGGGGTGTGCTGGGCGATCGCGTCCCCCGGCGCCGTGGCGAGGACCGCGGCAACCGCAGCTGCACGGAGAACCGAGCTCTGGGCGGCGGATGTGCGCACCGGTCTCGGGGTGACGGGGTGGGCAGCGCTTCGCGCACGCGCTGACGATCCGGCAAGGGTGGGGCGTTGAGGCCTTGGCGGCCATTGGACCATTGTCCACCGTACGTCCACACGGATGAGGCTCGATCGGCGACTCGGCTCTGCGTGACGGGTCCGTTCGTCGGGTTCGCCACGCGACAGCCGTCGTGCACGCCGCGCGATGCTGCCACACCCTGCGACGCGCGACCGCGGGCGGTCGCACGGGGTCGGTAGTGGACGAGGACCGGCGCACGTCCTACCTTGAAACATGAGGCGGGGTCCTAGGCTCGCGTCTGGTGCTCCTCGCGCCGCAGCGTGGGACGCCGCAATTCCGGTAGGGCGCCGTTCGACTTCGGGCACTGAGCCGGTGGCGCGCGCCAGTTTTCGGGTCTCATCTCGGACGTTCCCGTCGTGCTCTCTGCGCTCGCGCAACTCGCGCTCGCTGTGCAGCTCGCGCAGCTCGCAACGCTGCCACAGGCACCCGCCACAGGCGTGAACGCATCGCCACGCAGTCCGACCACGGCGGACGCGAGAGCCGTGCGGGCTCGTGCACTACCCACCCGACGGAATGCCGACCAGCCGCCGCGACCTACGCGCGGCGACCGGCTCCGCTTCGAGGAGGCGATGCAGCTCCCCGCCGTCGCGCTCGTCGACTTCGCCGTGCTCGGCGAGCGTACGGCCGACATGGCTCGCACCCTGCTCGCCGGCCTCCCGCCGTCGGCGACCCCCGTCGATTCGCGAGGCACCACGTCCTACCAGTTCGACTTGCGGGCGATGCAACGTTTCGGCCTGGATCCGGCGCCCCTACCGCCGCGGAGCCGCGTCATCGACAGGATCACGTCGTCGTGGGAGCGGTATCGATGGCCGGTGCTCCTCCTCCTCGGCGTGTGCGTGACGGAGACGATCCTCATCGTCACGCTCCTGCGCCAGTTCAGCCGGCGCCGGGCCGCCGAGCAGGCGCGGGAGACTCAGCGACAGTTGGAGCTGCTGCTTCTGCGACTCTCCGCCAAACTGGTCGCCGCGACCGCGGCGCAGATCGACGCCGTCGCCGAGGAGATCCTCGCGCAAGCCTCGGAGCTCGTCGGCGTCGACCGAGCGATGCTGGCCATGCTGGACGAGTCGGCGGCGTCGCTTCGCGTCGTCCACAGCTGGTCCTCGCCAGACGCCGGTACCGTACGACCGATGGATCCCGCCGAGCTTCCCGCCACATGGGCGCGGCTGTGCCGCGGCGAGCTGGTCCAATTCTCCTCGCTGTCGTCGCTGCCGGATGACCTGGTCGCCGACCGACATCGCTACGCCGAGCTGGGGGTGAAGTCGATGATTGGACTTCCGATGATGGCCGACGGCCGTTGCCTCGGCGTCCTCGCGGTCGCGGCCGTGCACCACGAGCGCTCGTGGGATCCCGAGCTCGTCGATGGCCTCAACCTCCTCGGCCTCGTCCTCACCAGCTCCATCATCAGGCGTCGCGCCGAACTCGAGGTGACGCAGCGCCGTGAGGAGCTCTCGCACCTGGCGCGCGTCGGCATCGTCGGCGAGCTGTCCGCGTCCCTCGCACACGAGATCAACCAGCCGCTCGGCGCCATCCTCCTCTCCGTGCAGGCCGTCCAGCGGTGGCTCGCGAGCGGTCACTCCGAACCGCACGAGATCGCGCGCCTCCTCGAGCAGGTCTCCGACGACGTGCGGCGCGCATACACCATCATCGACCGCCTGCGGCGACTCCTTCGCAAGGAGCCGACCGACCTCACCGAGATCCGCCCCGACGAGCTCGTCGCCAACATCGTCGCGCTGCTGAAAGGCGACGCGCGGCGGCGACGCGTCACCCTGACCCAGTCGGCGAGCGACGGGGTCCCACCGGTCCAGGGCGACCGCGTCCAGATCGAGCAGGTGGTCATGAACCTCGTCCTCAACGCTTTCGACAGCCTCGTTGCCACGAGCGCGCCGGAGCGACACGTGCACGTGTCGGTCGAGGGCGAGCCGGGGGGCGATGTGGTCGTGGCCGTCACGGACAGCGGCGACGGGATCGCGCCCGATCAGCTCGAGGCGATCTTCGAGCCGTTCGTCACTTCCAAGCGCGATGGCATCGGGATGGGCCTGGCGATCTGCCGCATGATCGTCGAATCGCACGGCGGCCGAATCTGGGCGGAGAATCTTCCGGGTGGAGGGGCGCGAGTGGCGTTCGCGCTCGCCGGTGAACCCGCCGTTCCCGCGGCAGAGAGCCACCATGACGGGCATACGCGGCCCCACGAGCCCTCCGTCGCGCCCGCTCCCCACTCTGACGTCGTCCCCTGAGCAGCCAGGCCGTCACGACTTGCGCGTTCGACTGGTGCCGGCCGGGGTGGACGGAGCCTTGGAGACCACGCGCTCCACCTCGCGAAGGAGGAGTGCCTCGTCGAACGGCTTGTGCAGCCACGATGTCACGCCCGCACCGCGGAGCAGCGCGCGCGTGGTCGGATCGTCGTGTCCGGTGATGTAGACCATCGGCAGATCGATGCCCCGCTCGGCGAGATGCGTCTGCAGCGCGACTGCCGTCATGCCACTGAGATAGACGTCACTGACGACCCCCGCGATCGTCAGCCGCGGCAAGCTCTCCAGGAAGTCCTCGGCCGACGCGAAGGGGGCCACGCCAAAGCCGGAGGCAGTCAGCAGCGACGCCAGAGCGAACAGCATCGACGCGTCATCTTCGATGACGGCGAGCGTGACCCGGGGTGCCCTATCTGACATCACTCGATGGGATGGTGGTTCTTCGAGGGCCATCACGCCACCGGCACGGTGGGTGACTCGTCGGGCCGCACGATACCTGAGTGTGCACCTAACAGGATTCCATCGCGAGGGTACCTTCGGGGCGGAGCGACGTGCGGGGGCAGACTGGGAGTGCGTCGAATGACCGCGGGGGCAGGCGCACCGAAGTCGCACGGGCTATGCGCGAGCGGTGGCGCCTGTGACGACGCGATCGGCGAATCGCACGAGCTCCGCAATGGAGGCCACGCCGAGTTTGTGCATGACCATCCCGCGGTGGCGCTTCACCGTACGCTCCGTGATCCCCAGGCGCGCGCCCACCTGCTTGTTGAGCAGCCCCTGCACGACCTCGTGCAGAACCTCCTGCTCCCGCACGGTGAGACGGGCGAGGCGCGCGTGAAGACGATCGCTCTCGATACGCTCGGCCTGCGTCGTGCGGTCGTGCGCGATTGCACGCTCCACCGCGCCCAACAGATCGTCAGCGCTGACTGGCTTGCGCAGGAAGTCCAGGGCGCCGGCTTTCATCACCTCGACGGCCGCGGAGACGTCGTCGTATCCGGAGATGAAGATGATGGGGAGGGGGTCGGTGCCTAGCAGGAGGCGCCGTTGCAGGTCGGCGCCGGTGAGTTCCGGCATCAACAGGTCCAGCACGACGCACGCCGGCCGCCTGCTCGGCATCTCCACGAAGGCGAGCGCGGAGTGGAAGGCCTCGACGCGATACCCAGCTGCGCGGAGCAGGCTGGCGAGTCCCACCAGCATCGACTCGTCGTCGTCGACCACGTAGACGGTTGGCCGCGTCGCCGCCTCCGACCAGAAAGGGGGCTGGGGGTATTCGTCCGCACCATGCGGGAGCCTGTGCTCACCTGCAGCGTGCATTTGCATGACAGGCATGGGGTGCTGCTCCGTGGGAGACACGTGGAGCGCTCCGCCGCGACCGGAACTGCGCATCAGGGCCCAGCATTGGTGACACGCGGCTGTCCGTCACACGAGCCCGGGAGGCGAGTGGAGTGGGGGCTGCGCGGCCGACGGATGGGCGCCTAGGTCAGTTTAGGCACCGCGTTCGCGCGACAACATTGGCCCTTGGTCCCAGTGCCCCGATGGATCGCAGTCCCTACCGTGCCTTCTCGAACACGAAGCCCGTGCCGAGCACGAGCACCCAACCGCCCTGCTCCACGTCGTTGGGGAAGCGGTAGGCGATGTCGGCGCGCGCGGCCCCGTTCACCGACGGGAAGCGGGCCGATCCGATGCGGAGGCCGAATCCGGCATCGGTCCCCGTCCGACGTGGCGAGCCCGCGTACCACGCCCCACCGTGGTCCACGAATGCGGCGACGCCGATGCCGACGAGCTGCATCAGCTCCGGGATGGCGGTCCACCGGTACTCCGCCGACCCGATGAACATGCGGTCACCAGTGAACGCATGCTGAGGAAAGGCGCGCGGCCCCCGCACGAGCCCGAGGTCGAACTCTTCCCCGGGGAACGGATTCTTCTCGCGCCCCACGCCCAGGTAGAGCACTACCATGTGTCTGGGCGCGGGATTGACGACGGCAGTCCCGGCGATGTTGAAGGTGGCGGAGTCGAGCCCCGCCGAGGTGTAGAGCGTGCTCGCGCTCGCGGTGAAGAACGCGAAGCCGCGGGGGAAGGGCACGCCGCTCAGCACGTCGAGGCTCGGACCGACGCCGTCGCGCTCGTAGCCCCACGCGCGCGGCGCGTACGACGCGCCCACGCGCACCCTGGTGCTCAGGTCGACGTCCTCCTCGGGTCCGATGTTTCGGTAGTCGCGGGTGACGATGTACTTGGCGCGGCTCGCTTCCGCGAACAGCGACACCGCCCCGGTGATGGTACGCTCGATGGTGGCCGGCGCCGGGTCGGGGGCGAAGTCGTCCCGCCGCAGCTGCCCTTCGAGCTGGAGGCGCAGGTATCCCTGGTCGCTGCTGCGGGTGGCGAGCCCCAGCTGCGCGCGGGCGATGGCGAAGCGGCGCTGCAGCGAGTCGCTCGCCTCCGGCACGCCCTCGAGATAGCGGAGCAGGCGCCCCGCGATCGCCTCCGCGCTGACCTGGGCCGAACTCCGCGAGGCGAGCGAGAAGAACGGCACCCCGACCGAGACGGTGCCCTGCTGCCCGTCGGAGAGGTTGGCGTAGCTCGCCCAGAAGCCGACCCGGTCGGCGATCAGGCGCGGCATGTCCAGCGCGAAGCGAAGGGTGTCGCGGTCGGGCTCGTGCTTGAACTTCACCTCCACGCCGATGAGCCGCCCGAACAGGTTCTGCTCCACGACGCCGATGCCGTACGCCGCCTGCTCACCGGAGGTCCTGATGCTGACATAGGGCTTCAGCGTGAAGGCGTCCCCCGTGACGATCCGCGCGGCGAGCCCCGAGTCGGCGCGCGTGCTGTCCACGCGCACGTCGCGGAACACGTTCAGCTGTCGGAGATTCCGCTCCGTCTCGGCGGCCCGCGCGGAATCGTACGGCGTGCCAGGGCGCAGGAGCAGCTCGCGTCGGACGACGCTCTCCTTCGTCGTCACGTGGAGGGTGTTCATCAGCCGCTCGTACCACGCCGATGACTGGCTGAGGTCGAAGACATCGTGCCGCTCGATGATGACGGCCCGGACGCGCGGCGCCGATCCGTCGGCCACGACCTGGCGGCGGCCGCCCGCATCGGTCTGCGCGGCGCCCCTCGCAGGAGCGAGCAGGGCGGCGGCGGCAACCACGGCCCCAACGAGCGAGCGCGGCGCGGGAAGCGCCCGGTGGAGCCGGACTGCGCTCGGAGACGGTGGACGCGTGACCCGCCGGGTCGGCGGCCGTTCGCGGGTGTGCACGGCGCCCCGTCAGCGCATGAGGCCGATCATGGCGCTCGCGATGTCGCGAATTGGAACGATCATGGCGATCACAGGGAGGAAGGGGACGAGTGCAGCGCTGGCGAGCCGGCCCAGCCCCGCCCTGCCGGAACGAGCGAGAAATCGAGGCTCTTCCCCGCCATGCCTGTCGGCGCGGCGACCGCATGCGTCATCAGGATCATCGCGCCTCCTCGGCATGGACCACGGCGATCGATCCCTCTGCATGGCGAGCATATCATGGCGAGCATATCGCGGTGGCCGCCGGCGGACCATGGCACTTTGGGGGCGCGCGCCCCCAAAGTGCCATGGTCCGCCGGCGGCCACCGCGATATGCTCGCCATGATATGCTCGCC